>NZ_JBGCCL010000010.1:0-248683 GCF_041262505.1 Streptacidiphilus sp. MAP5-3
CCGGCAACTCAACCAGCAACTCGACCAGGCCGTCGCCACCCAGGGCCCCGGCGACCTCGAAGCCCTCCTCACCGGCCACGACACCTGGACCGTCATTTGACACTGCCGCAGCCTCAGCCCAGGCGCGGGGCAGCGTGGACCACCGGATCGTGGTGAGGGCCTCAAGGTGATGCTGTCCGACCTTGCCCATGGGCGTCGGTGCGGGGTCGTACTCTGGCGGGTATGGCGAAGAGTGGCGTGTCCGTGACCGCTGGTGCTGCCGGTGGGCCGGGGTTCAAGAAGGCACCGTTCCCGACAACGCATCTGGCGAAAGTGCGGGCAGCGAGGAGGATCAACCGGGCGTTGGCGGACGTGTATCCGTACGCGCACCCCGAACTGGACTTCGACAGCCCCTTCCAACTCCTGGTGGCGACCGTCCTCTCCGCGCAGACGACGGACCTGCGGGTGAACCAGACCACGCCCGCGCTCTTCGCCAAGTACCCGACGCCGGAGGCGATGGCGGGCGCGAATCCCGAGGAGATGGAGGAGCTGATCCGCCCGACCGGCTTCTTCCGTAACAAGGCCAAGTCGTTGCTCGGCCTCTCCGCCGCGCTGCGCGACAACTTCGGCGGCGAGGTGCCCGGTCGTCTGGAGGACCTGGTGACGCTGCCGGGCGTCGGGCGCAAGACGGCGAACGTCGTTCTGGGCAACGCCTTCGGCGTCCCCGGCATCACCGTCGACACCCACTTCGGGCGGCTGGCCCTGCGGTTCGGCTGGACCACCTCCGAGGACCCGGTCAAGGTCGAGCAGGAGGTCGGTGAGCTCGTCGAGAAGAGCGAGTGGACCATGCTGTCGCACCGCGTGGTCTTCCACGGCCGCCGGATCTGCCACGCCCGGAAGCCCGCCTGCGGGGCATGCCCGATCGCCCAGCTCTGCCCCTCCTATGGCACGGGCGAGACCGACCCGGTGAAGGCCGAGAAGCTGCTCAAGTACGAGAAGGGCGGCCAGCCCGGCCAGCGGCTCAGGCCGCCGTCCGACTACCCCGGCGAGGCGGCTGCCCGTGCGGCGGCCCATGGCGGTCCCGCCGCCGACAGCGCCGCCGAGGTGGTTGCGTGAGCGGCACCTGGACCGGCCCCGGGGCATCCGCAAAGGTCGAGCGGGAGGGCATCCCGGAGTGGCTGGTCCCCGTCCGCGACGTCGCGGAGCGGATCGAGCCGACGCAGCTGAGCCGGTTCCTGCCGCCGGAGCAGGGTGGCCGTCGCTCGGCGGTCCTGGTGCTCTTCGGTGAGCAACCGCAACCGGGCAGCGGCCCGGACCTGTTGCTGATCGAGCGCGCCAGGCGGCTCCGTTCGCATGCGGGACAGCCCTCGTTCCCCGGAGGCGCACTCGACCCCGAGGACGGTGACCCGGCCGGGGAGGGCCGGATCCGCGCCGCGCTGCGCGAGGCTTGGGAGGAGACCGGCCTCGATCCGTCGGGCGTGCAGGTCTTCGGGGTGCTGCCGGACCTCTACATCCCGGTGAGCGACTTCGTCGTCACGCCGGTGCTCGGCTGGTGGCACACCCCCGTCCCGGTCGCGCCGGTGGACGAGGGCGAGGTCGCCGAGGTGTTCCGGGTCCCGGTCGCACGGCTGGTCGACCCGGCCAACCGGGCCCGGCTCCGGCATCCCAGCGGCTTCCGCGGCCCGGCGTTCCGGATCGACGGTCATGTGATCTGGGGCTTCACCGCAGGCGTCATCGACCGCCTGCTCCACCACGCGGGCTGGGAACGTCCGTGGGACAACGGCCAGGAGGTCGAGCTCGGCGACGCCTCGCTCTTCGCCTCACCGGAGGAGCAGGCGCGTGCTCGCGCCCTGGAGCAGGGGACGCCCCTCGGAGGTCACTGACCCGTCGTCGGGCGCGGGGGCCGGCTCGGGGGCGGCGGCGGCCCCAGCCCGGCACAGATCTCATGGGGGTCACGAGTTGTCCACAGGCTGGGGAGGGGCCTGCGCTCCATTCGTCACGCATGGCAAGGTAGCCGGGTGAACGTCCTTGATGTCCTGCTGCTCCTGGCCGCCGTCGGATTCGCTGTGAGCGGCTACCGCCAGGGCTTCGTCGTGGGCGTCCTCTCCGTCCTGGGCTTCCTCGGCGGCGGCGTGCTCGCCGTGCAGTTGCTGCCGCAGTTGCTCACCCACCTCTCGCCCGGCGTCGTCTCCTCGGTCGTCGCGGTCGTGGTGGTGATCGTCTTCGCCGCCTGCGGCCAGGCCTTCACCACGCACTGGGGCTGGAAGCTGCGTGGCAGGATCGGCCGCAGCCGGGCCCGCGTTCCCGACGCCGTCGGTGGCTCGATGGTCAACGTGGTCGCCATGCTGCTGGTCGCCTGGCTCATAGGGTCGGCGCTGGCGGGCACCTCCCTGCCCACCGTCGCCCACCAGGTGCGGACGTCCAAGGTGCTCGCCACGGTCCAGGACGTACTGCCTGCCGACGCGCCCTCCTGGTTCTCCAACTTCACCGCGACGCTGGCCCGCAACGGGTTCCCGCAGGTCTTCGACCCGTTCCAGACCGAGCCGATCACCGACGTCCCGGCTCCGGACCCGCGCCTGGTCAACAGCACGGGCGTCCGAACCGCGCGCCAGAGCATCGTCAAGGTCCTTGGTACCGCCCCTTCCTGCGGCAAGGAGATCGAGGGCACCGGCTTTGTCTACGCCCCGGAGCGGGTCATGACCAACGCCCATGTCGTCGGCGGCGTGACCACCTCCACGGTCCGCCTGGGCAACCGCACCTACGACGCGCACGTCGTTCTCTACGACTGGCAGCGTGACATCGCCATCCTGGACGTCCCCGGGCTCAACGCGCCCTCGCTCACCTTCGCCGGCAGCGCCGACTCCGGCGTGGACGCCATCGTCGCCGGCTTCCCGGAGAACGGTCCGTTCAACGTCCAGGCCGCCCGCATCCGTGGCCGGATCCAGGCCAACGGCCCGGACATCTACCACCGTGGCACGGTGAGCCGCGACGTCTACTCGATCCGTTCGACGGTCCGTCAGGGCAACTCCGGTGGGCCGCTGCTCACTCCGGACGGCGAGGTCTACGGCGTGGTCTTCGCCAAGTCCCTGGACGACGCGCAGACCGGCTACGCGCTCACCGCCGACGAGGTCCAGTCCGACGCGCTCCAGGGCGAGGACCTGACCTCGTCGGTCAACACGGAGTCCTGCGCGCTCTGATGAGGTCGTGGCCCCTCGAGGCGGGGCGCCGCATGTCCGCTGAGCCCTGATCAGGTGGACCCTCGGCCCTGTCCGATCTTCCTGGTACGGTCGGGCGCGGGCGGGCGTGAGAAGGCGTCAGCCGAGGGCGGCGACGCGCAGCGAAGACTGCGCGGCTTGGGGAGGACGAACAGTCATGATGGGCCACTCGCACGCGGTGAGCGGGGCACTGCTCTTCGCGGCCACCGCCCCCTACCTGCCGCCCCTGGTGATGCACGCTCATCTGCAGCCGCAGGAGATCCTGATGGGCACGGTGCTCTGCGCGGGCGCCGCGCTCCTGCCCGACCTGGACCACCACGACGGCACCATTGCCAACTTCCTTGGCCCGATCAGCAAGACGCTCTGCCGCTTCGTCGCCTGGATCTCGGGCGGCCACCGGCACGCCACCCACTCGATCTTCTTCGTGGCGCTGATGACCGCCGGGACGTGGGCCGGTGTGACCTACCTCGGCCGCGACTTCACGCTGGGCATGACGTTCTTCCTGTTGGCGATGGCCATCCGCGCGCTCAACCTCTGCCCGCCCGGCCACGGCTTCAACGCCTGGGGCACGATCGTGGCCATGGCCGCGATCGGCACCGGCGTGATCGACAAGTTCATTCCCTCGGCGCCGGGTTGGCTCCCCTACGCGGTCGGCCTGGGCTGCGTCGCCCACCTGCTCGGAGACTCCATCACGAAGATGGGCGCCCCCTGGCTCTGGCCGCTGAAGACGCGCTACGAGATCGAGATCATCAAGAGCAGCGGCAACAAGCTGGAAACCGAGATCCTGGTGCCGCTGATGGGAGTCGGCACCATCGCGCTGCTCTGGTTCACCGCCCTGTCGCCGCACTCACTCTGACGCACCGTCGGCGCGCGGCCAGCCTGGCCATCTCGGCTTGCCCGGCTTTCCTGGCTTGTCCAGCCTGGGGCGACCTCCGCAGTCAGCGTTGCCGCAGGCGGGAGGTCACCCAGCGGGCGCGGCGGCCGAGGATACGTGGGATCCCGACGTGGCCGGCAGGCTCCAGCAGCGTCACTTCCGTTGCTGTGTCCGGAACATGAGCGGCGGCGGCCCCGTCGGCGATTCCGGCTGGGCCGGTCACCGCGGAGCGTTGCTGCGAGCGGCGACGGTTTCGGGGCGCGAGGGCGCGGTCGTGCATCCAGCTCATAAAGCCACGATGCCCGCACCGCTTGGTCGGTAACCCCGAGCAAAGGTTCCAATCGGCCTATGCGCGAGGCGTATTCACATACTGACGGACTGTCGCACCGGGCGCGACCAATCGCGGTCGATCTGTCACAGTTGGCCGGTCGAGGTCGGTTCGGTCGAGGTCGGTCGGTCGAGGTCGGTCCGACTACACCGACTCCTTGAGCCAGCCCAACAACAGCTCGTTGAAGACCTCCGGGGCCTCCTCGTGCGGGTAGTGGCCGACCCCGTCGAGCACCTGCCAGGTGTACGGCGCGTCGACGTACGCGGCCGAGCCCGCAGCCGTGCCGGCCAGCAGCACCGGGTCGTCCGCGCCGTGCACGTGCAGGGTGGGCACGTGCAGCGTCCGGTTCATGCGCCGGGAGAACTGCAGGCCGTCCGGTCGGCCCATGGAACGCATCAGCCAGCGGTAGGGCTCGATCGAGCAGTGCCGCGAGTTCGACAGCATGATCGCCTGCCGGTAGGCGATCAGCTCCTCCTTGTCGGGCTCGTGGCCCGGAGCGCTCCACTCGGTCAGGTACTGTCCGACCAGGGCCGCGTCGTCGGCGGCCAGCTGTCGCTCGGGCACCCACGGCCGCTGGAAGCCGAGCAGGTGCTCCGCGGCCATGATCTGGCGTCGGTCGGTCAGCAGTGCGCGCCGGAGGCGGCGTGGGTGGGCGCTGGAGACCGCCACGAGCCGTCGGACGAGTGCCGGGCGCATCGCCGCCGCCGTCCAGGCCAGGAAGCCGCCCCAGTCGTGTCCGACCAGGGTCGCGTCGTGCGCGCCGAGCGACCGGATCACCCCGGTGAGGTCCAGCGCCATGTTGGACGGGTCGTAGCCGCGCGGGGTGCGGTCGCTGCCGCCGACGCCCCGCAGGTCCACCGCGACCGCCCGGTACCCGGCGTCGGCCAGCGCGGTCAGTTGATGCCGCCAGGCCCACCAGAACTGCGGCCAGCCGTGGACCAGCAGGACCAGCGGTCCCTCGCCCGCCTCGGCGATGTGGAACCGGGCGCCGTTGGCGGCGACGTCACGGTGCGTCCACGGACCCTCGATGCGCGGGTCGAAGGTATCGGAGCTGGAGACGGCTGGGTCGAAGGCCATGAGTAGAGCGTGTCACACGTTGCCGCTCGGACGAGTCAACCGCCCGGACGAGTCAGCCCCGGAGAAGTCAGCCTCCCGGAGAGGCCAGAACCGCGGAGAGGCCGGAACCGCGGAGAAGTCAGACCCGCGGAGAAGACACGGTCTGCGTGGCCGTTCGAGCGACGTCAGCGCGTGATCGCCTTGTGGCCGTCCCCAAGGGGCACCGGAGCCGCGTGCGGCTTGGCGCTCTTCAGCACGTCGACGGTGGCCTTGGCGCCCGCGATGGTGCGCTCCGGCGGGGAGAGCTTCCGGAACGCGCGGTACGCGAAGAAGGCCGCGATGAGCGCGATCACGACGAAGGCGCCGCCCGTGATCAGGAAGCACCAGACCAGCCCGAGGCCGCTCGAGTGGATCCCGTAGGCCGCCGCGAAGCTGAACATCGGGATCGAGGCCAGCAGGATCACTGCCGCGACCACGCCCGCCGTGCCGCCGGCCGCGCCCCGGATGACGTCCTTCTTGATCTCCTGCTTGGCGAGCGCGATCTCGTCGTGGACCAACGCCGAAAGATCGGCGCTCGCGGAAGCGAACAGCTGTCCCACCGTGCGCTCGGTCCCGGTCTCGGGAGCGGCCATGTCGCTTCTCCTCATGCTGATCCTGTGACGTGTCGCCGTCGGATGCTGGCTGTTGCTCTATCAGATCATGCCGCTACCCGACGGTACGTCACCACCGGACACTACGCCGTCTCGGCGTCCTCTTCGTCACAGAGACGCTGGTACTTGCGGTTGCGCCCCCGTAGCAACACGGCTGCTGCCACGGCGCAGATCAGCGAACCGACCAGAACTGCCGCCTTGGACCGCTCCACCAGGTCGGCGTTGTCGGAGAAGGCCAGCTCCGAGATGAGCAGTGAGACGGTGAAACCGATCCCGGACAGCACCGAGATCGAGAAGAGGTCCGCCCATTCCAGCTCCGGGTTGAGCTCTGCCCGGGTGAACCGCGCGGCCAGCCAGGTCCCGCCGAAGACACCGAGGCTCTTGCCCAGGATCAGGCCCGCCATCACGCCCAGCGGGGCTGCGGTGGTGAAGACCTGGACCAGCGAGTGCGCGCTGACCGAGACGCCCGCGGCGAGGAGCGCGAACACCGGCACGCAGAACCCGGCCGAGTAGGGGCGGACCAGATGTTCGACGTGCTCGCCGGGGGAGTGCTCCTCGCCCGGGTCCTTGGTGACCCGCAGCATCAGACCCATGGCGACGCCGGCCACGGTGGCGTGCACGCCGCTCTCGTGCATCAGCGCCCAGATCACGACCGCCAGCGGTACGTAGAGGTACCAGCCGTGCACCCGGGCCCGGTGGAGGAAGTAGAAGGCGATCAGGCCCAGCAGCGAGAGGCCGAGTGCCCAGAGCTTGATGCCCGAGCTGTAGAAGATCGCGATGATCAGGATCGCGATCAGGTCGTCCACCACCGCCAGGGTCAGTAGGAACGCCCGCAGGGCCGACGGTAGGTGCGACCCGACGACGGCCAGCACGCCCAGGGCGAAGGCGATGTCGGTGGCGGTGGGGATGGCCCAACCGCCCGGGTGGCCACCCGAGCCGGAGTTGGCGAGGGCGTAGATGATCGCGGGCAGAGCCACCCCGCAGACGGCCGCGACGACCGGCAGCACGGCAGCCCGAGGATCCCTGAGCTCCCCGACGACCAGCTCACGCTTGAGCTCGATGCCGGCGACGAAGAAGAAGACGGAGAGCAACCCGTCGTTGGCCCAGGTCTCCAGCGGGAGGTGCAGATGGAGCGGTTTGCTGGGCCCGACGGTGTACTCGAGGACCGTCTCGTAGGCGTGAGGCCAGGCGTTGGCCCAGACGAGTGCCGCCACGGCGGCGATCAGCAGGAGGACACCGCCCACCGTCTCGGCCCGGAGGGCGTCCGCGAGGAACGCGCGCTCGGGCAGGGGCAGCCGGGCCAGGAACTGCGGGCGCGGCGACCGTGGCGGGGCGCTCGTCACTCGGGGCACCTCACTTCTGTCGCATTCATCCGTTTTGTCACATGCTGTGTTGTCACATGCTACGGAAATGCGACAGAAGCGCGGCCGTCACTCGCCGAACGGGCGGGAGCAACGGGCGGCGTCGGGCGCCACGGCCGCGACTGCTCGTCACGGTCGCAGCGCCCGGGCGCACCTGACGGTGCCGGGGCCAGCTGGGGCTCAGTCCTCGCTCGGTGCGGAGGGGAGCTTGCTCTGGATCAGATCCATGACGGTGGAGTCCGCCAGGGTCGTGACGTCACCCACGGCACGGTTCTCGGCCACGTCGCGGAGCAGGCGGCGCATGATCTTGCCGGAGCGGGTCTTCGGCAGTTCGCTGACCGTCAGAACGCGCTTCGGCTTGGCGATCGGGCCGAGCACCCGGCCCACGTGGTCGCGCAGCTCGGCGACGAGCTCCTCGGAGTCCTGCGCAGTGCCGCGCAGGATGACGAAGGCGACGATGGCCTGGCCGGTGGTGGCGTCGGCCGCACCGACGACCGCTGCCTCGGCGACCTGCGGGTGCGAGACCAGCGCCGACTCAACCTCGGTGGTCGAGATGTTGTGGCCGGAGACCAGCATGACGTCGTCGACCCGGCCGAGCAGCCAGATGTCGCCGTCCTCGTCCTTCTTGGCGCCGTCACCGGCGAAGTAGCGGCCCTCGAACCGGGACCAGTAGGTGTCGAGGTAGCGCTGGTCGTCGCCCCAGATGGTGCGGAGCATCGACGGCCAGGGCTCCGTCAGTACCAGGTAGCCGCCGGAGCCGTTCGGCACCTCGTTGGCGTCGTCGTCGACCACGGTGGCGGAGATGCCGGGCAGCGGCACCTGGGCCGAACCGGGCTTGGTCTCGGTCACGCCCGGCAGCGGGCTGATCATCATGGCGCCGGTCTCGGTCTGCCACCAGGTGTCCACGATCGGGGTGCGGCCGGCGCCGATGTGCTCGCGGTACCAGACCCACGCCTCGGGGTTGATCGGCTCGCCGACGCTGCCCAGCAACCGCAGCGAGGACAGGTCGAACTTGGTGGGAATGTCGTCGCCCCACTTCATGAAGGTGCGGATCGCGGTGGGGGCGGTGTAGAGGATGGTGACCCCGTACTTCTGGACGATCTCCCAGAAGCGGCCCTGGTGCGGGGTATCGGGGGTGCCCTCGTACATGACCTGGGTGGTGCCGTTGGAGAGCGGCCCATAGACGATGTACGAGTGGCCGGTGACCCAGCCGATGTCGGCGGTGCACCAGAAGACGTCGGTCTCCGGCTTGAGGTCGAAGACGGCGTTGTGGGTGTAGCTGGCCTGGGTCAGGTAGCCACCGGTGGTGTGCAGGATGCCCTTGGGCTTACCCGTGGTGCCCGAGGTGTACAGGATGAAGAGCGGGTGCTCGGCCGCGTGCGCCTCGGGCGCGTGCTCCGCGGACTGACGCTCCGTGATCTCGTGCCACCAGACGTCCCGGCCCTCGGTCCACGAGGTCTCCTGACCGGTGCGGCGCACCACCAGCACGTGCTCGACCTGCGGGCACTGCGTCAGCGCCTCGTCGATGGCCGGCTTGAGAGCGGCCGGCTTGCCGCGGCGGTAGCCGCCGTCGGCCGTGATCACGAGCTTGGCGTCCGCGTCCTGGACCCGGGACGCCACGGCGTCGGCGGAGAAGCCTCCGAAGACCACCGAGTGCGGCGCGCCGATCCGGGCGCAGGCCAGCATTGCGACGACGGCCTCCGGGATCATCGGCATGTAGATCGCCACCCGGTCGCCCTTGGCGAGGCCGAGCTCCAGCAGTGCGTTGGCCGCCTTGGAGACCTCGTCCTTGAGCTGGGCGTAGGTGATGGCGCGGGAGTCGCCGGGCTCGCCCTCGAAGTGGATCGCGACCCGGTCGCCCAGGCCGGCCTCGACGTGGCGGTCCACGCAGTTGTAGGCGACGTTGAGCTCGCCGTCAGCGAACCACTTGGCGAAGGGAGGGTTGGACCAGTCCAGGGTCTCGGTGGGCTGCTTGGCCCAGCTCAGCCGTCGGGCCTGCTCGGCCCAGAAGCCCAGCCGGTCGGCCTTGGCCTCGGCATAGGCGTCGGCGGTGACGTTGGCGGCTGCTGCGAGCGCTGCGGGAGGGGCGAACCGCCGCTCCTCCTTGAGCAGGTTCGCCAGGCTCTCATTGCTGCTCAACGCAACACTCCTCATCGGGTTTCGTCCTGATTTCGTGGGACAGCTCACCAGGTCGATGGGGGTGCTGACAAGGCCCCGGCTAAAATTGGTGTAGACCTTTCCTGGGGTGGCCCCGGAGCAGCCAGGGACCAGGGGCCACCGCAGCCCGGATCCGGGGCTGACGAGGAGCGCGCCTCCGTCCGTCGTCCGGTCAGGCGGCGCTGCCCAGACGTGGTGTGACCGGTCGGAATCCATGGTTGCGCCGCGACCACACATAGGTCTGCGCCGTGGTCAGTTCGAAGTAGAGGCCGGTCAGGCGGAGTTCGCCCGAATCAGTCTTGCGGGTGACGCTCGGATGGGCGCGCAGGTTGTCCAACTGCTGGACCACATTGGTGAGGCACAGCCGCTCCAGCGGGTCGGTCGACGGCGGCCGACCGTGGAAGCGGGCGGGCTGGTGACGCACCCGGTGCAGCGAGTCCTGACCATGGCGCAGCCAGCGGGTCAGCGGAGTGACGGCGCGGCCGTCCCTGCGGTGCGCGCCGTGGAGCAGCGACTGCATCGCTCCGCAGCCCGAGTGGCCGCAGACCACGATGTCTCGGACTGACAGGACGTCAACGGCGTACTCCACTGCGGCGAAGACGCTGTCGTCCGTGGTCGGTGGGACCAGGTTGCCGATGTTGCGGACGGTGAACAGGTCTCCGGGGCCGCTGTTGGTGATCACGTTCGGCACCATGCGGGAGTCCGCGCAGGTGATGAAGAGCTGTGACGGCGTCTGCCCCTCCTGTGCGAGCCGGGCCAGCTCGGGGCGCAGCAGCGGAGCTGTGTGCTGCTGGAAGTCTCGGACCCCCGTCAGGGAGTCGGTCTCCGCCGGCATCGGTGGGGACTGCACCGATGCCGGCGGCGGGGACAGCGGGCAAGGTGTGAGGGGCTCGGCGTTCTGCGTTCTCTGCATGGGTCGCGTCTCCTGTGGGTGAGGACGGCGCGGCGGGGTGTGCCACGAGTGAGCCAAGAATCGGTAAATGAAGAGTAATGAAACCTTTACCTTCTTGCAGCTCCGGCGCCTCAAGTTCACCCGTGTGAGCAGGTGCGAGCGCCTGTGGTGCTCGCGGGCGCAGCGTCAGCTCAGACCCCGAGCGGCTCCGGCAGTGGGAGCAGTTCCTCGCTGAGGACGAAGTCCGGGTCCACCTGCGCGGCCAGGTCTGCGCCGGTCTTTTCGTTGCCCCAACTCTCGGCATTGCGAACGTGGAAGGAGACGGACTGGGCGGTCCAGCGGGCCCAGTCGCGCTCGGCGTGGGCGGCGTCCGCGGTCTCCTGCAGCGTGCGCAGCACGGCGGCATTGACGGGCTCCAGCTCGGAGAAGGCCGGCGCGCGGCCCTGTTCCGTCCGCCGGACCCAGGTGGAGCGATGGAAAGCGGCGACCAGTGCGTCGCCCAACTCCTCGCGGAGGAAGGCCAGATCGTCATCGTGCTCGACCTTGTTGCCGATCACGTGCAGCCGGACGCTGTAGTCGGCCGCGTAGTCCCGGTACTGGCGGTAGACCGAGACGCCCTTCAGGGTGGGCTCGCAGACCAGGAAGGTCTGGTCGAAGCGGGTGAACAGGCCGGAGGCGAACGAGTCGGCGCCGGCGGTCATGTCGGTCACCCAGTACTCGCCGGGGCCGTCGACGAGGTGGTTGAGGCAGAGCTCCACCGCGCCGACCTTCGAGTGGTAGCAGGAGACCCCGAGGTCCTCCTCCTCGAAGGCGCCGGTGGCCATCAGCCGGAGGGAGGCGCCGTCCACCGAGACGGGGCGGGCACAGAGCTGGTAGATCGGGTTCTCCTCGACGATGCGCAGGAGCCGCGACCCCCGACCGGGCGGCGTGGTCTTGATCATTGACGCCGCGTCGGCAATGCGCGGGTTCTGTCCGCGCAGGTACTCCTTGATGGCCGGGATCTGGGCACCCAGCGAGGGCAGCGCTGCGCACTCCTCCTGGCTGAGCCCCAGGGCCGCGCCCAGATGTTGGTTGACGTCGGCATCCACCGCGATCACCGGGCTCCCGGCGGTGGCCAGGTGGCGGATGAACAGCGAGGACAGCGTGGTCTTGCCACTGCCACCCTTGCCGACGAAAGCGATCTTCATGGGAGCTCCGGTCGGAGGCGCGTGCGAGGTGCGGTGAGCACAGATGGAGGCGGCTGACGACCGGCCCAGGCCATCCGACTTATTGGGAACCGTTATCGTCACCGATAGCGGCTATCGTAGCGACGTGCTCATGCCCGGAGATCCGGTTTCACAGATCCTTGACTCTTTCGGGTGATGCACCCCACGTCCCCAAGCGGGCTCAGTAGTCCCGCTCGTTCCGTAATGTCAGTTCGGTGAGCACGAGCACCCCTTCACCTTCCGGGTCCGCAGACCCGCTGGCGCCCCTGGGCGAGCTGCCGGGCGTCGCCGAGGCCGTCGCCGAGGCGCGTCGGGCCGTCGACCGTCTCTACGGCCACCGAGTGATGCGTCGCCGGGCCGACGAGGTCACCTCCGAGGCCGCGTTGCGCGGCGCCCGTGCGTCGGCCGCGCTGGAGGGCGCGGACTGGCCGCTGGAGGAGGTGCGTCGGCGCACCGACTACGGTCAGGACCCTGAGGCGCGCCTTGTCGGTGGCGCGCTTCGGCTGGGCGTCGAGGCGGGACAACTGCTCGGCACCTGGCGGCACTCGCCGCTCCAGGTGTTGGCCCGCCTGCACCTGTTGGCGGTCGGCGACGCGACCGGCACCGCCGTGGGTCGACCACGGCAGAACGGAGAGCCCTCCGAGGAGCTGTTCCGACACCAGGTGGTCGCGACCGAGAAGCCCGAGACGCGGCCCGACGTGCCGCCGCTGTCCGACTTCTCGCTGCCTCCGGCGCCCCCAGTCGCCGAGGTCTCGGCACGATTGGACACCTTGGCGCAACTCTTGGCCAGCCGCGGTGGCACGAAACACCCGAACGAGCGAACGGCTCCGGCTCTCGTCGTGGCCGCCGTGGTCCAGGGTGAACTGATGACCCTGCGGCCCTTTGTGAGCGTGAACGGGCTGGTGGCGCGTGCCGCACAGCGGATCGTGCTGATCGCGGAGGGTCTGGACCCGAAGGCGATCTGCCCGATGGAGGTCGGCCTGGCCGAACTCGGCACCGACGCCTACCGCGCCGCGCTGGCCGGCTACGCCTCGGGCACCGGCGAGGGCATGGCCGCCTGGATCATCCACTGCGCCCAGGCGTTGCGACTCGGCGTGCGCGAGAGCACGGCGGTCTGCGAGGCCATGCAGCGGGGGATGGCGTAACGGGCCTCGACAACCACCGGGCCCGCACAGGGTTGCGGCGGCATCCTCGGATGCCGCCGCTGGCACAGGGTCCAAGTGACCATGCGTGCGCCTTGTCTTTGCCCATCCGGCGGGGAGCTGTGCCCGTTCGCCGGGTGCGGCGGCCCAGATCGTGGGTCGGCTGCACGTGGGTGCCCGGAGGCTGTGCGCGGTCCGTGTGGCCTGACGCTCGATGGGTCCTTTCAACGTCGCCGTCTGAGGTTAGCCATCTGGTCTCGCGGGCCGTACCTCATTTGTAGCGCGGATCACACCGAAGCGGAACCCGGGGGCCCAGTTCTTTACCTTCGGCTTGTGAGCGGCGGGGAAACGGGCGCGGTCACGAACCGTCCGTGCGGCCGGAGCGCCGTGCGGCGTACCAGACCAGACCCGCCGCCGTGACCGCTGCCCCGAACGCCGCCGCGGCGAGGACCGGCCTGCTGGTCACCGCGAGGGAGGCGCTGCGCTCCCGCAGCTGGACCGGGCGGTTGAACACGAGGACCGGCCAGCCGCGAGCGTTCGCCTCTCGCCGAAGTGCGCGGTCCGGGTTGACCGCGAAGGGATTGCCAACCGCTTCCAACAGGGGAAGGTCGGTGGCGGAGTCGCTGTAGGCGTAGCTGCGCTCCAGGTCGTAGCCCTCGGTCTCGGCCAGTGCGCGGATCGCCACGGCCTTGTTCGCGGCGTAGGCGTAGAAGTCGATCTCTCCCGTGTAGCAGCCGTCCTCCTCGGCCATCCGGGTGGCGATCACATGGTCCGCGCCGAGCATCTCGCCGATGGGCTCTACCAGTTCGGAGCCGGAACTGCTGACGATCACCACGTCCCGCCCGGCCGCGTGGTGCTCCTCGATCAGCGAGGCAGCCTCGTCGTAGATCAACGGGTCGATCAGATCGTGCAGTGTCTCGGCAACGATCTCCCGTACCTGGGCCACGTTCCAGCCGCGAGCCAGCGACGAGAGGTACTGGCGCATCTTCTCCATCTGGTCGTGGTCGGCGCCGCCGGCCAGGAAGACGAACTGAGCGTAGGCGCTCTTGAGCACCGCCCTGCGGTTGATCAGTCCGCCGCGGTACAGCGGTCCGCTGAAGGCGAGGGCGCTGGACTTGGCGATCACGGTCTTGTCCAGGTCGAAGAAGGCGGCTTGACGGGTCGGACGGCGCGGCTGCGAGTGGTTTTCCACGACGTCGAGGATATGTGGCAACCATTCGGGTCAAGGCATGGCGCGTGGGTTTGCTTGAGAAGGCCTTCGGGTACACCATGGAAGTCACGGATCGTTCGCGACCGTGCTAACCCAGCTCGACTCCTCCCCCCCCGAGTCGGGCTGTGGAGGACGACCCCCGCTCTCCCCCCCGGCGGGGGTCGTCGCACGTCCCGGCCCATTTCGTCGGCCGGTGTTCCTGGGGGATTTTCCCGCCGCAGAGCTGCTGTCACCTGCGTTGATGCCCGTGCTGCCGCGGTTCGGCGGGATCGGGCTCCTGACGGCCTACCGGGAACCGCGTCGATGCCCATACCGGGCTTACCCGTTCCGGTCTGAACGGAACGCGATCCATCCTCGCATTTGTAAGAAGTCCCAGCGACTTCGTCACGGTGCTTTACCACAGTGGTGGTGTTGTGGTCGCGCAGGGCGTCAGGCACTTCCTAGTCAACTTCCTGACATATAACTCAGCCTCCAGAGTGGCCGAGTTTTCCACACCCCCTTGGTTGTCCACAGATTGCCAACCGGACCACGCGCCTCCTGCGAATTCCCAGCACGCTGAATCCACGCCGCAACCGGCGTTCCCAGCACGTCGCACGAGGGAGTCGTCATGGACGCACTGCCGCCCGTAGGGCCGTCCGCCGAGCCACCTGCAGAACCGCCTTCCGGGCTGACCTCCGGAGCCTCTTCGGGGCCCTTGGACCGGTCGGAGCCCGCGGTGGCCGCCGAGCCCGCTGCCTCGCACGTCGCGGAGCCTTACGACGCTGTCGGTGCAGGTTCTCGCGGGCCGCTGATCGTCACGGAGGACGACGAGTTGATCGAGGCTCTGCTCAAGCTCTGTGCTGCCGCAGGGGCCGAGCCGCAGGTGGTCTGCGGTGCCCCGCCGCCGCGCCAGGTATGGGAGTCGGCGCCTCTCGTCCTCGTCGGTGTGGATGTCGCCGAGCGGATGTCGGCCGTGTCCCGCCGCCCTGGCGTGGTGCTGGTCGGTTCCGATCTGGACGACGGCGGGGTCTGGCAGAAGGCCGTCTCGCTCGGCGCCGAGCAGGTCGTCTTCCTCCCGGACTGCGAGCCCTGGTTGCTCGACCGGGTGGCCGACGCGGCCGAGGGGGCTGGTGCTCCGGCCCTGACGGTGGCGGTCCTCGGCGGGCGCGGTGGCGCGGGCGCGTCGACCCTGGCCTGCGCCCTTGCGGTCACCGCCGCGCGTGAGGGCCGACGCACCGTGCTCGTCGACGTCGATCCGTTGGGTGGCGGGCTGGACGTGTTGCTCGGCGGCGAGGAGGCCGTCGGCTTGCGATGGCCGGACCTGGCCGCGTCACGTGGGCGGGTCAATGCGGTCGAGTTGGAACAGTCCCTGCCGCGGGTGCACCGGTTGGCCGCGCTCAGTTGGGACCGTGGCGACAGGCTCACGATCCCGGTCGAGGCCGTGCGCACGGTCCTCGGGGCGGCGCGAAGGCGCGGGGGCGTGGTCGTCCTGGACCTGCCGCGGCGGATCGACGCGGCGGCGGCCGAGGCCCTGGAGCAGGCCGATCTTGGGCTGCTGGTGGTTCCCGGTGAGCTGCGCGCGATGGCGGCGTCCAGCCGCGTCGCTGCTTCGGTGGGCATGCGCCTCTCGGATCTGCGCGCGGTCGTCCGTGGTCCCTCCCCGAGCGGGATGACGGGTGAGGAGGTGGCCCGTGGGCTGCGGCTTCCGCTGGCGGGCGAGCTCGGACCGGAGCCGGGCCTGACCGCGGACCTGGAGTGCGGACGGCCCCCGGGGGCTCGGCCCAAGGGTCCGCTCGGCCGGTTCTGTACGGCGTTTCTGACGGAGGCTCTGGCGGGCGCAGGCCTGGGCTCCGGCCGGGCGGACTCCGCTCGCGGCGCGCACAGGGCCACAAGGTCCGGCGGCGGCAAGGCGACCGGTGGCAAGGGCACGACCCACGGCGACGGTGGTCGGCGAGGCGGCATCGACGACGAGGGAGTGGCGGCATGAGCAGGCACACGACCGGGTCCCGCACTGCCACGACGGCCAGCAGGACCGTCGCCTCCGCCACATTGCTCGACGCCGTTCGGCTCCGTCTCGCGGAGGCCGGTGTCGCTCCGACCACGGCGGGAGTCGCGGCCGCGCTGCGGGCCCAAGGACGCCCGTACGGCGACACCGAAGTCCTGGAGATCGTCAGGGAACTGCGCGCCGAGATGGTCGGAGCGGGCCCGCTGGAAGCACTGCTGACCGACCCTCAGGTCACCGACGTCCTGGTCAACGGGCCGCGTGAGGTCTGGGTCGACCGTGGTTACGGTCTCCAGCGGGCCCGTGAGGTGCGCTTCCCGGACGAGGCGGCCGTCCGGCGACTGGCCCAGCGCCTCGCCCACACGGCGGGCCGCCGCCTTGACGACGCGCGCCCGTGGACGGACGCCCGGTTGCCGCAGGGGGTCCGGTTGCACGCGGTGCTCCCGCCCGTCGCGGTCGGATGCACCCTGATCTCGCTCCGCGTCAGCCGGGCCCGTCCGTTCACCCTGGAGGAGCTTGCGACAGCGGGATCGCTCACGGCCTGGGGAGCCGGTCTGCTCCGGGCGCTGGTGCACAACCGCCTGGCTTTCGTGATCTCGGGCGGGACGGGTACCGGAAAGACGACGTTGCTCGCGGCGCTGCTCGGCCTGGTTCCGGCGCAGGAGCGGTTGGTAGTGGTGGAGGACTCCGCCGAACTGCTTCCCGACCACCCGCATGTGGTCCGGCTCGAGGGCCGTCCGCCGAACCAGGAGGGCGCCGGTGGCGTCGGACTGCGTGACCTGGTCCGCCAGGCCCTGCGCATGCGCCCCGACCGACTGGTCGTCGGCGAGGTGCGCGGTGCGGAGGTGCTGGACCTGCTTGCCGCGCTCAACACAGGGCACGAGGGCGGGTGCGGCACGGTCCACGCCAATGCCGCCGAGGACGTGCCGGCGCGGCTCGAAGCGCTCGCGGCGACGGCGGGACTCGGCCGGGACGCCGTCCACAGCCAGCTCGGGTCGGCGCTTGATGCAGTGATCCACCTGGTGCGTGGGCCCGGCGGCCAGCGACGCGTGGCCGAGGTCTGCGTGCCGAGCCGAAGCCCGGAGGGATGGGTGACCTCCGTCCCCGCTGTCAGCTTCCCGCATGCCGGCCCCGCGCAGCCGGGACCGGGTTGGGATCAGCTCTCGGAGCGCTGTGGTGGGCTGCGTGCACCCTGGTCCGACGGCGGCAAGGGCGGCACGCGGTGAACAGCGAGCCCTGGTCGAGCTGGTCGGCACTCCACACGGCGGCATCGGTCCTGGTGATGTGTCTGCTGGGCGGCTGCGCCTGGTGGCTGGCTCGACGCGACGAGGCCAGGCAACGACAGTGCCGGCTCTATCCGCATGCGGCGGTCGTTCCTGCGGGCCGCTTCCGGCGAGCGTTCCGGTGGGCGAGGCGGAGACTTCCGGTCGAGATGCTGCTGGTGCCCTTGAGCGGCGCGGTGGCCTGGGTGACGGCATCGCCCGTCCCGGTGTTCATCGGTGCCGCCGCGGTCTGGCCGGTGCTTCGGTTGCGCCGCAGGAGGCGCGAACAACTCCTCTGCGAGCGCCGGAGAGCGGCCGTGGTGGAACTCTGCGCCGCACTCGCCGGGGAGTTGCGCACCGGGGCAACAGCCCACCAGGCGGTGGAGATGGCGTTCGAGGGTGTGCCGCACGGCGACGTGTTGGACTTCACCGGGTTGCTGGCGGCTGTTCGCTTCGGCGGCTCGGTCGAGGCCGCGCTGATTCATCTGGCCGAACTGCCCGGTGCGGAGGGTGCCGCAGGGGCGGCCGCGTGTTGGCAGGTGTCCTCGGCCAGCGGCGCCGGGCTTGCCGACGGGCTGGACCGGGTCGCGGAGGGCCTGCGCGCCGAACGCGCGCTGCGGGAGAGCGTTCGGGCCGAACTCGCCGGTCCGCGTTCGACGGCGGTCCTGCTGGCCCTGCTACCGCTCTTCGGGATCGTGCTGGGAGCGGCCCTCGGTGCGGACCCGGTACGCGTGCTCCTGCACACGGGGCCTGGTCTGTTCTGCCTGACGCTGGGCGCGGCCCTCGAAGCTGCGGGCCTCGTCTGGACGGCCAGAATCGCGCACAGCGCGGAGTTCACTGTATGAGCGGGGTGGTGACACTCGCTGCCCTGTTCAGCGGGTTGACGGCCACGCTGGTCGCGGTCGGCCTACGCCGGCGGCAACGACGGGTCCGACGGCGAGTCCGCTCTGTTGGACTCTCTCCCAGCGTGACCGGGGTCGGGCAGGTCACAGCAGGCGACAACCTCAGGGACCCTGAGTCTGCACGGGTAGTGACGGTGCGTCACCGGGAGCGGCCGGTGCCCATGCTGGCTTCCGGCGTGGTCGGCCTGGGGGCGGCGCTGCTGGTCGGTGGGATGGCCGGGTGGATGCTCGGAGTCGTCCTTGCGTCGGCCGGCCTGCGCTGGCTGCCCACGCCGCCGAACCGCACGCAACAGCGACAGCGCCGGGAGGCGATCGCGCTGCGTGAACAAGTTCCCCTTGCCGCAGACCTGCTGGCGGGGTGCCTCTCGTCGTGGTGCCCGCCGGACGCGGCCACCGCAGCCGTGGCGAAGGCAATACCCCAGCCCATGGCCGGCCGATTGGCCGCGGCGGCCACGGAACTGTCCATGGGCGCGGACCCGGAGGCCTGCTGGGAACGGCTGGGCACGGTCGAGCCGGCGCTGGCGCCGCTGGGCCGCTGCCTCGCCCGTGCTGCAGCCAGCGGCGCGCCGCCTGCCGCCGGCCTGGCCCGACTGGCGGATGCGGCGCGAGCTGCGGCCGCGCGCGAGGCCCAGGCACGTGTCCGCAGGGCAGGGGTGCTGGCGACGGCACCGCTCGGGCTCTGCTTCCTTCCCGCCTTCGTCCTGGTGGGCGTCGTGCCCGTGGTCACGGGCCTCGCCGGGAGCTTCCTGAGCCGCATTTGATCGGCGGCCCACTCGCGCGCGACCACGGCTCACGCAGCGGTCGTCCGATCCACCCGACGCATCACCTGCATGCAACGCACCACTGGCCCGCCCACAACTCACCGCACACAACTCATCGGGCACCCGCAACACACCGCACACCCGCAACACACCCGGAGGGGACCATGACCACCTCACCCGAAGTCCGCGCCACGGGCAGGCCCTTCGCTCGGCCAACGACGCCACGGCCGGCGCCGATGGTTCGGCTGTTCGCGAGGCGCTGCCGGGCCTTGCTCTGGTTCGCGCTCTGCGTGGCCCAGGTCTGGGCGCTGCACACCCTGCACCTGATCCGCTGTCGGCTGCGCCGCCGCGCTCCGGACGCGGGCATGACGACCGCTGAGTACGCGGTCGGAACGGTGGCTGCCTGCGGTTTCGCCGCCTTGCTCTACAAGATCGTCACGAGCGGGGCGGTCTCCTCGGCCCTGCAGGGCCTGATCCGGCGAGCTCTCGGTGCCGTCTGAAGCGTGGGCGTGCGGCCGATCGCAGGCAGTGGAGGCCGGATACGCCACTGCCGAGACAGCGGTGGCCCTACCCGGCCTGGTGCTGATCGCGGCACTGCTGCTCTGGGCGGTGCTGGTCGGCTCCGCGCAGGTCCGGTGTGTCGACGCGGCCCGCGAGGCGGCTCGCGCGGCTGCCCGCGGAGACCCCCAGGCCGTCGCGCTGGGTCAGGCGGCGGCACCGCCGGGAGCATCGGTGGCTGTCAGCGAGGCGGGCGACATGGTGCGTGCGGAGGTCTCCGCCGTCAGCAGTGGCCCGGGCGGGTTGCTCTCGTTCCGGGTCTCGGCCACGGCCGTCGCCGAGCGGGAGCCCGGCGAGCCGGCGCTGACGGGTGCGAGGGGAGGCAGCCGGTGATGCGAGCACGCCGGACGGGGGTGAGGGTGCGGGACCGTGGGTCGGCGACTGTCTGGCTCCTCGGGCTGACGCTGCTGCTCACCCTGGCCGCCACCGCTGCGCTCGGCATCGCCGGTGCGGTGGCTGCGCGCCATCGTGCCGAGGCGGCCGCCGACCTGGCCGCACTCGCCGCGGCCGGGCGGCTGCTGCTCGATCCGGGAGGCGCCTGCGCGCATGCTGGCTCTATTGCCTCGGCCCAGGGGGCGAGGCTCCGTTCCTGCGTGATCCGGGCGGACGCGAGCGAGGACAGTGTGGAGGTCGAGGTCTCGGTGCCCGCACCGGTGGACTTCGTGCCGGGACTGCCTCCGGCCGTCGGTCGCGCCCGGGCAGGTCCGGTCATGGTGCCCATGTGATCCGGGCACGAGAGACGGTCGGCGTGATCCGGTCGGGACGGTCTGGAGCGCGAGGCAACCTCAGCTCCGCGGCGTGGCCTTCGTTGTACCCTCCTCCGTCACCGCTGCCTCCGCTGTCCCTTCCGCTCCCTCCTCCGGCATCCGCCCCGGAGCGCCGGCAAGCAGCAGCGTCAGAAGGCGGATCGCACCGGCCTTGTCGAGCGGGTCGTTGCCGTTGCCGCATTTGGGACTCTGGATGCAGGACGGGCAGCCGCGTTCGCACTCGCAGGCGGTGATGGCCTGGAGAGTGGCCTCCAGCCACTCCTGGGCGCGCTCGAAGCCGCGTTCGGCGAAGCCCGCGCCGCCGGGATGGCCGTCGTAGACGAAGACGGTTGGCAGGCCCGTGTCCGGGTGGAGCGGGACCGAGACGCCACCGATGTCCCAGCGGTCGCAGGTGGCGAAAAGGGGGAGCAGGCCGATGGACGCGTGTTCGGCCGCATGGGCGGCACCCGGAAGCTCCTCCGGGAGGAGGGCCGCATCCTCCAGCTGATCCTCCGTCACCGACCACCACACGGCCCGGGTCCGGAGGGTGCGCGGCGGCAGGTCGAGCTTGGTCTCGCCGAGGATCTCGCCCGTCAGGAGCCGGCGCTTGAGGAATGAGACGACCTGGTTGGTCACTTCGACCGAGCCGAAGCTCAGTTCTGCTTCGCCCCAGGCGACCTGACGGTCCGTCTCCAGGACGGTGATGGACGTGGTGTCCCTCGCCACGGTGCTGTACGGCGGGTCGGCTTCGGCGACGAGGGCCACCGAGTCCTCGAGGTCGAGTTCGCGGACCAGGTAGGTGCGGCCCTGATGCAGGTGGACCGCGCCGGTGTGGACTGCGGTGTGGGCGGAGCCGGCGTCGACGGTGCCGAGTAGGCGGCCGGTGTCGGCCTCGACGACACGGACCGGGGCACCGCCCTCGCCACGGATGTCGACCAGGTCGGCGGCGCGCTCGCGCCGGGTCCAGAACCACGAGCCGGCACCGCGACGTCGCAGCATGCCCCGGCGTTCCAGCTGTGCCACGAGTATCGGCGCGGAAGGGCCGAAGAGTTCCAGGTCCGCGGGCTCGGTGAGGGGCAGCTCCGCCGCTGCCGCGCACAGGTGCGGGGCGAGGACGTGCGGGTTGTCCGGATCGAGCACGGTCGACTCGACCGGGCGGCGGAACAGGGAGTCGGGGTGGTGCACCAGGTAGGTGTCCAGCGGGTCGTCGCGGGCGATCAGCACGGCCAGTGCGCCCTGGCCCTCGCGTCCGGCACGGCCTGCCTGCTGCCACAGGGACGCCCGGGTCCCTGGGTACCCGGCGAGCAGGACCGCGTCCAGGCCGGCTACGTCGATGCCCAGCTCGAGGGCACTGGTGGAGGCCAGCCCGAGCAGTGCGCCCGAGTGCAGGGCGCGCTCCAGCGCCCGGCGTTCCTCCGGCAGGTAGCCGCCGCGATAGGCCGCCACCCGCCGGGCGGCACCGTGGCCGACCGCTTCGGTGAGCCGCTCCTGGGCGATGACGGACACCAACTCCGCTCCGCGCCGGGAGCGGACGAAGACCACCGTGCGGGTCTCGTCGAGCACGAGGTCGGTGAGCAGGTCGGCGGCCTCGGCGGTGGCCGAGCGGCGGACCGGGGCGCCGTGCTCGCCGGACAGCTCGGTCAGCGGCGGCTCCCACAGGGCGAAGACGGTCTCACCGCGCGGCGAGCCGTCCTCGGTCACCTCCGCCATCGGCAGCCCGGTGAGCCGCTCAGCGCTGCGTCCAGGCTCGGCCACCGTGGCCGAGGCCAGCAGGAAGACGGGGTCAGCGCCGTAGCGGGCGCAGAGCCGCCGCAGCCGCCGCAGCACCTGGGCGACGTGCGAGCCGAAGACGCCGCGGTAGCCGTGGCACTCGTCGATGACCACGAAGCGCAGCGCGCGCAGGAAGGAGGCCCAGCGGGCATGCCCGGGAAGGATGCCGCGGTGCAGCATGTCGGGGTTGGTGAGCACATACGAGGCGTACTGGCGTACCCACTCGCGTTCCTCGAACGGAGTATCGCCGTCGTAGACAGCCGCACGGACGCGGGAGAGCGGCGTGCCCCTCGTCGGACCGGTGCCGCCGCCGTCAGCGCCTCCGCCGTCCCCGCTGACGTCACCGCCTCGGCTGACGTCGCCGCCTCCGCCATCACCCCGGCTGTCTCCGGCGCCACCACCTGCGGACCGCAGCTCCCCGAGCCGGCGCAGCTGGTCGGCGGCGAGTGCCTTGGTGGGTGCGAGGTACAGGCCGGTCGCACCGCGGCCGTTCTTGGCCTCGGTGCCCTCCAGTAGGGCGCTGAGGACCGGCGCGAGATAGGCCAGCGACTTGCCCGAGGCGGTTCCTGTGGCAATAACCACATTTTGTCCGCTTATCGCCAGATTTGCCGCTTCGGCTTGGTGTGTCCATGGCCGCTCGATGCCCGTCGCCGCGATCGCGTCGAGCACCTCCGGGCGGAGGCCTGCGGGCCAGTCCGCATACTGGGCCGCCCGGGCGGGAATGTGCTCCGTATGGGTGAGCCGATCTTGCCGCCCTCGGGTGCCCACAAGGCGGCCGAGAGCGGCCTCGGGCGGTTCGGGGCGCGGCGTCATTGGCCTCAAGTCTGTCATCACGGTGATGGAGATTCGCACCAAGGCGTCGTGTTGGCCTCGCGATAAGTGGTTGAATGCCATCGCGGCCGTGCAACGGGGCTTGGGACCTTCCGACCCCGCGATCGGCATGGAAGCAAGGCAAGGTGCTGGAGGTTCCGTGGACCTGTCCCTGTCGACCCGTTCCGTCGGCGACCGCACGGTCGTCGAGGTTGGGGGCGAGATCGATGTGTACACCGCCCCGAAGCTGCGCGAGCAGCTCGTCGAGCTCGTCAATGAGGGTCACTACCACCTGATCGTGGACATGGAAGGTGTGGACTTCCTGGACTCGACCGGGCTGGGTGTGCTCGTCGGCGGGCTCAAGCGGGTGCGTGCCCACGAGGGTTCGCTTCGCCTGGTCTGCAACCAGGAGCGCATCCTCAAGATTTTCCGGATCACCGGACTCACCAAGGTGTTCCCCATCCACGGCTCCGTGGACGAGGCCGTCGCCGCCAACGACTGAGTGGTGGAGCGCCCGGGAGCTTCCGCGAAAGCGGCTGCTCCCGGGGCCGGTCTGACAACCTGAACCTTTCGAGGGGGACACATATGGCCACCGTCGAGCTGCGTTTCAGCGCGCTCCCGGCGCATGTGCGTACGGCGCGGCTGGTCGCCGCGGCGGTCGCACGGCAGGCCGGGGTCGACGAGTCCATTCTCGACGAGGTCCGCCTCGCCGTGGGTGAGGCGTGCTCGCGGGCCGTTGGCCTGCATCAGCGCAACGGCGTCTCGAGCCCGGTCCGGGTCAAGCTGGTCCAGCAGGAGAAGCGTTTCCTGATCGAGGTCGGCGACGGCGTCCCGACGCCCGCCACCGCCCACGCCGACAGCAATGCCGAGGAGGCGCTGTCGTTCGCCGAGGCGAACACGAGCGCCAAGTCCGGCGCGCGGACCGGGGGCAACGGCGACCAGGCGACCGACGACACCATGGGCCTCGCTGTCATCAGCGGCCTGGTCGACGACCTGGTGATCGGCCACGACGAGGACGGCGGACTGATCCGGATGAGCTGGCCGGTCGCCGATCCGGCGGACGACGACCTGCCGTAGTCGGCCAGCCAGCAAGCCAGCAAGCCAGCCAGCAAGCCAGCCAGCGGGCCAGGACGGGGCTGGGCGCAGCGCCAGGCGCTTGTATCCCGCCAAACTGCGGGTCGATTCACGCCAACCAGATCTGCACCGTTCCGCATTGTTCTGCGCCGTGCGCACATCGCCGAACCATGCCCAGAACCGTGCGCGCGTGCACCGCACTGTGTGCGGAACCGAGCAGAACCAGCAGGGCGGCCCGAGGACTTCGGGCCGCCCTGCTGCTTCTCGTCGTCGAATCATCCGTCACATCTATTGCAGCTTGTACCAATTGCCGCACATACCCTGTTTTGATCATGCGCCTGATTCCTACAATCGCCGCCTGCCACCTTGCCCGCGCTGCCGAGTGGTCCGCGCCTCTCCTCGTCCCAAGACTTGGGGATCCCGCCCGGCGCACGAGCCAGACGTCAAGGAGGACGAATGGCCGGGCTCTACCTCTCCGGCGCTCCGTCAGGGGTGACCGCGGTGCTCACCGGTTCCGACCGGGTCGTGGTCGTCATCGTCGCCGTCATCGCCGTAGCCGCGCTGGGTGTCGCGTGGCTGCTGGTCCGTCAGGTACTGGCAGCGGACCAGGGCACCGACACCATGAAGCAGATCGCCGCCGCCGTGCAGGAAGGCGCCAACGCCTATCTGGCACGCCAGTTCCGTACCCTCGGCGGGTTCGCCGTGGTCGTGCCGCTCCTGCTCCTGCTCCTGCCCGCGGACACCTGGTCGCAGCGGATCGGACGCTCCGTCTTCTTCCTGGTCGGCGCTGCCTTCTCGGCGGTGACCGGCTATGTGGGCATGCAGCTCGCGGTGCGCAGCAACGTGCGCGTCGCGGCGGCGGCCCGGGAGGCGACGCCCGCCGAGGGAGCTGATGCGGAATCCGGCGAAGCCCCGGACGTCCGTGCGGTCTCGCACCGGGCGATGCGGATCGCCTTCCGCACCGGCGGAGTTGTCGGCATGTTCACCGTCGGGCTCGGGTTGCTCGGGGCCTCGATCGTGGTGCTGATCTACCGGGAGAACGCTCCCAAGGTGCTGGAAGGCTTCGGTTTCGGGGCCGCGTTGCTCGCGATGTTCATGCGCGTGGGCGGCGGGATCTTCACCAAGGCCGCCGATGTCGGCGCCGACCTGGTCGGCAAGGTCGAGCAGGGCATCCCCGAGGACGACCCGCGCAACGCCGCCACGATCGCGGACAACGTCGGCGACAACGTGGGCGACTGCGCCGGGATGGCCGCCGACCTGTTCGAGTCCTACGCCGTCACCCTGGTCGCCGCGCTGATCCTGGGCGTGAGCGCCTTCGGCGACGTCGGACTCGCCTTTCCGCTGCTGGTGCCGGCCATCGGCGTCGTCACCGCCGTCCTCGGGATCTTCGCGGTCTCGCCGCGCAGTGGCGACCGTTCCGGCATGACGGCGATCAACCGCGGGTTCTTCATCTCCGCGGTGGTCTCCCTGGCACTGGTCGTGGCTGCTGCTTTCGCCTTCCTGCCGGGCAGTTTCGCCCAGCTCAAGGGCGTCTCCGGCGCCATCACCGCCCACGGCGGCAACCCGCGGGTCTTCGCCCTCGTGGCCGTGGCCATCGGGATCGTGCTGGCCGCGGCGATCCAGCAGTTGACCGGCTATTTCACCGAGACCAGCCGGCGGCCGGTGCGCGACATCGGGCTGACCTCGCTGACCGGTCCGGCGACGGTCATCCTCTCCGGGATCTCGCTCGGGCTGGAGTCCGCGGTCTACTCGGCGGTTCTGATCGGGGCGGCCGTCTACGGCGTCTTCCTGCTGGGCGGCGGTTCGCTGACGCTGGCGCTCTTCGCCGTGGCGCTGGCCGGGACCGGGCTGCTGACCACGGTCGGCGTGATCGTGGCGATGGACACCTTCGGGCCGGTCTCGGACAACGCGCAGGGCATCGCCGAGATGTCCGGGGACGTCACCGGCGCGGGCGCGCAGGTGCTGACCGAGCTGGACGCCGTCGGCAACACCACCAAGGCGATCACCAAGGGCATCGCCATCGCCACCGCCGTACTGGCGGCGACGGCGCTGTTCGGCTCCTTCACCGACGCCATCGGTACGGCGGTGCAGCAGGTCGGGCCGGCGGCGTCCGGGCTGAGCCTGAGCCTCGACATCGCGCAACCCAACAACCTGGTGGGCCTGTTGCTCGGGGCCGCGGTCGTGTTCCTCTTCTCCGGGTTGGCCATCAGCGCGGTCTCGCGCTCGGCCGGTTCGGTGGTTTTCGAGGTGCGCGACCAGTTCCGGTCCAAGCCCGGGATCATGGACGGCAGCGAGAAGCCCGACTACGGACGCGTCGTCGACATCTGCACCCGCGACGCGCTGCGCGAGCTGGCGACTCCCGGGCTGCTGGCCGTGCTGGCGCCGATCGCGGTCGGGTTCCTGCTCGGCGTCGGGCCGCTCGGCTCCTACCTGGCCGGGGCGATCGGCGCAGGCACGCTGATGGCGGTCTTCCTGGCCAACTCGGGCGGCGCCTGGGACAACGCCAAGAAGTTGGTCGAGGACGGCAACCACGGTGGCAAGGGCAGCGAGGCGCATGCGGCCACGGTCATCGGCGACACCGTCGGCGACCCGTTCAAGGACACCGCAGGACCGGCCATCAACCCGCTGCTCAAGGTGATGAACCTGGTCTCGTTGCTGATCGCACCGGCCGTGGTCAAGCTCGACTTCGGCGTCCACGCCAACACCGGGCTGCGGGTGGGCATCGCGCTGCTCTGCCTGGCCGTGGTGGTCGTCGCGGTCTGGCTGTCCAAGCGGCGCGGCATCGCCGTCGGGTCGGACAGTGGCGCGGAGCAGTCGGCCACCCCGTCGGTCCCCGGACCGGGCCAGTCGCCGGACGCGGCGTCAGCTGTGCACTGAGCCGCCGACGCAGCTGAGCCACCGATGCAGCTGAGCCACCGACGCAGCTGAGCCACCGACGCACCGAGCCGCCGATGTACTGAACGCGCACGCCGTGCAGATGGTATTCAACCCTCCTGTGCGGCCTGCGCGTTGGCGGCAATCGCGGGGACGATCCGGGGCCAGAGAGGACGAGGGAGGTCATGGCCCATGCCGGGCAGTGTCAGCAGCGACGCGCCCGGTACGGCCGCGGCCGTCGCGTGCCCACCGCTCACGTCGACCAGAGGGTCCGCCTCGCCGTGCACGACCAGGGTCGGCACGGTCACTTTCCCGAGCGCGGCCGTACGGTCGGGCGAGGCGGTGATGGCGGCCAGTTGGCGACCGAAGCCGTCCCTACGGCTGCTGCGGTCGTGGTTGGCCGCTGTCACGGTGCGCAACTCCTCCTCCGGGCGCGGATAGCCCGGCGAGCCGATGACCCGTGCCGCCGCCATCGAGGCCTCGATCGCCGCCTCCCGGTCCGCCACGGCGGGACGCGTCAGCGCGGCCCTGGCCTCCGGCGTGGACCGGCCGGAGGTGCCGTCCCCGGGGAGCGACATGATCGAGCAGAGGCTCAGCACCCGATCGGGGTGGTCGATGACCAATTGCTGGGCGATCATCCCGCCCATCGAGGCACCGACGACGTGGGCGCGCTCGACGCCGAGCCGGTCCAGCAGTCCCGCGGCGTCGTCCGCCATGTCCGCGATCCGGTAGCGGGCGGAGGAGTGGTCGCCGCCGAGCACGGCGGCCAGGTCCGGCTGGGGGCCCTCGTCCAGGAACGTGGAGAGGCCGGAGTCGCGGTTGTCGTAGCGGACGACGCGGAACCCGTGGTCGGCCAGCTGTCGGCAGAGCCGCTCGTCCCAGGAGGTGAGCTGCGCGCCGAGCCCCGTGACCAGCAGCATCGTCGGCCGATCCGGGGCGCCGAGGGCCTCGTACTCCAGGGTGATGTCGTTGCCGAGTCGCACGCGGGCCATGGGCACTCCAAACGGTCGCGGACCTGCTCGCTCGTCGGCACGGTATCCGGGGAACTGTGCGGCGGAAAGGGGCGAGCGTGTAGGTTCCCAAGCTGGGTTCGAAGACTGGAAGGCGACCCGGTGAGCGAGAACGAACGGTTGGACATGCGGACGAGCGGACCGGGAAACGGTCGGACGAGTGCTCCGAGCTGCGGTCGGACGTCCGGTCGGACGGGTGGTCGCGGCCGTCGTGCGGCGGGAGCGGCCTCGGTCGCGCTGGTGGTCGCGCTGGGCGCGGCGGCGTGCACCAGCAGCGACAACAGCGCGCAGCTCGACTCCTGGGCCAAGAGCGTCTGTGGCGGTATCTCCGCGCCGATCCTGGAGGTCCAGGCCGCGCAGGCGGACACCGGGAGGATCATCCCGGGTGAGTCGCCCAGTGCCCTCCAGACGCGTCTGGTCGACGATCTCGGCAAGCTGGCCGCGGGGAACCAGCAGATAGCCCAGGCGGTGCAGGCCGCCGGAGCGCCGCAGACCAGCGACGGGGCGCAGACCCAGGCCAACGCCGTCAGCGAGCTGAACCAGGCGGCCGGCGGATACACCAAGGTCCAGGCGACGGTGAAGGAGCTGTCGGTCGACGACCAGGCCAAGTTCGCGGCGGCCCTCAAGGGCGTTTCCGACCAGGTGCAGCAGCTTTCGACGCAGTCGACGACGGCGCTGCAGAAGCTGCAGTCGGGTCAGCTCGGCACCGCGCTCGGCAAGCAGCCCGACTGCGCCGCGCCCTCGGGCTCGCCCACGGCGGCGAGCACCAGCGCGACGACCTCAGGCTCCCCGCAGCCCAAGGCCTCCGGCTCGGCGAGCGACAAGGCCTCGTCCAGCGGTTCGTCTTCGCCCAGCGGTTCGTCCTCGGCCGGCGGGTCGGGGTCGTCGAGCGGCAGCGCGTCACCCGACGCGTCGAGCAGCGCGGGCTGAGGCCCTCCTCGGCGGGAACTCGGGGAGAATGGGCGCGTGACGACCAGTTCATCCGCATCCCCCGTCCCGCACAGCGCCTCCGGCAGGGTTCCGCAGGGCGCCTCCGACAGCGCTGCTGACAGCGCTCCGCACGGCTCGTTGCCGACCCTCGACCCCGAGCGGATCGCGCGGCTGCGCGAGGCGTTCCTCGCGGCGGACTACACCGCCGACGGTTGCCTCGAACTCCTCGGCGCGGCCGCCTACGCGGCGTTGGCACGCAGCGAGAGCGTGCCCGCGCTGCGGGCGACCGTGGGGCAGGGCTCGCTGCAGACGCTGGTCCGGCTGTTCCTGCTGCAGCGCAGCGTGCCCTACCCGGCCGCTGCGGCGGCGCTGCCGGTCGACGAGGCGCTGGCCGACGGCTGGCTGGTCCGGACCCCTTCGAGCGAGGTCCGGGCGACGGTCGACGTCCGCCCGTACGCCAACGACATCGCCGGAGCGGTCGACGAACCGTCCGACGCGTCAGGTTCCGCGTCGGGCGGCGGTGCTTCCGCGGCCTCCGCTCCGGCGGCGGACGCGTGGATCGTCTCCGACCTCGGCTGCGCGGTCGGCGGGGCCGGGGGGATCGGCTCGGGGGCAGCCACCGACCAGGGCGTGCCGCGCAGCGAGCTCGTACTCGGGGTCGGTGGGGCCTCGACGACGCTGGGCAACATCACCGTCCGCCGACCGGCCCGGCGTGCGCTGGACCTCGGCACCGGGTCGGGGGTCCAGGCGCTGCACGCGGCTCGGCACGCGGGTCACGTGGTGGCGACGGACGTCAACCCGAGGGCGCTTCACTTCACCCGTCTGACCGCCGAGTTGTCGGGGTTCGGCGACCGTGTCGAGGTCCGGGAGGGCAGTCTCTTCGCGCCGCTCGGCGAGGACGAGCGGTTCGACCTGATCGTCTCCAACCCGCCGTTCGTCATCTCTCCCGGTGGCCGGTTCACCTACCGCGACGGCGGCATGGCCGGGGACGACCTCTGCCGCAGCCTCGTCGCCCGGGCGGGGGAGTACCTCGAACCGGGCGGCTACTGCCAGCTGCTGGCGAACTGGCAGCACGTGCGCGGCGAGGACTGGCGGGACCGGGTCGCCGGCTGGCTGGCCGGAACCGGTTGCGACGCCTGGATCGTGCAGCGTGATGTCCAGGACGCGACCACCTACGCCGAGCTCTGGCTGCGCGACGGCGGTGACCACCGCGGACCGCGCGAGGAGTACGAACGCCGTTACGCCGACTGGCTCGACGCCTTCGAAGCGGCCAAGGTCGAGGGCGTGGGCTTCGGCTGGATCACGCTACGGCGCGCGCCCGGGGGCGCGACTCCCGTGGTCGTCGCCGAGGAGTGGCCGCACGCCGTCGAACAGCCGCTGGGTCCGGCGATCGACGCCTGGTTCGCCCGGCAGGACTTCCTGCGTGCGCACGACGACGCGGGCCTGCTGGCCGCGCGCTTCCGCCTGGCGGACGAGGTCGTGCAGGAGCAGGTGGGTGCGCCCGGCGCGGAGGACCCCGAGCATGTGATCCTGCGTCAGAATCGGGGCATGCGACGGGCAACCAAGGTCGACACGATCGGGGCGGGCTTCGCCGGCGTCTGCGACGGCACGCTGACGGCCGGTGAGATCCTCGACGCGATCGCCCGGTTGATCGAGGAGGATCCGGTCGTGCTGCGGGACCGCGTGCCCGGGCAGATCCGCGTGCTGGTCGAACAGGGCTTCCTGATTCTGACATGAGATCCGGTGCCGCGGGTGCCGCTGACCGGCTCCCGTTCATCACAGCTTTCCCGGGGCGTCCCACTCCGTAGGTCGCTTGTTGTCCGTCTGCTGCAAATCTGGCGCTCGCCGCGCCGATCGCATGATCACGAGATCACCTGATCGGGTGGCTTGTCGGCCAACTGCGAGACGGAACCGGGGAGTGCGGGCGAACATGGGGACTCCACTGGGCCTGTTCACCGGGGCGTGGTTCCTCCTGTTCGGCGGGGCCGTGCTCTGGTGGTGCGCGGCAGAGGTGCGGGCTCGGCGCACCCTGCGCCGCGTCGGGGTCAGCGGCATGGCGCGTGTGGTGGTGGATCCCGACGGGGACGCGGACCACGCCGACACCGCGCCGTTGCTCAGCTTCGCCGTCGAGGGGCACGGCGAGGTCGTCACGCGTCCGCGCGGCTGGACGTCCATCCGCAGGACGCCCGCCTTGGCGGTGGATGCGCTGGTGCCGGTGGCCTACCACCCGGACCGGCCGACGCTGGTGGCTGTCGACGGTGGTCCGGCGCGGGGGCGGAACGACGTCTTCTGGGTCTGTCTCGGGCTCGCCTTCGCCGTCTGCGGTGTGATGCTGCTCGCAGCCTCGGCCTGAGCGGAACGCTCCGCTCCGGCCTGCCGGGAGTCGATCGGGCCATAGTCGGCTACGTGGCCGGATAGGTGACTGGATTCGTGACCGGGGCCCGGCCGGGCCTTTCAGCTGGACCTGAGACCGATCGGGTCCATGCCAGGGTTGGCGGCATGCCTGCCTTTGGCTGCCTTTAGCAGACGGGTGCATGCCCTTGCGTCCGGATGGGCAGAGACACGCCGAAAGGATCGGGTTCTGCGCCGCAGGCCAGGCGGGCAGTCCTATGATCCGGCTTGTCCGGCCTGTCCCTGCCGGTGCCGGTCCAACCGTACGACCCAGGCCCGAACGGCGGGAACCCGAGGATTCGGGTTACCGTTCGAGAGGCAGCGGGCGACTCCCGCCCATGACATGCCGGGATCCGTCCGTTTGACAAGGGGCACCGGGGTGCGGTCACACTCCGCATTCAGGACCGTGTTGCCGCGAGCAACGCGACGACCACCCCCTACTCGACCGGAAGAGAAGAGCGAAGGTGTCCCCGACCAGCGAGACCGCACGCGAAGGACGGCGACTCGTGATCGTCGAGTCGCCGGCCAAGGCGAAGACGATCAAGGGTTATCTGGGCCCTGGGTACGTGGTCGAGGCGAGTGTCGGGCATATCCGTGACCTGCCGGGCACCGCCGCCGAGGTTCCCGAGGGCTACACCGGTGAGGTGCGCCGGCTCGGCATCGACGTGGAGCACGATTTCGAGCCGATCTATGTCGTCAATCCGGACAAGAAGGCTCAGGTCTCCAAGCTCAAGTCGCTGCTGAAGGACGCCGACGAACTCTTCCTCGCCACCGATGAGGACCGCGAGGGCGAGGCCATCGCCTGGCACCTCCAGGAGGTGCTGCGTCCCAAGGTGCCGGTGCACCGGATGGTCTTCCACGAGATCACCAAGGACGCCATCCAGGAGGCCGTCCGCCACCCGCGCGAGCTGAACAAGCGCCTGGTCGACGCCCAGGAGACGCGCCGGATCCTGGACCGCCTCTACGGCTACGAGGTCTCCCCCGTGCTGTGGAAGAAGGTCATGCCGAAGCTCTCGGCGGGCCGCGTCCAGTCCGTGGCGACCCGGCTCGTCGTCGAGCGCGAGCGCGAGCGGATGGCGTTCCGCTCCGCGTCGTACTGGGACCTGACCGCCGTCTTCGCCACCGCCGATGCCGGGCGGGCCGCGGGTGACCCCGGCACCTTCGGTGCCCGGCTCACCGCGGTCGACGGCCGCCGCGTGGCCACCGGCCGCGACTTCGACTCGGTGGGGCAGTTGAAGGGCGGCGCCGGGACCGCCGTCCAGGTGCTGCACCTGGACGAGGAGAGCGTCCGGGCGCTGGCCGCCGCGCTCGCCGACACCGACTTCCGGGTCCGCAGCGTCGAGTCCAAGCCGTACCGCCGCTCGCCGTACGCGCCGTTCCGCACCACCACGATGCAGCAGGAGGCCGGGCGCAAGCTCGGCTTCGGCGCCAAGCGCGCGATGGACGTGGCGCAGCGGCTGTACGAGAACGGCTTCATCACCTACATGCGTACGGACTCGACCACCCTCTCGGAGACCGCGGTCAACGCGGCCCGGGCCCAGGTCGAGCAGCTCTACGGCCGCGAGTACCTGCCGGACGCGCCCCGCGTCTACGCCGGGAAGGTGAAGAACGCGCAGGAGGCGCACGAGGCGATCCGCCCCTCCGGCGACCGCTTCCGCACCCCCGCCGAGACCCGCCTGAGCGGCGACGAGTTCAAGCTCTACGAGCTGATCTGGATGCGCACCGTCGCCTCCCAGATGAAGGACGCGGTCGGCCAGTCCGTCAGCGTCAAGGTCGCCGGCGCCTCGACCGACGGCCGGGACGTCGAGTTCTCCGCGTCCGGCAAGATCATCACCTTCCACGGCTTCCTGAAGGCCTACGTCGAGGGCCGGGACGACCCGGACGCCGAGCTGGACGACCGCGAGCGTCGGCTGCCGCAGGTCGCCGAGGGCGACGGCGTCCGCGCCGAGGAGATCACCCCGGACGGCCACGCGACCAAGCCTCCGGCGCGCTACACCGAGGCCTCGCTGGTCAAGGAGCTGGAAGACCGCGAGATCGGCCGCCCGTCGACCTACGCCGCGATCATCGACACGATCATCGCCCGCAAGTACGTCTTCAAGAAGGGCACCGCGCTGGTGCCGTCCTTCCTGGCGCTGGCCGTGGTCCGGCTGCTTGAGGAGCACTTCGGACGGTTGGTCGACTACGACTTCACCGCCAGGATGGAGGACGACCTCGACGCGATCGCGCGCGGCGAGGCCCAGTCGGTGCCGTGGCTGCGTCGCTTCTACTTCGGCGAGGGCGATCTTCCCAGCTCGCCCGCCGCGGACGCCGGCAACGGCGACGGTGACCACCTCGGCGGGCTCAAGGAGCTGGTGACCGACCTCGGCGCGATCGACGCCCGTGAGATCAGCTCGTTCCCGCTCGCGGACTCCGACGTGGTCCTCCGCGTCGGCCGCTACGGCCCCTACGTGGAGCGCGGCGAGCAGCGTGCCGACGTGCCGGACGAGCTGGCCCCCGACGAGCTGACCGTCGAGCTGGCCGAGGAGCTGCTCGCCAAGCCGAGCGGCGAGCGTGAGCTGGGCAAGGACCCGGACTCCGGCAACATGATCGTTGCCAAGGCGGGACGCTACGGCCCGTACTTCACCGAGGTGCTGCCCGAGGGCACGCCCAAGACCGGCAAGAACGCGGTCAAGCCGCGCACCGGCTCGCTGCTGAAGTCCTGGGACCTGGACACGGTCACGCTGGAGGACGCACTCAAGGTCTTCGGCCTGCCCCGCGTCGTCGGCGCCGACGCCGAGGGCGTCGAGATCACTGTGCAGAACGGCCGGTACGGGCCGTACCTGAAGAAGGGCACGGACTCGCGCTCCCTGGAGACCGAGGACCAGATGTTCACGGTCACCCTGGAGGAGGCCCTGGCCGTCTACGCCCAGCCGAAGGCGCGCGGTCGCGCGGCCGCGAAGCCGCCGCTCAAGGAGCTCGGCGTCGACCCGGTCAGCGAGCGTCCGGTCGTGGTCAAGGACGGGCGCTTCGGCCCGTACGTGACGGACGGCGAGACCAACGCGACGCTGCGGCGGGACGACTCCGTCGAGGAGATCACGCCGGAGCGTGGCTTCGAGCTGCTCGCCGAGAAGCGGGCCAAGGGACCGGTCAAGAAGACGGCGGCCAAGAAGGCCCCGGCCAAGAAGACCGCGGCGAAGAAGACGGCGGCCAAGAAGGCTCCGGCCAAGAAGACGGCCGCGAAGAAGTCGACGGCGGAGTAGTGGGCTGAGAGCCCCGTCGAACCTGCCCTCGGCCGGTTCGACGGGGCTCTTGGTCGTCGCTCCGCCTACCGGTTGGTCACAACCCTGTCATGACCGACGCGAACGGGGCATCTGCTGTCCGAGCCTCCGGTTAGGCTGGCCGTATGAGCCCCGAGTCGCAGGCGCCCACGAACGAGGCCCCGGAAAGCCCCGGCATCCCTTCTACCGGCGTCACCGTGACGTCGCGCGCCCGCGCGCTGTTGCGGGTGCGTGCATACAACCGTGCCTGGCGCGCGCATGCCGTCGGCGTGCTGGGCGATCGCCTGGCGCTGCTGACCCTGCTGGCGCTGACGGTGGTCGCCGTGGTCGGCGCCCAGGCGCTGGGCGGCGGCTACGCCGGGGTGATGTTCGCGGTCGCCGCGGTCTTCGGCGCCCGGATCGTGGGCACCCTGGTGTTCGGCGCCGTACTGTTGGCGCCCCTCGCGCAGTTGACGCAGCGTCTGGACCGACGGTGGCTGCTCGTCGTCGCGGAGGCGCTGCGCGGGGCCTTGCTGGCCTGCTCCGTGTTCTGGGTGGTCTGGACCGGGGCCAAGGCGTGGGTCTGGCTGCTCGTCACCGTCTTCGTGACTGCCGCGTTGGAGCGGCTGATCGTGGTCACCCGCGAGTCCTTCGTCGAGCAGCTGCTGCCCGCGCCCACCCCCGGCCATCCGCCGGTGGACCAGCGGCCGGTGCTGCTCCACATCGACCTGTGGACCGGGTACGCCACGGTTCCGCTCGCCTCCGTGCTGCTGATCGTGCTGACCCTGGTGAACCAGGGCCTCGGCCAGGCCGTCGACTGGCTCGGCACGCACGGCCTGGCGCTGGCCGCGTTCGGTGCGGCGGCGCTCTTCCTCACCGCAGGAACGCTTCAGTACCTGCAGGAGCTGCCCGAGGCGGCGACCGGCCGGCGACGCTTCGAGCCGCACTCGCCGCTGACCAACCTGCGTGCCCCGGCGGATGTCACGCCCGGGCTGGTCGCCCGCGGTCGTACCGGGGCCTCCCTCATCTTCAGCCTGGCGGCCACGTCCACGGCGGCGGCGATCGCAGCCGCCGCGTCCACTGCCGTCCAGCACGCGGTGGACCTGCAGGCCGGGACTATCGGCTACGCCCTGCTGGTGCTCACCCTGACCGCCGGGCTGCTGCTCGGACTGCGCGTCAGCGGTGGCGTCCTGCCGACGCTCAGCCGTCGGCGGCTGCTGCCGCTGGCCATGGGCACGTCCGGGCTGGCGCTGCTGCTCGGCGGGCTGGTCCGCGACTACGTGCTGGCCCTGGTGCTGTTCACGCTGGCCGGTGTCGCGGGCGGCGTCGCCTTCCGTACGTCCCGGGTGCTGCTGACGCTGGAGACCGAGGAGGCCCGACGCCCCCGTGTCGACGAGCACCTGCACGCGATGCTGCGGGTCGCGGTGGCGCTCGGGCTCGTCGTCACGCCGCTGCTCGGCGCGGTGTACGGGCCGGAGCAGTTCGGCGGCACCACGCTGACCTTCGACCACGGCGGCGCGGGGCTCGCGACCGCCACCGCCGGGCTGCTCCTCCTGCTGCTCGCGGTCGTCGTGCTGCTGCGCACGGACGACCGCAAGGGTGTCGCGCCGCTGCCCCGCGACATCTGGGACGCCCTGCGTGGCGGCGTCGAGCCGCCCGCGCACCGGGCGGGCACGGGCTTCTTCATCGCGCTGGAGGGCGGCGACGGCGCGGGCAAGTCCACCCAGTCCCAGGCGCTGGCGGAGTGGATCCGCAGCAAGGGCCACGAGGTGGTGCTGACCCGCGAGCCGGGTGGCAGCGCCGTCGGCCAGCGGCTCCGGGCCATGCTGCTGGACGTCGCCAACACGGGGATATCGCACCGGGCCGAGGCGCTGATCTTCGCTGCCGACCGGGCCGAGCACGTCGACTCGGTGATCCTTCCCGCGCTGGAGCGCGGCGCCGTGGTGATCACCGACCGGTACGCCGACTCGTCCGTCGCCTACCAGGGCGCGGGCCGCGACCTCGACGGTGCGGACGTCGCCCGGCTCAACCGCTGGGCCACCGGCGGCCTGGTCCCGGATCTGACGGTGCTGCTCGACGTCGCGCCGTCGGCCGCGCGTGAGCGGTTCACCGAGGCCCCGGACCGGATGGAGTCCGAGCCGGAGGTCTTCCACCAGCGGGTGCGCTCCGCGTTCCTGGAGTTGGCCGCCGCAGATCCGGCCCGCTACCTGGTCGTCGACGCCGGCCAGCCGCCGCAGGCGGTCACCACCGCGATCCGCCACCGGCTCGACCGCGAGCTGCCCCTTTCCGAGCAGGAGAAGGCCGCGCTCGCGGAGCAGGAGCGGCTGGCTCGTGAGGCCGAAGCCCGCCGTCTCGCCGAGGAGGCACGCCGCAAGGCCGAGGAGGAGCGCGCCGAGCGCGAGCGCCAGGCTCAGCTGGAGCGACTCCGGCTGGAGGCCGAGGAGGCGGAGAAGGCCCGCCAGGCCGAGGAGGACCGCAAGGCCGCCGAGGTCGCCCGGCTTGCCGCGGAGGCCGCCCGCGCCGCCGCTGCGGCGGAGGCCGCGCGCCGTGCCGCCGAGGAGGAGGAACGTCGCCGCGCCGAGGAGCAGGCCCGTCGCGAGGCGGCTGCTGAGGCGGAGCGGTTGGCGGAGCTCGAGCGTCAGCGCGAGGCGAAGAAGGCGGAGGAGCGCCGCCGCGTGGAGGAGGCGCTGCTGCGCTCCGAGGCGTCCCGTCGTGCCGCCGAGGAGGCCGCGCAGGCCGCGCAGGCCGCGCAGGCCGCGAAGGCTGCTCGTGCCGCCGAGGCCGTGCAGGCCGAGCACGCCGAGGAGGGCGGGTCCGAAGACGCTGCCGGGTCCGGTGACAAGGCCGAGGCGGGGGCTGCGGCACCCGGTCACATAGCCGATGCAGCAGGCGATTCGGACGAGTCGAACGAGTCGGATGAGGAGAGGACGGCGGTTCTGCCGGCCGTTGCCGCCGAGAGGCCGGCGGATCTCGACGCGACGGCGGTGATGCCGGCCGTGGAGATCGTCGATGAGGCTCCGTCGGCCGAGCCCGAGCCCGAGCGGACGTCCGTGCTGGGCCGCGCTCGCAGCAAGGCGCGCTCGGCACGCGCGAAGACGAAGGACCAGGCCGAGGAACCGGCCGAGGCACCGGCCAAGGACGCACCCTCGTCCACGCCCGCTGCCGCCGACGAGACGATGGTGCTTCCGGCGTTCCCGGCCGAGGCGCCGACGGCGGGCATGCCCGAGAAGAACGCGAAGGGCTCCAAGGACGCCGAAGCATCGGTTCCTGCCTCCGCGGCCGACGAGACTGCGGTCATCCCGGTCGTCGGGGACGCGCGGTCGACGGAGCGGTCCGCCCAGTCCGCCCAGGCGGCGCCGACCGTGCAGACGCCGTTGCCGCGTGCCTGGCGCGAGGCCACGCCGCGCAGCTCGGAGAGCGTCCAGGACAAGGTCCCGGACTGGCTCTTCCGGCCGGAGCCCGGTGACGCCGGTCCTGATGACGCGACGAGGGAGATCCCGGCGCTCTCCACTCCGTCCGCCGCACGTCCGAAGGGTGACACGGCGTCGGAGGACGGCGAGGCCACGACGGGCGCCGGTCGCTACGACTGGGCGGAGGAGACCCCGCTCGACGATCTGCCGACGCTCACCGACCAGCTTCTCGGCACCCGCGAGGAGTGGGCCCAGTGGCATGAAGAGCGCCCGGGCGAGGAGCGCGGTTCGGGGAGCGACCAGGGTCGCTGAGACGTGCGGCCCGCAGCCGCCGGTCGCCGGGATTGTCAGTGGGGGCGACTAGGCTGCGGGCAGGATGAGGGTGAGGGGGACGTCCCGCGATGCTGTGGGGTGTTCCGCAGAGACGGACGAAGAGACGTAGAGACGACGACGTGCAGGACGGCGTGACGTGAGCGTGTGGGACGACCTGGTCGGCCAGGGCCAGGTGGTGGACCAGTTGGTCGCCGCCGCACGCGCCGCTCGCGCCGTGGTGGCGGGGGAGACCCCGGTCACGGGGGCGACGGGCATGACGCATGCCTGGCTGTTCACCGGTCCGCCGGGATCCGGCCGGTCCACGGCCGCGCGTGCTTTTGCGGCGTCGCTGCAGTGCACCGCACCGGATGCCGACCTCGGCGGGGTGCCGGGCTGTGGGTTCTGCGACGGTTGCCACACCGCGCTGATCGGCAGCCACGCCGATGTCCAGACGGTACGCACCGACGGGCTCAGCATCGGCGTCAAGGAGACGCGGGAGCTGGTCCGCAACGCCTCCATGTCACCGGCGGGCCGGCGCTGGCAGGTCATCATCCTGGAGGATGCGGACCGGCTGACCGAGGGCGCCGCCAACGTGCTGCTCAAGGCGATCGAGGAGCCTGCACCGCGCACGGTGTGGCTCCTGTGCGCGCCGAGCGTCGAGGACGCGCTGCCGACGATCCGCTCGCGCTGTCGGCTGCTCGTCCTGCGGACGCCGTCGGTGGGTGCGGTGGCGGACGTGCTGATGCGGCGGGACGGGATCGATGTCCAGGTGGCGCAGTTCGCGGCGCGGGCGGCGCACGGCCATATCGGGCGCGCCCGTCGGCTGGCGCAGGACGAGGCGGCACGGGCCCGTCGGGCGGAGGTGCTGCGGCTGCCGCTGGTGGTCGGGGATCTCGGGGCCTGCCTCGCGGGAGCACAGGCCCTGGTGGACGTGGCAGCGGCGGAGGCCAAGCAGGTCGCCGAGGAGGTCGACGTCAAGGAGACCGAGGAGCTCCGCGCCGCCCTGGGCGCGGCGGCGGGTGTGGGCGGACGGATGCCGCGCGGCACGGCCGGAGCGATGAAGGAGCTGGAGGACCGTCAGAAGCGGCGTGCCACCCGCATCCAGCGCGACAGTCTCGACCTCGCGCTGGTGGACATCGCGGGCTTCTACCGCGACGTCCTCGCGGTCCAGTTCGGCGCGGGCGCGGACCTGGCCAACGAGGACCTGCGGACGGGTGTGGAGCGCCTGGCCCAGCAGTCCACGCCGGAGGCGACGCTCCGACGCATCGAGGCCGTCCTGTCATGCCGCGACGCGATCGAACGCAATGTCGCCCCGTTGCTGGCGGTCGAGGCGATGACCGTCGCCCTGCGCGCGGGCTGAACCGGCGAGGACCTCGCCCGGTCCCGTACGGCCACCACGGCCGGTCCCGTCACGGCACGGCCCACCACGGCCCACCACGGCCCTGGACGGCAGGGCGTCATCGAACGGGTCGTCACCTCGCTCGTTCGGGTGGCAGTTCCGCCGTAAGTGATCACTGCTGTCAGGTGGGGGAATCCGGCCAGGATGACCTTGTGGTGGAGCGCAGCGCTGATCGCTGCCGGGGCGACGGTCGGCGTCTGGCTCGCGGGGAGTGCGCTCGGAGTGTGGCGGGAGGAGCGCGCCGGCCGGGTGTACGAGTTGACGCCGCGCTACCGAGGGGCCGTGGTGCGGGCGGTGCTCGCCGCGGTTGTGCTGTGCTCGGCGTTGGTCGGCGGGGTCGCGCAGGCGCTGGTCGGGCTGCCCGACTCCGCCGTGCCCGTCGCCGTAGTCAGTCCGGCGTCCACCGCGCGGGCCGACTCGCATCCGGCGTCGGACCGCGCTCCGGAGGCTCCACAGGCTTCACAGGCTTCGGGGACTCCCGGGGCGTCGAAGGCCCCGGGGACGTCCGGTGGGGCGACGACGGCGCTGACCCAGATCGGGCAGCCGTCGGGCGGACGGCTCTTCCAAGGCACGTTGAGCGGGCTGCCGGGACAGGTCCGGATCTGGTTGCCCGCCCAGTACCAGGCCCACGGGTCCGCCGGGCCCGGGTCCGGGCTGCAGGCGGTGGTGGTGCGCGCACCGGAGGGCGAGCTCGGTGAGGTGTGGCAGGGCCTGGCCGGCGCGGTCGCGGGTGGGCACGCCAACGCGTTCGTGGCGGTGGCCCCCGCCGACCCCTGCACGCTGGCTTCGGACGACTCCGCGCTGCGCCGGGCGGTCGCCGCGCAGTACCGGATCGCCACCAAGCCGCGTTCCTGGGCGGAGCTGGGCGTCGATGCGGGCTCCTCCTGCGCGGTCACGGCTGAGCTCGCCCATCCCGACGTCTACGCGGGAGCTGCCGTCCTCGGCGGCGGACCGTTCGCCCGGCCGTCGGGCGCCCTGCCCTCGGGCATCCGACTGCTGATGGCACAGGCGCACCGGGACACCGCCGCCCAGGCTGATGCGAACCGTCTGCGCGCCGGGCTCCAGGGCGGTCCGGACCTTTCCGTCCGCCTCTCCGACACGGTCCGGGACCTGACTCCGGAGCTGGAGCGATTCCGGCTGGTGCGATTGGCGGCAAACTATCTGACAGAGATGTTCACCACGCGCCAATGACCGCACGCGTCACACTCGCCATATCGGCCCCACCCGACACATCCGCCGCACCAGCAGTCCCGCCCCTCCACCAGCCACTCGCCTCGTCCACACGTCACCTGTCACCTGTCACTCTCCACTCGCCAGTTTGGGAAGAGCATGAAGAGAACGCGCGCCCCCAGGGCCGTCGCAGCCATGACCGTCATCGGACTCGCGATGCTGGGCGTGGCCGGCTGCAGTTCCTCCGGCTCGGCGTCGCCGTCCTCGACCGGGGCCACCGGCGGAGGGACGGCGGTCAGCGCTCCCTCCGGCGACACCGCGTCGAACAGCGTCACGCCGCTCGCGCCACTGCCCACGGCGGTCCCGGCGGACCTGCAGCGCTACTACAGCCAGAAGCTGAGCTGGACGTCGTGCGACGCCGGCTTCCAGTGCACCACCTTCAAGGTCCCGCTCGACTACGCCGACCCGTCGGCCGGGGACATCACGCTCTCGGCGGCGCGCCAGCAGGCGACCGGGCAGGGCGTCCCTCGGCAGGGCTCGCTGCTGGTCAACCCCGGCGGTCCGGGCGGCTCGGCGGTGGACTACGCCGAGTACGCGGCCGAGACCTTCCCGCCGGTGGTCCGCGCGGCGTACGACATCGTCGGGCTGGACCCGCGCGGCGTCGCCCGCAGCTCCCCTGTCACGTGTCTGAGCAACAGTCAGATGGATGCCTACACCGAGGTCGACACCACGCCGACGACGCAGGCGGGTGTCGACAAGCTGGTGGCGGCGGACAAGTCCTTCGCACAGGGCTGCCAGCAGCGCTCCGGCAAGCTGCTGGCGCATGTGAGCACGGTCGACTCGGCCCGCGACATGGATGTCTTCCGGGCCCTGCTCGGCGACGCCAAGCTGCACTACCTCGGCAAGTCGTACGGCACCTTCCTGGGTGCCACCTACGCCGGTCTCTTCCCGTCCAAGGTCGGGACGATGGTGCTGGACGGGGCGATGAACCCGTCGCTCGACGCGTTCCAGCTCAACAGTCAGCAGGCCGGCGGCTTCGAGGTGGCCTTCAACGCCTTCGCCGCGGACTGCGTCAAGCGGCCGGGCTGTGCGCTCGGCAACGGCACGGTGCAGCAGGCGGGCCAGAAGCTGACGGCCTTCTTCAACGCGGCCGAGGCCAAGCCACTGCCGACCGGTCAGAGCCGGACGTTGGGCTCGGCGCTGGCGATGACCGGTGTGATCTCCGCGATGTACGACCAGACGCAGTGGCCCGACCTGCGGCTGGCGCTCTCCGACGCCATCGGCAACAACGACGGCAAGGAGCTGCTCGCGCTCTCCGACCAGTACTACGAGCGCGGTCCCGACGGAAGCTACAGCAATCTGATGTACGCCAACTCCGCGGTCAACTGCCTCGACCTGCCGGCCGCCGCGACCAGTCCGGCACAGGTCCAGCAGCAGCTGGCCACCTACACCAAGGATTCCCCGCTGTTCGGTGCCAGCCTGGCCTGGGGCGGCCTCAGCTGCGCCTACTGGCCGGTCCCGGCGAGTGGCTCGCCGCACACCGTCGCGGCCCAGGGCGCGCCGCCGATCCTGGTCGTCGGCACAACCCGCGACCCGGCCACCCCGTACGCCTGGGCCCAGGGCCTCGCCGCCCAGCTGAGCACGGGCTTGCTGCTCACCTACGACGGCGACGGCCACACCGCCTACGCGCGCGGCAGCAGCTGCATCGACGAGGCGGTGAACAACTACCTCCTGCGCGGCACGGTCCCGGCCAAGGGCACCGTCTGCCACTGAGGCGGCTGAGCGCGATCTCCTGGCGTGACGGGGGTTGGTCCCGAGAGTTGTCAGGACCAACCCCCGTCAACGATCCTGTCCCGAGGTGCCTCGTGCGGGGCACCGGTTCTGTCCTGGCCACCGAGGCCGGAAGACCGGAAGAAGGCGAGGGTCGCCGACCATGTTCGGAGTCATCCACTACTCGACGTACGTCGCCGGCGCTCTGCTGATCGTCCTGTTGCCGGGGCCGAATTCGCTGTACGTGCTGTCCGTCGCCGCCCGCAGCGGCATAGCCACCGGCTACCGGGCGGCAGCGGGCGTCTTCCTCGGCGACACCACGCTGATCACGCTCACCTCGCTCGGCGCGGCCTCGCTGCTGCGGACCAACGGACTGATCTTCGACGCGGTCAAGCTGATCGGCGCGGTCTACCTGCTCGTCATCGGCTGGGGCATGCTCCGCGCCGCCCGCGACCTGTGGCGGGACCGCAACGCCCCGGCGGCCGGGGAGACCGACGCGGCGACGGCTGAGGCGATGACGGCCGTGGAGGAGGACCCGGCGGCCGAACAGCGCTCCCCCTTCCGGCGCGCGCTGGTGATCAGCCTGCTCAACCCGAAGGCGATCCTCTTCCTGCTCTCCTTCTTCGTGCAGTTCGTCGACCCGTCCTACGCGCGCCCGGCGCTCTCCTTCGCCATCCTCGGCGGCACGATCCAGATCTTCAGCGTCCTCTACCTCACCACCCTGATCCTCGCGGGTCACCGGCTCGCCGCGATCTTCCGCTCCCGCCGCCGGCTCTCCGCCGGCCTCACCACGGGCGTGGCCGCCCTCTTCATCGGCTTCGCCGCGAAGCTGGCCACCGCCTCGGCGGGCTGATCGGGTGGTTGATCATGCTGTGATCAAAACCTGTGCGGGAGCACCCCTCGGGGCTGTGTAGACTAATCCCCGTTCGCCGCCTTAGCTCAGTTGGCCAGAGCAACGCACTCGTAATGCGTAGGTCTCGGGTTCGAATCCCGAAGGCGGCTCCTTTGAGGCCCAGGTCGCAGTCCACTGCGACCTGGGCCTTTGGGTTTCCTGGAGTCCGCCGGCGGAGTCGGCCGCGGGCCTTGTGCCGGGCCCTGGTCCCGCTTCCGGTCTCGCGGCGCTGACCTGGGGATATAGCTGCGGTCAAGGAGTGTTCCAGGCCTGCGCCCAACCCTGAGCCCGAAGGTTGATCCGACGGCGCCGAAGCGGCAGAGCGGGACAGGGAGGGACCTCAGTGGTTGTTCCGGACGTCGTCTCCAGGACGTGCATCCCTCCTAGTTAGGACCGCCCCGGACACCGACGCCCGCCACCTCTCCACGGGCAAGCCCTGATGGGTACCGACGATGCGGCCGGCGTCATCGTGCGTCGGCGGCTCGGCGCGGCGGCAGAGCCGGAGAAGCTGCGCCGGGAACTGGGCGCCGAATACCCCGCGCAGCTGATGAACCCTTTCGTCGGCCCGCCGCCGCACCGGAAGTGACTGGCATCGCACCCCCGCAGCAACCCACGAAAGGAATAGCTGATGACCGGTAGGACCGGTCCAGGCGGCCACGGCACGACAGCCGGCTGCCTGGCGATGTTCCCCGGACAGGGCTCGCAGCGGCCCGGAATGGCCGGGCACCTGCTCGACGCCCATCCCTCAGCCCGGCGGCTGTTCGCCCAGGCCGACGAGATCCTGGGCCAGCCGCTGTCGCGGATCTGCGTGACCGGCAGTGCGGCGGAACTCGCCCGCACCGAGATCACCCAGCCCGCGATCGTCACGACCAGCCTTGCCATCTGGGAGCTGCTGCGGGACGTCGGCTACCGGCCCGCGGCGACGGCGGGTCACAGCCTCGGTGAGTACCCGGCCCTGGTGGCAGCCGGGGTGCTGTCCCTGGAGTCGGCCCTCGAGCTGGTGCAGTTGCGCGGCCGGCTGATGGGCGCGGTGGCCCGCGAGGCGCCCGGCGCGATGGCAGCCGTGCTGGGCCTGCCCGCGGAGCAGGTGCTGACGGCCTGCACCAGCGCAGAGGGCGCCGGTCTGGTCCAGGTCGCGAACTACAACGAGCCGCTGCAGACCGTCATATCGGGGCACGCCGATGCCGTCGACATGGCCGGCAAGGCCGCGCTGGACGCCGGCGCCGAAAAGGTCGTGCGGCTGGACGTCGGGGCTCCCTTCCACTGCTCGTTGATGGCGGCGGTGGAGGAGGAGTTCACCGCGGCGCTCGCGGCCCGTCCGTTCGCCGATCCCGACCTTCCCGTGATCAGTTCGGTCACCGGCACCTACGTCCGCTCCGGCGAGGAGGCTCGGGAGCTGCTGCGGCGTCAGCTCACCGAACCGGTCCGCTGGGTTGAGGTTCTGCGCACCGCAGCACGGCACCCAGTGGGTGCGTACACCGAGATCGGCCCCGGCCGGGTGCTCAGCGGACTCACCCGCCGGACGATCGATGAGGCCCGTACCCGCTCCACCGGAGACGAGCGTCGCCTGACGAAGCTGCTCGGTGAACTGACATCGGACAACTCGCAGGAACCGACGCTGTCCTGACGTCCTGACGTCCTGACGTCCTGACGTCCCAAGGACTTGACGGCTGGTCAACAATCGCCCGCAGCAGCCTGGTCCGTCCACTACCAGCGATTCCACGAAGGGGTATAGGACATATGTCGTACGAGGGGAAAGACTTCGCCACCATCGTCCAAGAGGCCGTCGCCGACGCGCTGGGCATCGATGTCGATGAGGCCGTACCCGAGGCCACCCTGCTGGGCGACCTGGGCGCCGAGTCGATCGACCTGCTCGACATCCTGTTCCGCGTCGAGAAGGCGTCGGACGTGAAGATCAAGGTCTCGGACATCGCCGAACTGCTCCAGGGCGGGATACCCGACGAGGAGTTCGCCGACGAGGACGACGTCATCAACGAGGTCGGGCTGGCCCAGCTCAAGAAGTCGCTGCCGCAGATCGACGTGCAGGAGCTGGCCGGCAAGCTCACGGCGGATGAGGTGCTGACCCTGTTCACCGTGCAGAACCTGACGGATCTGGTGACCGAGCGTGCGGCGCTCGCCACGCCCGCTGGCTGAACCGGATGCGGGGCGGTCGCCGGACCGCCCCGCCCCGCCGCTGTGGGTGCGGACCGGCATAGACCTGGTCGAGGTGGCCCGGGTCGAGCAGTTGATGGCCTCGCAACCCGAGTTGCAGGAACGGGTGTTCACGCACCGCGAGCTGGCCTACTGCCTTCGGCGCAGACGGGCCGGCGAGCACCTCGCGGGCCGCTGGGCCACCAAGGAAGCCGTACTCAAGTGCCTCGGGACCGGTATGGCCCGGGGCATGGAGTGGACGGACATCGAGGTCGTCAACGACCGCGGCGGACGCCCCAGTGTGCGGCTGTACGGCGAGGTGGAGTCCGTCGCCCGGTCCCTCGGGATGCACCACATCGAGATCTCCCTGAGCCACACCGGAGGTGTCGCCGTGGCACACGCCGTCATGGTGTGCCTGCCCGGCCCTCCTGACCCGGAGCCGGCTCCAGCACCAGCTCGCACCACGGACACGGCAGAAGGAGACGACCGACATGACGCTTGAGGAAGGGCGATGATGACGAACCGCAGGGTGGTCGTCACGGGCGTGGGCGCCGTCACACCGCTGGGCAACGACGCTCCGAGCACATGGCAAGGGCTGACCGAAGGACGCAGCGGGGTCGGTCAGTTGACGACGATCGACACCACCGGCTTCCAGGTCACCATCGCCGGTGAGGTCAAGGACTACAGCCTCGCCGACGCGGTGCCCGATTCGGTCGGCCTGCGCCATCTGCTGCGTCCGGGCACCTTCGGTGTGGGCGCGGCGTGGGAGGCGTTGCGCGACGCCGGCGTCGACAAGGAGACGTACGACGGCGCGGACATGGGCGTGGCCATGGGTGCGTGCGTGGACCGGCCGGACCTGCAGTGGCTGGTGGATGTCGGGGCGCTGCGCGACCGGACCGGCAGGGAGGACGCGTTCACCACGTACGCGCCCTCGGACGCGCTGGCCTACAGCCAGAACATCGCCTCCGCGGCGATGGCCCGGATGCTGGACGCGACCGGCCCGATGCTGGGTGTGTCCACCGCCTGCTCGGCCTCCGGGCACGCCGTCGGAGAGGCCTTCCGCTCCCTCCAGGAGGGCGATGCGACGCTCATGCTCGCGGGCGGCTACGACTCGCTGACGACCTGGCTCGACGTGTTGTGCTTCGGCCTGCTCGGGGCTCTGACCCACGAGTACAACGACGATCCGCAGCGGGCCAGCCGCCCCTTCGACGCCGAGCGGTCCGGGTTCGTCCTCGGGGAGGGCAGCGTCGTCCTGGTACTGGAGGAACTCGAAGCGGCCCGCGCCCGCGGGGCACGGATCCTCGCCGAGATCCTCGGTTACGGCACCAGCCTGAACGCCTGGCGGATGACCGACTCGCCGCCGGACGGCAGCGGGGCCATCGAGTCCATCCAGGCGGCGATCGCGGACGCCGGTCTCGAACCGGCCGACATCGACTACGTCGTGGCGCACGGCACCAGCACCTCGGGCAACGACCTGTCGGAGACCACGGCGATCAAGAGGGTGTTCGGCGACGACGCCGAGCGGCTGCTGATCAGCTCGCCGAAGTCGATGGCCGGTCATCTCACCGCGGCGTCCGCGGCGTTGAGCCTGTTCACCGCGATCGGGGCGATCAACCACGGGGTGGTGCCGCCGACCATCAACCAGGAGACGCCCGACCGCCGGCTCGGCCTCGACTTCGTCCCGAACACGGCCCGCCGGCGCGACGTGCGGCACGCCCTCGTCAACGCGTTCGCCTTCGGCGGCACCAACGTCGGGCTGGTCGTGGGGCGTTACGAGGAGGAGAGATGACGACGCCACAGCTCGGGACGGCCCCACAGCTCGACGGAGGAACGCTGATGAAGCCGATGAACGGCACCGGACGCCAGGTCGTCATCAGCGGCATCGGCCTGCTGACCGCGCTGGGCGAGGGTCCCGAGGCCAACTGGAAGGCGCTGGTGGCCGGCGAATCCGGGATCGGCCCGATCCGGGCCTACGACCCGTCGCCGCTGCAGACCCGGTTGGGCGGCGAGATCGTCGATTTCGACCCCACCCGGTTCGCCACCAAGCGCCAGCTGCGCACCGTCAACCGCGGTGACCGCCTCGCGCTGGCCGCCGCGCGGCTCGCCCTGGACGATGCGGGGTTGCCGCACAAGCAGGCCGGCGGCGACGAGCTCGGCCACCGGGCCGGCCTGTACCTCGGCGGCAACAAGTCGCTCGGCCGCATGGAGCAGCTGATCGACGAGCTGAAGGTGATCCGCCGGCCGGACGGCACGGCCGACATGGCACACCTCGGCCGGCACGGCGACGTCATCATGCCACCGCTGTTCTTCGTCGAAGGGCTGCCGGCCGGTGCGGTGTTCAACATCTCGCAGACGTACGGCATCCGGGGCTCCAGCACCTTCTTCGCGGGCTATGCGGACGCGGGTGCCACCGCGATCGGGCGGGCCATGCGTGCGGTGCGCCGCGGGGATGCGGACGTGGCGCTCGCGGGCGGCTACGACGACGCCACCAGCTGGTGGTCGATGACGCTGCTCGACCGGCTCGGCATCCTGACCACCCGCAACGACCGGGGGCAGCAGGCATACCGGCCCTACGACCGGGACCGCAGCGGCGGGCTCCCCGGCGAAGGCGCCGCACTGCTGGTGCTGGAGGAGAAGCAGGCGGCGCTGCGGCGCGGCGCCCGTATCTACGCCGAGCTGACCGGCTACGGCGCCGGCCACGACGCCCGTACGCCTCCTGCGGCGGACCCCGAGGGCCGCGGCCTGGCTCGGGCGGTGCGGCGCTCGCTGGAGGACGCCCGGCTGGCCGCCGACGACCTCGGCTACATCGCCTCGGACGGCGCCGCGACCAGGCTCGGTGACACGGGCGAGGCCATCGCGCTGCGCACCGCGCTGGGCCAGGCCGCCGGGTCGGTGCCGGTCAGCACGCCCAAGCCGCAGACCGGCCACCTCGTCGGCGGCGGCGGTGCGTTGAACGCTGCCGTGGCCGCACTGGCCCTGCACCACGGAGTCCTGCCCGCGACGCTCAACCTCGACAACCCCGACCCGGCGTGCGATCTGGACCACGTCCGTGGCAGCGCCCGGGAGTCCAGGCCGTCCCATGCGATGGCGCTGGCCCGGGGGATCGAGGGGCAGGCCGTGGCGCTGACCCTGTCCAGGCTGGCGTGAGCGGCCGTGCAGCCGTGCAGCCGTGCAGCCCTGTCGGAGAAGGAAGCAGACGCATGACTGACGTTCCTGAAACTGACGTTCCTGCAACTGACGCTTCTGTGGCTGACGTTCCTGTCGCTGACGTTCCTGACCGGGCCGTCGGCGTAGTGATCGTCGCCGTGGGGGCGATCACCCCGCACGGCGGTTCGGCCGAGGCCCTGTGGGACGGGGTGCGCGCGGGGAAGGTCGCGATCTCTCCGGTGCGCCGCCTGCCGATGGACGGCTATCAGACCACCCTGGGCGGTGAGGTCACCGAACCCTCTTCGCCCGGTTACGACTACGCCCCGGGCGTCGACTCCCGTGATCTGTCCGTCGACTACGCGCTGACCGCTGCCGAGGAGGCCATGGCCTCCTCGGGCCTGCGGGTCGGTGCGGACATCCCGGCCGAGCGCTGGGGTGTCGCGTACGGGACCTGTCACGCCGGCTGGCGCAGCGCGGAACTCGCCCTGCGCGAGGTGCAGTTGGGCGGCACGCCCGACTGGCGCCGCTACACCTTCGTACCGCCTCAGGCCGCCGCCGAGGCGCTGTCGGCCGCCTTCGGCCTCAAGGGTCCGGTACTGAGTGTCAACACCGCCTGCGCCTCCAGCGCGCACGCGATCGCCCACGCCCTGGAGGTGATCCGGGCCGGCGCGGCCGACGCGATGCTCGTCGGCGGCAGTGACGCCTTCACCGAGTCGGCGTTCGCCGGGTTCAGCAGTCTGTGGTCGCTCTCCCCGCAGCCCGCAGCCCCCTACTCCAAGGACCGGTCGGGCCTGACCCTGGGCGAGGGCAGCGGGATGCTCCTTCTGCTGTCGCGGCAGGCGGCCGAGCGCACCGGTGCCCCGGTGGTCGCCGAGGTGTTGGGCTACGGCCTGACCGCCGACGGCCACCACCCGACGGCGCCGCACCCCGAGGGCGAGGGCGCGGCCCGGGCGATCCGCGCGGCCTTGGCGACCTCGGGCCTGACCCCTGACGACGTCCGGTACGTCAACGGGCACGGAACCGGCACGGAGAAGAACGACTCGGCGGAGAGCAACGCGGTGCGTGCCGCGCTCGGCGAGGCCGCCGCCGTGAAGACCTCGCTGTCCAGCACCAAGTCGATGATCGGCCATCTGCTGGGCGCGGCGGGTGCGGTGGAGGGCATCGTCACCGTGCTGGCCCTGCGCGACCAGGTGGCGCCGCCCACCGCGAACTTCGGCGGAGTGGATCCGCAGTGCGGTCTCGACCCGGTGCCGGGGACGGGCCGCCCGATGGTGCTGGACACCGCGCTGTCCAACAACTTCGGGTTCGCCGGCGCCAACGCGACCATCGCCTTCGCCCGCCCCGGCGGCCCCTCCGCGCCGGCTCCGGCCGTCGGTCCGGACGAGGTCGTGGTGACCGGGTTCGGTGTGATCACCTCGGCCGGTGAGGGGGGCGAGGCGCTCTGGGAGGCCTACGCGTCCGGGCGTCGGCAGGGTGCCTTCGAGGACGGACTGCGGGTGGCCCGGGTCGAGTTCGACCGCTCGGCCGCCGGCACCGCCAGGGAGCGCCGGCGCATGGACAAGGTCTCCCAGCTGGCGGTCGCCGCGAGCCGGGCAGCCCTGGGCGCCGCGGCGGTGGACGGCGACGCGGCTGCCGTCGCCGCGACCGGTGTGGTGCTCGGCACCGGGATCGGGCCGATGGAGAGCGGCGAACGGTTCACCGTCCCGGTGCTGGCCGAGGGCGCGCAGGAAGCGAACCCGGCCGTCTTCACGAACACCGTGTTCAACGGCGCTGCCGGCCATGTCGCCATGGGCCTGGGTACCAAGGGGCCGACGTCGACGCTGACGTCGGGTCACGCGGCGGGCGCCGCAGCGCTGGGCGTGGCGTACGACATGCTGCGCGCCGGACGCGCCGAGTGCCTGCTGGTGCCGGCGGTGGAGGCGTTCTCGCCGGCCACGTTGGACGCGTACCGCAGCATCCCGCTGTTCGGTTCGGCGGCCGGGCGGCGGTACACGCTCGCCGAGGCCGGCATCGCGCTGGTGCTGGAGCGCCGGGCGAGTGCCGAGCGGCGCGGCGCCCCGATCCTCGCCGTGGTCCGGGGACACGCGACCGCGTCGGACGCCTGCGGCATCGGCCGCTGGGACCCGTCCGGCGACGGTGTGGAGCGGGCGATGCGCGGGGCACTGCGCAGCGCCGGGGTCGGGCCTGACCAGGTGTCGGCGGTCTGGGCGAACGCGGCCGGACTGGCCGCCGCCGACCGTGCCGAACAGGCCGCTGTGGACCGGGTGTTCGGCGTGGACCAGGTGCGGTTCGAGGCCCCGAAGCGGGTGCTCGGCGAGCCGGTCGGCGCTGGAGCCCACCTGTCGGCGGTCCTCGCCGTCGGCGCCTGGCGCGAGGGCGGGGACCACGGGCCGGTCCTGATCAACAGCTCGTCCCTCGGCGGCACCCACACCTCGCTGGTCCTGTCGCCCGTCTGCCCCGTCTGCCCCGCTCACCTGCCCGGAACGGAGTCTGCCCGATGACCACCGCGTACGACGTGAAGATTCTCTCCACCGGCGGGTACGTGCCCGGCGATCCGATCGACAACGCCGCGCTGGAGAAGCTCGTCGGGCCGCTGCCGGACGACGTCCTCGAAGGCATCCAGGTCAAGACCCGGTACTGGATGATCGACCCGGCCACGGGCGAGCACCGGATCAACAACAGCCGGATGGCCGAGCGTGCCTCCCGGCAGGCCCTGGAACGGGCCGGGGTCGAGCCCGACGAGCTCGACCTGATCGTGGTGTGCACGGCGACGCCGGAGTACACACTGCCCGGCGTCGCCACCACCCTGCAGCACTACCTGGGCCTGGAGAGCGTTGCCGCGATCGAGATCCGCGGGGCCTGCGCCGGCTGGGTCCAGGCGCTGGACCTGGCGCGGCGGCAGTTGGCCGACGGGACGGCGCGCACCGCCCTCGTGGTGGGCAGCGAGGCCGGCTCGCCGATCCTGGCGCCGCTCTTCCTGGACAAGGACCCGGCGCGCGTGCGGATGCGGGACCGGCTCACGTTGTACACGTTCGGTGACGGTGCGGGAGCCGTGGTCCTGCGGGCCGAACCGGTCGCTGAACCGGCTGACGCAGCCGACGAGTTCGCCTTCGTCAATGCCTGCGTGGGTGGCCTGCGCAAGCCCGGCATGGAGATCATCGGCGGCGGTACGGACGTGCCGCAGGCGGAGCAGCTGCGCCGCCGCCAGCTGATCCAGATGAAGCTCGACGTACCCGGGACCACCGCGTTCAGCCCGCACGTGTTCGTCCGTGCCATCCAGGAGATGGCCAGGAAGGACGGCCGGACGCTCGGCGAGTTCGACGCGATCGTGCTGCCGGAAGGCAACGCCGACTACTTCGCCGTCGAGTACGAGAGCGCCGGACTGTCAGCCGAGGACATCCGGGCACTCAGCGGGCGGATCGTGGAGAACCTGGCCGAGGTGGGGGCCACCGGCTCGGCCGCGGTGCCGCTGTCGCTGGACGCGGGCTGGACCTCGGGGCGCATCCGGCCCGGCGACCGGATCGTGCTGCTCGGCATCGAGGCCAGCCGGTACGTGTACACCGGGCTTTCGGTGACCTGGCGCGCACCGCTCCCGAGCTGATCATCCGTCAGTTGTCCGACGCAGAACCCGAACTATCCGCTCGAACCATCCGCCCGAACCAGACGCACTGACCTCCAGGAGGGACCCATGTCACGCAAGGTTCTCATCGCCGGTGGTGGGCTCGGCGGCATCGCGACCGCACTGGCACTCCAGCAACAGGGCATCGACTCCGTCGTCTTCGAACGCGCGCCCCAACTGCGCGACGGCGGCGCCGGTCTGCACATCTTCACCAACGGCATGCTGGCGCTGGCCCACCTCGGGGTCGCGGACCAGGTCGCCAAGATCGCTCCCGCGCAGGACGTGTGCCACTTCGCGACCTCGACCGGTCGCGTCATCGGCGAGTACCCGGTGGGCCAGTTCGTCGAGCGCTACGGGCAGCCCACTGTCGCCATCAGTCGCTCCGACCTGCACGGCATCCTGCGCGAGGCCGTGACCGCTCGCATCGTCACCGGCGCCGAGGTCTCCGGGTACACCGAGCACGCCGACGGGGTGACCGTCCGTTTCGCCGACGGCACCTCCGAGGACGGCGACCTGCTGATCGGAGCCGACGGCGTCCGCTCCGCCGTCCGTTCCCAACTGCTCGGCCCCCAGCCGCCCGACTACACCGGCTACATCGCCTGGCGCGGCCACGCGAAGATGTCCGCCGAGGAGTTCCAGCCCGGTAGCTTCCGAGCCCTGTTCGGCCCCGGGGTCCGGTTCACGTACTACGACATCGCCCCCGGCGTCGTGCACTGGATGAGTGTCGCCAACGGCCCGGCCGGCGGGCGCGACGAGGGCACGCCCGAGCAGACCCTGGACATGCTGCGCGCCCGGCACGCCGGTTGGACCGCCCCGGTCGAGCGCATCCTCGACGCGACCGTTCCGGAGAGCATCATTCGCGGCGATGTCGTGGACCGCAAACCCGACGCGGTCTGGGGCCGGGGCCGGGTCACCCTGCTCGGCGACGCCGCCCACGCCATGAGCTTCAACATCGGGCAGGGCGCCTGCCTGGCCATCGAGGACGCCCTCGAACTGGCCGACCAGCTCGCCGCACCCGGTGCCACCGTCACCCAGGCGCTGCGCGCCTACGAGGCCGAGCGGCAGCAACGCACCGCGCCGATGCAGGAGTTGGCGCATCGCATCGGCGTGGTCGGCTCGCTGCAGAACCCGGCCGCCATCTGGCTGCGCGACCGGGTGATGAAACTCGGCTGGAAGAAGACCTTCCAGCAGGCGGAAAACGAGCACGTCGCCTACGCCACGCGGTGGGCCCCGCGCCCGGTCGCCGACGCGACGTGAGCGCGTTCGCACTCAACTCACGCTGAGAGGACTGCTGTTGTGACCACTGCGGCCACGAACCCGGCGGCGTCGGAAAACACCGAGGAAAGCACCAAGCAAAGCTCCGAGGAAAGCACCGGGGAACGCAACAAGGCGACGATCCGGCGCGTCTTCGCCGAGTTCGTCAACCAGGGTGACTTCTCCCTCGTGGACGAGGTGTACCGGCCGGACATCGTCGACCACGCGGGCCTGCCCGGCGCGCCCGAGGGCACGGAGGGCGTGAAGTACACCATCGCGGGCCTGCGTGAGGCGTTCCCCGACTTCCACGTCACCATCGAGGACATCAGCGCACACGACGACATGGTCGTCATCCACAACACCTGGCGCGGCACCCACCAGGGCGAACTGCTCGGCATGGCTCCCACGGGCCGTTCGTTCCTTTCCGTCGGCATCGTCCTCTGGCGGTTCGACGAGGAGGGCCGGATCGCCGAGCGCTGGGAGCACGGCGTGGCGTCCAACATGTTCGCCGCGCTCGGCATGCGGATGCTGGCGCCCCGCAAGGGCGGCCGTCACACCGCTCCGGGCGTCCGGTCCGTGGTGCGCACCGTGCCGTTGAACAGCGGCAGGTCCACGGACTGGCACCGGCTCACCGCCGAGCTGCAGGGGCCGCGCCGACGCGAGTACGAGGCCTCGCGGCGGAGGTTGGGCATCACCCACGAGGTGCTCCGCATCGACCCGCGCCCCGATCGGGACCACGTGATCGTGCAGTTCGAGACCGCGGACCCGGAGCGGACCAGGAAGCGCTGGACGGAGTCGCAGCACCCCTTCGACCTGTGGCTGCGTGAGCAGGTCCTCGACATCCACGAGGAGGATCCCTGGGCCGGCCCCGCGACAGCCGCAGAGTCGGCAGGTCTCACCTGGACGGCGCCGCCACGACTCACCCCGAACCAGCCGTGAGCCAGTCCAGGACGGACCGGAAGAAGCCGTTGCCGACACACTCGGCCGGGGTGCGGCCGATCCTTCTCGACACCTTCGACAACGGGACCGGGACCGCGGGCCTCACTCTCTCCGGCTTGCTGGCCGAGCCGCCTGCCGGGCCGCCGCGGGCGACCGTCGTCGCCGTGCACGGCGGCGGCATGCGCGCGGGCTACTTCGACGGGCAGGCCCAGCCGGACCTGTCCCTGCTCACGCTGGGCGCCCAGCTCGGCTTCACGGTGCTGGCCCTGGACCGGCCCGGGTACGGGCGGTCCGCGGAGCAGGTGCCGGACGGCCTGACCCTGGACGAGCAGGCCGCCGTGCTGTCCGGGGCGCTCGACGCGTTCGCCGAACGGCACGCTGTCGGACGGGGGTTCGTGCTGCTGGCCCATTCCTACGGCGGCAAGCTCGCCCTGGTGACCGCCGCGCGCACCCCCGGCCTGCTCGCCGTGGACGCCTCCGGTGTCGGTCACCGTTACAGCGCTCCGTCGGCCGACCGGAAGCGGCTCCGCCGCCACCTGGAATGGGAGCGCAACTGGGGGCCGTTGGGCCTCTACCCCGCGGGTACCTTCCGCGCGGCCGAGGCCCTGGTCGCCCCGATACCCGTCCGCGAGTCCGCCGAGGTGGACCTGTGGCCGGAGATGTTCGAGGAACTGGCGCCGCGGATCGACGTCCCGTTGCGGCTGACCTTCGCCGAGCACGAGGCCTGGTGGCTGCACGACGAGCCGGACCTCGCCGAGCTGACCTCCCGGCTCAGCAAGGCCCCGGTCGTCCGGGTGGAGCGCCAGTCCAGTGCAGGCCACAACATCAGTCTCGGCTGGGCGGCGCGCAGTTACCACCTGCGCGCCCTCGCCTTCTTCGAGGAGTGCCTTCAGGCACTCGCCTAGACCGGGCATTCCAGACCGGCTCCAGTCCGGCTCGCACGCTGTGCCCGACAGTTCCTCCCAAGGCCCCGAAGCGACACGGCAGGACCAGCGGCTCTGCTGGCCACAACCACTCGACTGAGACGGGAGAAGCCATGGAACGCACGCATCCTTCCGCGGACAACCTCTATCGGCTGCTCATGGGGCCTGGAGCGACCACTCCGGAGAAGCCGGCAATCGTCGAGGCGGACGAGAACGGCGCTCTGCAGGAGATCTCCTACCGCCGTCTCGACCGTCAGGTGCAGGAGTACGCAGCGGTCCTGGACGGCCTCGGCCTTGATGTCGGTGACCGCGTCGTGGTCGAGGCGGACACCTCGGCCGTGTCGGTGGCCCTGCTGCTCGCCTGCGCGAAGCTGGGTCTGCCGTTCGTGCCGGTGAGCCCGCAGTCGCCGGACGCCCGCCTGCGCTCGATCCTGGGGTCGGTCGAACCCGCGCTCCACGCACGGGCGGAGGGCCTGGAGCACCGGGAGCCGACAGCCGGGGTCGGCAGCGCGCACTTCGGCCCGGGCGGGCTGGTGGTCGAGCGCCCGCCGACGCGCAGGGTGCGCCGGCGGCGGAACGTGCTGGCCACCGACACCGCGTACATCATCTTCACCTCCGGGTCGACCGGCACCCCCAAGGGCGTGGTGATGAGCCACCGGTCGATCGTCACGTTCCTCCGCGCGATGCTGTCGGACGGGCTGGTCGCACCCGACGACCGGGTGGCCGGCACCTCACCGCTCCAGTTCGACTTCGCGCTGTTCGGGATCGGCGTCGCCCTCGCCGCAGGTGGCACGCTCGTCCCGGTACCGCGCGCGAACCTCGACTCGCCGCGGCGCATGGTCGGATTTCTGCAGGACGCCGAGGTCACCCAGGTTCACGGCGTTCCGTCACTCTGGCGTCCGGTCCTGCGCGTCGATCCGGACCTCCTGAAAGAGCTCGGGCAGCTGCGCTCGGTCGTCTTCGCGGGGGAGGAGTTCCCGATCCCCGAGCTCCGGCGGCTGCAGGAGACGCTTCCCGGCGTACGACTCGTCAACGGCTACGGAGCGACGGAGTCGATGGCCGCCTCGTTCACCGACGTCCCGAATCCGCTGCCGGCCGATCAGGACCGGCTGCCGATCGGACACGCCCACTCCGGGGCCGAGATGACCCTCGTGGGCCGCCAGGGAGAGGTGGTCAGCGAGCCCGGCCTGACGGGGGAGATCTATCTGCGCAGCCCGTCGCTCTTCACCGGCTACTGGAACGACCCCGAGGCCACGGCCGCGGTGCTGGTGCCCGACCCGGCCGAGCCGCGACACGGTCAGGTGGTGCTCCGCACGGGCGACCTGGCCCGCCTGGGCGACGAGGGCGAGCTCTACTTCCTGGGCCGGTCCGACTACCAGGTGCAGATCCGTGGAAACCGGGTGGAGTTGGGCGAGATCGAGGCCGCTCTGACGCGCCTTCCCACGGTGACGGCAGCCGCGGCCACCTTGGTGCCGCGCGCCGGAGACCACGTCCTGATGGCGGCCGTCGTCCTCGACCGCCCGGAAGCGGAACTCGACGTGCGCGCGGCACTCGACTTCTGCGCGCGGGAGTTGCCCGCCTACATGGTGCCCCGATCGATCCACGCCTTGCCCGAGCTCCCCCTGACCGAGAACGGGAAGGTCGACCGCGCGGTGCTCACCCGATCACTGGCCGCTCCGCGGCGCGCACCGAATGCACAGCACGCCACCAACGCTTAGGAGAGACACGTGACGTACACCCTGTCCCTGGGCCAGCGCGTTCGGCTGACCGAGATCGAGTCGACCGCAGTCTCCGCCGACCCCGTGGCCATCGACGACGCTGTTCGCGGACGCGTTACGGCATCCCGCCAGATGCTGGAGAAGTTCGTCGCCGAGGAGCGGGTCATCTACGGCGTCAACACCAGCATGGGCGGGTTCGTCAACTGGCTGGTGCCGGTCTCCAAGGCACGGCAGCTCCAGCAGAACCTGCTCAACGCGGTGGCGACCAACGTGGGCGACCGCCTCGACGACACCACGGTCCGCGCGATCATGACCTCCCGCATCGTGTCGCTGTCCCGCGGCAACTCGGCCATCTCCCTGACCAACCTGGAGAAGCTGATCGCGATCCGCAACTCGGGTGTCGTGCCGTGCGTGCCGGAGAAGGGGTCGCTGGGCACCAGCGGCGACCTCGGACCCCTGGCCGCGATCGCCCTGGTCTGCATAGGCCAGTGGAAGGCGAGGCTGGACGGCGAGGTCCTCCCGGGCGCCGAGGCGCTGCGACGGGTCGGCATCGAGCCGATGGAGCTCAGCTACAAGGAGGGCCTGGCGCTGATCAACGGCACCTCCGGCATGGTGGGCCTGGGCAGTATCAACGTTGCGCGGGCCCGGCGGTTGCTGCAGTCGTATCTGCTGGTCTCGGCGCTGTCGGTGGAGGGCCTCGCCGGCAAGACCAAGCCGTTCGACCCGCGGGTCCACAAGCTCAAGCCGCACAAGGGCCAGCAGGCGGTCGCCGAGTTCCTGTGGAACACGCTGGCCGACTCCACGCTCGCGGTCGACGAACTCGACACCGAACACCTTCTCTCGGGCGAAATGGGGGACGACACGAAGGCGGGATCGCAGTCCATCGAGGACGCCTACTCGATCCGGTGCACCCCGCAGATCCTCGGGCCGGTCGTGGACAGCCTCGCCTGGATCGAGCAGGTCGTCGAGGACGAGCTCAACTCGTCCAACGACAATCCGCTGGTCGACCCCGACGAGGCCGAGGTGTTCCACAACGGGCACTTCCACGGGCAGTACGTCTCGATGGCCATGGATCACCTGGCGATCGCGATGACCACGCTGATGAACCTGTCCAACCGCCGCATCGACCGCTACCTCGACAAGAGCAACAGCGAGGGGCTGCCGGCCTTCCTGTGCCGGGAGGACCCGGGCCTGCGACTGGGGCTGATGGGTGGTCAGTTCATGACCGCCTCGCTGACCGCGGAGACCCGGGCGAAGGCCATGCCCATGTCCATCCAGTCGCTGAGCTCGACCGCGGACTTCCAGGACATCGTCTCCTTCGGCTTCGTCGCTGCCAGGCGTGCCAGGGAGGTGCTGGACAACGTCGCCTACGTGGTCGCCTTCGAGCTGCTCTGCGCCTGCCAGGCCGTCGACATCCGAGGCACGGAGGGTCTGTCGGCCGCGACCCGGCGGCTCTACGAGCAGACGCGCGAGGTGGTTCCCTACCTCGACCGGGACGAGACGATCACCGACTACGTGGAGGAGCTCGCGCAGCGCCTCCTTTCCCGACCGAGCCTGGGCTGAGGACCGCCATGCCTACCCGACGAGCGACGGTGTTCGACGCGATGGGCCGCCCGCCTCGGACCGAGAAGACCCCCGAGGGCACCCGGGTGACGCTGCGCATGCCCGTGGATCAGGCCACCGCGCAGATGGCCGGGCACTATCCGGACTTCCCGATCCTGCCGGGGGTTCTCCTGATCGATTCCGTGCGCCAGGCAGCCTGCTTCGCCAGCGGGGCTGAGCTTCAACTGCGCAGCATCGACCGCGCCCGCTTCGCCAGCCCGCTGCTTCCGGGCGACGAACTGGAGCTCTCGCTGCTGGTGACTCCCGAGGCGAGCGGGCGGGTCGGGGTCCACGCCCGAGGCGCGCGTGCCGACGGCCGGATGGCGGCCGAGTTGTCCGTCACGCTCGAACCGGTGACGTCCCATGCTTGACCACAGCCAGGTGCGCGGCCGGCTCCGGCAGCGTCCCCCGATGCTCCTGCTCGACACCGTCCGAGAGTTCTCGCCGCCCGGCGCGCTCGTCGCCACCAAGGCGGTCACCGGCGGGGAAGCCTGCTACCGGGACCTGGAGGACGGCACCGGCATCGACGGGTTCGCGTATCCGTCGGCGCTCCTGCTCGAGTCGTTCGGCCAGGCCGTCTCCCTGCTGTGGTCGCTCGCCGAACTCGGCCCGCCGGAGGAGATCCCGCTGATGGTCGGCATCCGCGACCTCACCTACGCCGCGCCGGCCATCCCCGGGGATGTCCTGGAACACCATGTGCGGCTCAACCACCACTCCGGTGCGGTCGGTGAGTTCACCGGTGAGACACGGGCGGCCGACCGAACCGTCCTCACCGTGGGCTCGGTCCTGGTCGTCTCCCGTCCGGCCGCGAGTCTGCTCGCAACCACACCAGCAACGGCGCGAACAAAGGATGGCGGATGAACGACACCGACGACCGGATCTCAGACCCGATCTCCAGGGTCCGCGCGATCGTGGCGGAGGTCCTGGCACTGAGTCCGGAGGAGATCGACCCCACCGAGGACTTCGTCAACCGCTTCCAGGCCGACTCCCTCAACCTGATCGAGATCGTCGCGCAGGTGGAGAAGCAGTTCCAGGTGGTTCTGCCCCAGAGCGAACTGCGGCAGGCCCACACCGTCACCGCCTTCTACGAGTTGGTTGCCCGGCAGACGGTCTGAGTGACCGTCCGTTTCTCCGTCGATTGAGAGGACCGCGTGAAGTACCGCACACTGGGACGGACCGGCATCCAGGTCAGCCCCTACTGCCTGGGGGCCATGATGTTCGGGGCCATCGGCAACCCCGACCACGACGACTCGATCCGGATCATCCACAAGGCTCTGGACTCGGGCATCAACTTCGTCGACACCGCCGACATGTACTCGAAGGGCGAGTCCGAGGAGATCGTCGGCAAGGCGCTCAAGGGCCGCCGCGACGACGTCGTCCTCGCGAGCAAGGTCTGGGCTCCGATGAGCGACGACCCGAATCACCGCGGCAGCTCCCGGCGTTGGATCATCGCCGAGGTCGAGAACTCCCTGCGCCGCCTGCAGACCGACCACCTGGACCTCTACCAGGTCCACCGGCCGGACCCGACGGCCGACGTGGAGGAGACCCTCTCGGCGCTGTCGGACCTGGTCCGCAGCGGCAAGGTGCGGGCGATCGGTTCCTCGTCCTTCCCGGCCTCGGACATCGTCGAGGCGCAGTGGGTCGCCGAACGGCGTGGCCTGCAGCGCTTCCGCACCGAGCAGCCCGCCTACTCGATCCTCAACCGCGGCATCGAGCGCGAGGTGCTGCCGGTCTGCCAGCAGTACGGGATCGGCGCGCTGGTCTGGAGCCCGATGGCCGGCGGCCTGCTCACCGGCCGGTACCGCAAGGGCCGGCCGGCGGACACGCACCGGGCCAAGTACGGCTTCAAGCACCTCAGCGACGAGCACCGGCTCGATGTCGTCGAGCAGTTGATCCCGCTCGCCGACAAGGCGGGTCTGCAGATGGCGCACCTGGCGATGGCCTTCGCGATCGCCCACCCCGGCGTGACCTCCGCGATCATCGGGCCCCGCACCATGGAACACCTCGACAACCTGCTGGCAGGCGCCGAGACCACCCTCGACGACGACCTGCTCGACCAGATCGACGCGATCGTCCCGCCCGGCACCGACATCGGCGCACTCGACCCGGCCTACACGCACCCGGCCCTGGAGCGCGCGAGCCTGCGCCGCCGACCGGCCGACGACCGCCGCGCCGCCTGACCGCCGCGCCGCCTGACCGCCGCGCCGACGAGCGCCGCGCCGCCTGAACGCCCCACGTGGAAGGTGAATCACTCATGGCAGGACAGCAGGACCTCAAGCTTCTGCAGCCGCACGACTACGAGGAGCTGTACCGGGACGGGAAGACCCAGCCGGGCGAGATCGGCGCCAGTCTCGACATGATCCCGTGGAACATCAAGGAGCCGCAGCCGGTCATCCGCGAGCTGGAGCAGGCCGGCGAGATCACCGGCCGCGTGCTGGACGCCGGGTGCGGACTCGGGGACAACGCGCTGTTCTTCGCCGAGCGCGGCTACCAGGTCACCGGGATCGACGTGTCCCCGAGCGTGATCGAGAAGAACCGGAACAAGGCCCGTGAGCGCGGGCTGAAGGCCGAGTTCGTCGTGGCCGACGCGACCACCATGGAGGGGGTCGTCGGCCCGTTCGACACGGTGGTGGACAGCGCGCTGATGCACTGCCTGTACGAAGAGGCGCAGCGCAGCTACATCTCCGCGGTTCACCGGATCTGCGAGCCCGGAGCGCGACTGCACCTGCTGTGCTTCTCGGACCGGCTGCCCGCGGAGATCCCGGCCTACCGGAACTCCGAGGAGTACCTGCGCGAGACCTTCAGCGACGGGTGGACGATCCACCGGCTGGAGCGCCGGGGATACGCCACGACGTTCACCAAGGAGAAGGTCCGCAGCCTCCTGGAGAAGGGCGGCTCCGCGATGGACCTCAGCACCCTCGACATCGACGACGAGGGCCGGCTGCTGCTGCCGAGCTGGCAGCTGACCGCCGAACGGATCTGACGCGTCCGCATGCCGGACAAGATCGCTTGACTTAGATCGGTTACGATGTACACACTGGTTACGTCGTAACCGATCTAAAGGTGGAGTCATGAGCACCGGCACTACGCAGGACCGCGCCCAGACCGTCGCCCACGCGTTCGCGGACATGATGAACGGTCGCGACCCCGACGCGGTCGACGATTTCGTCGCCGAGGACTACATCAACCACAACTTCCACGTCGAGGACGGCCGCGAGGCGAACCGGGAGTTCTGGAGGACGTGGTTCGCCGCGTTCCCCGACACCGAGGTGACCCTGGACGACGTCCTGGTCGACGGCGACCGCGTCGCGGGCCGTTTCACCTACCGGGCCACGTTCCGGGGTCCGTTCCTGGGGATGCCGCCCACCGGCCGCCCGGTGGAGATGAACTCGATCGACATCTGGCGGGTCGTCGACGGGATGGCGGTCGAGCACTGGGACCAGATCGACGGTCAGGCGTTCTTCGCCCAACTCGCCGGCGAGACCAGTGAGAACGGCGAGAACGGCGACCAGTGACGTCTGACGGACAACTGACGCCGGCGCAGCGTCGGAGGGACCGGGAACGGGCCGCCGCGCGGGAGACGATCCTGTCCGCGGCCCGGGACCTGGCCCGCCGCGACGGGTGGGACGCGGTGACCATGCGCCGGCTCGCGGAGGAGATCGAGTACTCCGCGAACTTCGCCTACCGCTACTTCACCGGCCGCGACGACATCCTCCACGCCCTGGTACGCGAGGGGTTCGCCCGGCTCCGGGACGCGATGGCCACGGCCGGCCGACAGGCCGGGCTCGACTCCGACGCTGGGGACGCAGCGGCTGCGGCCGCGGCATTGCGGCGTGCGGGGCATGCCTACCTCGACTTCGCCCTGACCGAACCCGACCTCTATCAGCTCATGTACGGCCTGGGCGGCGTGCGTGTGCCCGCCATCGAGGCCTGGGCGGAGGGGCAGGCGGTCGGCGACCTCATGACCGACCTGCTCGCGACCGCGGGAGATCCTGATCCCGAGCAGCACGTCCTGCGGTTGTGGGCGACCGCCCACGGGCTGATCGCACTGCTGGTCGTCGGCCGCGTCGAAGTCGACGCCGATGGACTGCATGCGCTGTTCGAGGACGCACTGACCGACTGTCTCATCCACGTCCGGTAGCTCCTTCCACCGCTTACTGAGGAATCTTCGCCGGGCCGGAGGAGTGGGCGAGTGCTGACCGGGTGCAGCTGGTGGTTGAGGTGACGTCCTACGACGCTGATACCGACAAGCGTGACCGGGAGGAGAAGCCGTTTCACCCCGTGCGGCCGTTTCGGTGACCCTATGCTCGCCGGATGGAGACGAACGGGGCCGTGCGACCGTGTGAAGTCCTGGTTGCCGGGGCCTACTTCACGGACCTGGTGTTCCACGGACTGGGGCGGCCGGTGCTGCCGGGGACGGAGGTCTTCGCGGACGGCTTCGGCCTGGTGCCGGGCGGTGCGTACACGCTGGCGATGGCGCTGCACCGGCTCGGACGGCGGGTCGTGTGGAGTGCGGACTTCGGCACGGACCTGTTCAGTGCCCACGTGCTGTCCTGCGCCGAGCAGGAGGGGCTGGACGAGGCCGCCTTCCGTCGGCACCCGTTCCCGGTACGGAGTCTGACCGTCGCCCTGTCGTCCGGCGGAGACCGGGCGATGGTGAGCTTCCAGGACCCGATCGACCCCGAGCCGCTCGTCCCGCTGCTGCTGCGCTTCCGCCCCCGCGTTCTGATGCTTCCCCAACTGCGTTGGGATGAGGGGACGGTAGCGGCGCTCCGGGTTGCACGGCGCCTCGGCACGCTGGTGGTCATGGACTGCCACGACACGCCCGCGACCCTCGACGATCTGGCCGTCCGCGACGTGCTCGGGCTGGTCGACGTCTTCACGCCGAACGACGGCGAAGCCCTGCGACTGACCGGCGCCGACGACCTGGATGAGGCGATCGCGGCCCTCTGCCACCTGGTGCCCACCCTGGTGGTCACGCGCGGCGCGCACGGTGCCACCGCCGTCCGGGACGGCGAGCGCCTCGACGTCCCGATCGCGTCCCGGGCCGACGCCATCGACCCGACGGCGGCGGGTGACTGCTTCAACGCCGGTCTGGTGCACGGGCTTCTTCACGGCTGGAGCCTGTCCGACTGTCTTGCCGCCGCGTCGGTCTGCGGAGCTGCCGCGACCACCGGCCCCGGCTCCAGCGCGGCCCTGGGCGCCACGGAACTCGACCGCCACCTCGACCGCCACCTCGACCGGTCACCCCGGCGGTGATCACCAACATCAGGTGAATACTTCACCGCGCGTGGTGATCGTGTTACTGTCCGTTGCATGCCAAGGATTCTGGTCTCCGATCTGGACGGCACCTTGCTCGGCGGTACTCGCGACGACCGGCGTCGATTACGGGACGCCCTGGCCCGTCATGGCGAGCTGACCCTGGTCTTCGCCACCGGACGCGGACTGGCCTCCATCCGTGAGGTCCTTCGCGATCCGCTCGTCCCTCGGCCACGGTGGATCATCGCCGATGTCGGCGCCACCGTCATCGACGGCGCCGACCTCACCCCCGTCGACCCGATCCAGGAACAGCTGCGGGCCGGATGGCCGGGGGCGGAGCGGATCCGCGCCGCGCTGCGCCGTTTTCCCGAACTCGTCCACCAACACGGCGTCGTGCAGGACGGCCGCTGTTCCTACCACCTCGGCCCCGACGGGCTCACCGGGGAACTCACGGCAGCCGTCGAGACTCTCGGCTGCACGTGGGTGTACTCGGCGGGCCGCTACTTCGACGTCCTGCCGGCAGGAGCCTCCAAGGGGAACGCGCTTCGGGCTCTGGCCGAGAAGCTGGGTTGGCAGCCCGACTCGATACTGGTCGCCGGAGACTCGCTCAACGACCTCTCGCTGTTCCGGACCGGCGCGCACGCAGTGGTCGTCGCAGGTGCCGAACCCGCACTGCTCACGGCTCTCGCCGATGACCCACGCGTGCACCGTCCCGGCCAGGCCGGCGCGGCAGGCATCCATGCGGCGCTGCGAGACCTCGGCTGGCTCAACTCCCGTCACGATCCCGGCCTCCGCCCGACCCACGGTCCCGGTCCCGGTCCCGCTCCCGGTTCTGAGCCCGGTTCTGAGCGGTCCGCAGGACGACACTCCCTCGTGGTGGCCTACCACCGACCGCCGCTGCACTGGAACGGCGAGAGTTGGCAGCCACCCACCAGCCCCAACGGCATCCTGCCCACCCTGACCAGCGCCTTCGCCGACGTCGGCGGCAGCCTGCAGGGCATCTGGGTCACCGCTCTGACCGGGCGCGACCAGCAGGCCCCGCTCCCGCGACCCGCCTCCCCGCCCCTGGCAACCGTGCCGGTGGACACGGCCACCTGGAGCGGCTACTTCCACCGCACCTGCAAGGACGCGCTGTGGCCGATCCTGATGTCCGAGCCGGATCGTGCGGTCTTCGACGAGCGCTTCTGGGCCGACTACCGCACGGTCAACGACCGCTTCGCCCAGCACATCAGCGCTGAGGCCGCCCCGGGCGCCACGGTCTGGCTGCACGACTACAACCTGTGGCTCGTTCCCGGTCTGCTGCGTCGGATCCGACCCGACCTCAGAACCGGGCTCTTCCACCACACCCCGTTCCCTGCCCCGGAGACCTTCGCCGCCCTCCCGGTCGCCGCCGAACTGCGCTCCTCACTGGCCTGCCTCGACTGGGCCGGTTTCCACACCGACGATTTCGCCGCACACTTCCGTGGGGCCCTCGCCGGTCTGCCTCATCCGCCGCCGACCGCCGTCCACCCGCTCGGAATCGACCGGCCGGTCATCGAGAAGCTCGCCCGCCTCCGCGCCCCACACCGTCGAACGGCCACCGGCCACGTGGTGCTCTCGGTCGAACGCCTCGACTACGTCAAGGCCCCGATCCAGAAGGTCGACGCCATCGACCACCTGCTCACCCGCCGACCCGAACTGCGCGGCCGACTCACCTTCCGGCTCGTCTGCCCGCCGCCCGAGGCCGGCATCACCGCGTACGACACCACCCGTCGGCACCTCGAACAACGCGTGGGCGAGATCAACGCCCGGTGGCGGCAACGACATTGGCAACCGGTCGACTATCTGCCCCGCCGCCTGTCCAGCACCGAGGTCGTCGACGAGTACCTGACGGCCGACGTCCTCTGGATCACCTCGCTCCAGGACGGCATGAACCTCACCGCCAAGGAGTTCATCGCCGCCCGGAGCGCGCTTCCCCACGATCAGGTCGAACCGGGAGTCCTGGTCCTCTCCCGCCACGCCGGCGCTGCGACCGAGCTCGGAGAGGCTGCCCTGCTCACCGATCCCCACTCCATAGAAGACCTCAGCACCGTCCTGGGTCGAGCTCTCGACCTCGCCCCGATCGAACGTCGAGCCCGCATGAACCGGCTCTCCGAACTTCTCGGCCACGAGCGACCCGCCGACTGGGCGAACCGGATCCTCCGTGCGATCCGGAGCACCGGCAGTAACTGACGGAGAGTCAGCTCGGTTTCTCGGTCACCGCCGCACCTGCTACGGCAGGTAGTCGCTACACCCGTGCCGCAGGTCGGCCGCGCCGGTGGCCCGGGCGGGAGGTGAGTGTGCGGGCTCGGGGCAGGCCGGCGCAGGGAGTGGGGTGGGCGGGGTGGGGGATACGGACCGTGGGCAGGCGGCTGGTTTCGGTCATGCGGCTGTAGGCGTAGGCGGCGGACGTCATCGTCATGTGGTGGTGCCAGCCGAGGAAGGAGCGCCCCGCGAAGTCGCGCATCCCGAAGCCGTCGCCCAGGACTGTCATCGCGGCCCGGGTGCGCTCCAGATGGCGCAGCAGCGAGATGATCCGGTCCGCACCGGCCTCGGCCAGGCTGGTGAGGTAGTAGCGCCTGGCGTGGGGCTGTGTCTCCGGCATACCCGGCGTCCGCGGCTCGTGGGCCCAGAGCCGGTGCGGGAGTTCCGAGCCGGGCAGTCGGACCGGCACCGAGACGAGCATCGGCACGCCGCGCCGCGCGGGCCGGGCGGGCAGGAGGTCCACGGCCGCGCGCGCCGCCGCCGGGCGGCCCGGTGCCGTGACGGCGGCGAGGAGCTGGGTGGACGGGACGCGCACGACGTAGTCCACACCGCGCCCGGCCAGCTCGGCCGGCAGGCGGTCGGCGCAGGCCAGCTCGCACAGGTCGGCGACCAGGGGCGTCGTGGGCGACGCCGACTCGACGGGTCGGCGGTCCAACAGGTCGAGGACCTGCGCCAGTTCGGAGCGGCCGGACACCTCGTCGGGAATCCGGGCCCGCTGGAGTCGGTCCGCGTCCGTGCGCCAGCTCTCGTGCAGGAAGAGTTCCCAGTCCACGGGGATGCTGGACTCCTCGTTCGACAGGAACAACCCCAGCCCCACCTGGCAGTTGAGCGCGCGGCCGGCCTCCGGGACGTACCGGCGGTGCACCCCGACCGAGTGCTCGCCCCGCTTGGGGATGACGGCGGCGTCGATCGTCCAGGCGTCCGGCGGTTGCGCTGCCGCGACGGTGCGGGCCAACTCCCGGCGCACCGGCGCCCAGTCCCAGGGGCTGGCGTTGATGAACTGCTGCAGGCACTGCGACGCGGTGGGCGAACCCGGTACGGCCAGCGCCAGTTGGCGCAGCGACTTGCGACCGGACACGGTGAGCAGGCCGCGCAGGTAGACCTCGGCCCACTTGCGCTGGTCGGTGCGCGGCAGGACCGCGAACAGGTTCTCCGCGAAGGCGGTGACGTCCGGTCGGGATCGATGCGAGCGGTGCGTGGGCACGTGAGATCTCCCCAAGCTGGGTTCTTTCGTCAGGGGCGGACAGAAAAAGAATACATAACGTTCTGTATTTTTTTCAAGCCTGCGTCTGCCCCCGGGGCACACCTCAGTCGCACAGGCTCGCCACCACGACGCTGTCGAACACCAGTTGGCCGTCCTGGGTCGCTGTCACCCGGACCACCGCGTCCTCTCCGGCGTCCTGCGACGGCAGTTGCATGGCGGTCACCGTGCAGGGCAGGCCCGGCTCCGCCCGTGCGCGGAAGGCGCTGCGGATGTCGACCGGCAGGATCCGGTACGGCGCGCACACCGCCTGCGCCGCCTGCCGCGCGGCCTCCAGGAACAGCATCGGCGGAATCCGGTCGGCCGATGGGTCGTAGAGCACCGGGTGGGTGGGGTCGACACGTAGCTGCCAGGTGTACGTACCCGGCTCGGAGGGCCGCTTGCTCATGCCGAGCACCACGTCGTGCTCGTGCAGTCGGCCCACGACGACCGCGGGAACGGCTTCGGAGAGCTCGGGCAGGACGTCCGCGTTCGCCTCCGCCTCCGCGTCCGCGTCCGTGGGCGGCTCTGCGGGCGGCTCCAGGTTCCGCAGGACCAGGCGGCCCGTTCCGGCGAAGGTGTCGCCGCGCAGGAAGCCTGCCTCCAGCGTCATCGAGGCCAGCCGGCCCCCGTGGTGGCGGACGTCGCGGCAGGAGACCTCCAGGCTGACCTCGGCCGGGCGCTGCCCCAACAGGAGCGCGGCGGGCACCACTTCGACGTCCAGCGCTTCGATGGAGCAGGGGTGTCCGTCGGGCACCCCGTAGTAGAGGTGCCCGACGAGGGACGAGGCCTGTCGCAGCGTCTCGGCCATCAGCAGGGGATCGTGCCAACTACCGGCGAGCGGCGTGTAGAACGAGTGCCCACGCGGCCACTGGGCACCGAGGCGGAAGGTTTCTGCACCGAGCCGCTGCCAGTCGGTGATCAGCACCTCGGCGACCGCGGCGCGGTCGACGAGATGGCGGGGGGCGGTTCTGACGAAGGTCAGGCCGCCCTCCTCCGCTCCGTGCTGGGACGGCAGGAGAGCTCGCGGATGATCGGTCACGTGCACGCGGAACAGCCCTTCTTTCAGTCGGGGTGGAGCGGGTGACGCCGACCCGACAGGGGACGGAGCGGGCCTCAGGCGACGAGCTCCGCGAAGCGGCCGGCGTGGAACACCAGAGGGCCCGCCTCTTCGGCCAGGGCGCCCTCGGTGGCCTCGGCGATGACCAGGTCGTGGTCGCCGGCCGGGTGGACCTGGGTGATGCGGCAGTCCAGCCACGCCAGACCGTCGGGCGCGACGGGGTGCCCCGCGCGGGTGTGCGCCCAGTCCCGGCCGGAGAACCGGTCGGTGCCCCGCAGCGAGAACGTCCGGCACAGCTCCGCGTGGCGGTCGCCGAGGATCGTCACGGCGAAGCCGCCCGCGGCGCGGATGGCCGGCCAGGTGGTCGAGGTGTGCGCGGCGCACATCGCGACCAACTGCGGGTCGAGGGACACCGAGGTGAAGGAGTTGACGGCCATTCCCACGGGACCCTCGGGGGTCCGCGCGGTGATCAGCGCGACTCCCGTGGTGAACCGGCCCAGAATGTCTCGGAACGAGCGCTGGTCGAGTTGGCCGAGTTGGCCGAGTTGGCCGAGTTGGTCGAGATGGTCCATCTGATCCAGTTGGTCCAGCATCAGTTCTTCCGCTCTCCTGCCCTGATCCGGCTTGCCCTGATCCGGCACCGCCGTCGGGCGACGTGGTCGACGTGATGGGTGTGACGTGATGGGTGTGACGTGATGGGGCGTGGCGTGGGTGGGGTGTCGTGGGGTTGCTGCCCGGCGGTGGGGCCGGCTCGTCGGCCGGCCCCGGCCCGCCCGGACGTGGTCGGGCTCGTCCGAGCGCCCTGCTGCCAGGTCGCCCGGTGCCCGCCGCGGTCACTTCTGACGGCTGGCGATGGCCCAGTCCACGGCCTCCTGCGGACGCGCCGCCGAGCCGTTGATCTGCGGCGCGACGTAGCGCGCCAGCAGCTCCATGCTGCGGTTGGTCTTCTCCCACGAGCACCAGTCGGCGACGTAGACCAGCAGGGAGCCGAAGCCGCCGGTGATCTCCTGCATCCGGCGGATGCCCTCCACCACGTCCTCCACCGAGCCGACCAGTGCGCCGCCCGCCTCGACCCGGGCCTCCAGCGCCCTGGAACGCGGCGTGTGCTCGTCGATGACGTCGCGGCCCGCGGCCTTGCCGAAGTACTCGAACAGCCAGCGGTCGTAACCCTCGCGGACGTCGTTGTACGCCTCCTCGCGGGTCTCGGCGACGTGGACGGGCAGGGCGATACGCCACTTGTCGCGGTCCAGCGTCTGGTTGTGCTCTGCCGCGGCCTCCTCGGCGTACTTCCACTGGTGCGCCAGGCCGATGTGGGCCGGGGCGCCCGGGGTCATCAGCGCGAACGGCAGCGCGAAAGAGGTCATGCTCAGGCCGTAACGGCCGATCAGGCGCGGGCTGGACTGCGAGGTCCCGGAGGTCGCCACGGCGACCTCGATGCCCTGCGGGCTGAACCGCGGCAGCTGGAGCTTGGCGGCGTTGAGCTCGAACCAGTCGGTGCTCTGCGTGATCCGCTCGTCGCCGTTGACCAGCTCCAGCACGGTCGGCAGAGCCTCCTCCAGACGGCGCCGCTGCACCGGCTGCTCCAGGCCGAACATCTTCGCGTCGAACGGGACGCCGGGGCCGACGCCCAGGATGTACCGGCCACGGGTGAGGTGGTCCAGGTGCACCGCGCGGCTGGCGACGTGGAAGGGGTGGTGGCCGGACAGCGGAACCACGCCGTGGGCCAGCTTGATCTGGCGGGTGCGCTGGGACGCGGCGGCTATCAGGGTCTCCGGCGCGCCCACCAGGCCCCAGCCCAGCGTGTGGTGCTCACCGAACCATGCCTCGTCGAAGTTGAGCTCGTCGACGTACTCGACCAGGTCGAGGTTGCGGCGGATCGCCAGGTGCGGGTCCTGGCCGGTCTCGTGGACGGGCGAGAGGAAAATACCGATACGGCTGTGCACAGCTGTCCTCCATGACTCACATGACGCAACAGGATGGGTGGTGCGGGGGATCGCCCGACGGGGCGGAAGACATGCGGGATCGCCCGACGGGCGGAAAACGCGCGGGGGTTGGGACGCGCGCGGGGTACTGACGCGCGGGGGGTACTGACGCGCAGGGGTACTGACCTGTGGGGGGTTCAGACCTGTGAGGGTTCACACCTCTGGCAGGTTCCGACCCGTGGCGGTCCGGAAGGGAGCCGGCCGGTCAGCGCACGCGGTAGACGTCGTCCTTCAGGTCGCGCACCCGGAGGTACTCGGCGGTGAGCCGCTCCTCGTCCGGGGCCGTCAGATACACGCGCAGCGAGCTGGTCAGCAGGTCGACGGTGGGCCGGATGCGGGAGCCGGGCGCGAGCTTGACGGCGACGCGGTGGACGCTGCCGAGCCCGGAGATCTCCTCGACCACCGACGCGTCGACGGACTCGACGACACCGTCCAGCTCCGTCGGCGTGTTGTAGACCACGGCCGGCTGGACCCGGCGGTACGTCCGCCCGAGGTACTGCTCCCGGAACTCCTCCGGGCGAGTGTAGGCGAGCGCCGCGAGGGAGGCCTGGTTGTGGCCCAGGCACACGTCGTGGAAACCGGCGTCGATGTTGCCGTTCAGCCGGGTGCCGATCTCGACCAGGGTGGGGCCCTCGTCGGTCACGATCACCTCGGTGTGCGCGGGACCCCACCGCACGTCGAGCGCGGCCAACACCTCGTCGACGTAGGCGATCAGCGCCGGAACCGGATCGGTGTCCGCGTCCAGCAGGATGTCCCGGTTGTAGATGTTCTTGCCGGACAGCAGCAGCGTCTTCTCGTACTGCCACACGCCGCAGGCGTAGCTCCGGCCGTCGCTGCTGACGGTGTCGACGATGTACTCGGTGCCCTTGAGGTAGGACTGCACCAGGATCTCGGTGTTGGTCCCGCCGAAGATGTCCGGTACGGCCAGCACGGTCCCGGCGGCGCTGCGGACCTGCGCGGCGTCGTGGCAGATGTGGACGCCGTCGGACGCGGCCGAGCTCAGCGGCTTGACGACGACCGGGTAACTGCCGCGCTCCTCGGCCCAGGTGACGACCGCCTCGACGTCGCCGCTCTTGAACTGGTCGGCACAGCGCACACCCGCCCGGCGCAGGGCCTCGATCATCTCGTACTTGTCCCGGCGGGCCGGGGACAGGGCCGTTCCGTTGGACGGCACGCCCAGCGCCTCGCTGAGCCGGTCCGCCAGCATGACGGCGGACTCCTGGCCGGGGATGACGCAGACGGGGTGGTGCGGGCGGAGCTTGTCGGCCAGCACCTGCTCGTCACAGGAGACGATGTTCTCCGCGTACGCGCCGAGATCCGGCGCGAGCATGGAGGGGATCAGCTCGGGGGTGCTCTGCACGTGGAGCACCCGGGCGCCGAGCCGCCCGAACGCCTCGGGGTAGTAGTTCCCGGCGGAGTAGCCGTCGACGACGACCGCGACCGGCGGTTCGGTCAGACTGCTCATGTTGGTGTCCTTACCTTGGCACTCTGGGACCTTGGAACTCTGGGACTTCGAGACCTCTGAGACCTTGGAACTCTGGGACGAGACCTCTGGGACTTCGGGTGTCGCCGTCCTTCAGACCCCGGTGCGCGGGGTGTCGGCGACGAAGCGGGCCAGGCGGGCGATGCCGGTGCGGATGGCCTGCGGTTCGAGGTTGCTGACGCCGAGTCGGATGGCGCGTCGGCCGCCGCCGTCGAGGTGGAACATGCTCATGGGCGCCCAGCTGACGCCGTAGTCGCGCGCGGAGCGCTCCATGGCGGCGAGGTCGGCGTCGAAGTCGACCTCGACCACGACGAAGAAGCCGCCGTGCGGGGTGTTGAAGCGCACGCCGTGCTCGGCGTACCGCTCGGGCGGGAAGTGTTCAGCCAGCGCCTGCAGGGTGGCGTCGAGACGCTCCAGGTAGACCGCCGCCAGTTCCCGGGTGGGCGTGGTCAGGTCGTAATCGTGGTCGACGAGCATCCCGCCGATCACCGCCTGGGACAGCGACGAGGAGCCGACCGTGAACATGGCCTTGGCCTTGGACAGTTCCTGGGCGAGCGTGCGCTTGGTGCCCTCGGTCCCCTCCGCTCCCTGGGCTCCCTCGGCTCCCTCGATCTCCTGGTCGGCGATCAGGTAGCCCAGGCGGGCGCCGGGGAACGCGGACTTCGCGAACGAGCCGAGGTAGACGACCCGGCGCTGCTCGTCGAGCGACTTGAGGGTCGGCATCTTCTCGCCGTCCGGAGCGAACAGCCCGTAGGGGTTGTCCTCCAGGATGATCAGGTCCTCCTCGGCGGCCACCTCGAGGAGCCGGCGGCGGCTCTCCAGGGGCACCACCGTGCCCGAGGGGTTGGAGAAGTCCGGGACCAGATAGACCGCGACGGGACGCCGGCCTGCGGCGCGCACGGCGCGTGCCGCAGCTGCCACGTCCTCCGGGTCGAGTCCGTCCGGGCCCTCGGGAACCGGTCGCACCGGGATGTCCAGCATCCGGGCGGCGCCGCGGATGCCGACATACGCCGGGGATACGGCGAGCAGTACGTCGTCGGGGGAGGTGAACAGGCCGCGCAGGGCGACCAGGGTGGCCTCCTGGAAGCCGTGAGTGATCATGACAGCCTCAGGGCTGACGTCGATCCCCTCGTCGTGCTTCAGCATCCGGACGACCTCGTCCTGGATGAAGCCGTTGACGGGGCCGTACTGGAACATCAGACGGGTGATCCGCTGCTGCGGCACCCCCTGGTCCTCCAGGTGCTTGATGTAGCGGTCGATGTAGTACGACAGCTTCGACAGGTCGTGGTTGCCGTCGTGCGGGGCGCCGGAGGAGAACGACAGAGCCTCGGGGAACTTCATCGCGGTCTCGCTCAGGATCCGCATCGAGTCCATCTCCGGATCGACGATCCCGGCGTGCAGCCGGTCATGGTTCAGGGAGACGAGGCCGACGGGCTCGGTGTGCACGTGAGGTGACCCTCTCTCGTATCAAGTCGTATCAAGTCGTATCGATGGGGCGGCGCGGGGCGCTCAGGCGGCGTGCTGCGTCGGCTGGTTGAGCGCCTCGATCCAGCTGCCCTTGCCGGGCGACCACTCGCGGACGCGGGTCCGGGCGACGATGCCGCCCTTCACGTACGGCTCCTCGGCCAGCAGCTGGTCGAGCCGCTCCCGGCCCTCGACCTCGTAGACCAGCAGACCGGCGTTGACGTCGGCCAGCGGGCCGCCCAGCAGGAGGACGCCGCGCTCGGCCAGGTCGTACAGGTTGGCGGCGTGCGCCGGATGCAGCTCCTGGCGCCCTTCGCGGTCGACGCTGTACTCGAACTCCACTACGAACTTCGCCACGGGGGTTCCTTCCTGATGGTCTTGACGTTTAGGGAGTGGGGCGGGGCTCACATGTAGAGGCCGCCGTTGATGTCGATCACGGTGCCGGTGGAGTAGCCCGCGCTCTCGGAGCAGAGGTGCAGCACGCTGCCCGCGGCCTCGGCGACGGTCCCGTAGCGGCGCATCGGCAGCCGGGAGAGCACGCTCTTCTTGGACTCCGCGTCGCGGCGCTCGAAGGCACCGGCCACCCGGGCGGTGGCGATGGGCCCGTGGGCGACCACGTTGACGACGACCCCGCTGCCGGCGAGCTCGTACCCCATCTGCTTGGTCATCGCGAGGACCGCGCCCTTGGCGCCGACGTAGGCCGCGTTGTTGAAGTGGCTGTACGTACGGCCGCCCGCCGACGCGAAGTTGACGATGCGTCCGTATCCGGCGGTGGCCATGGCGGGGCCGACGACCTTGATGGCGATCCAGGTGCTGAGCACGTTCTCCAGGAAGGTCTGGTCGAAGTGCTCCTGGGTCAGGTCGGCGTAGTTGATGATGCGGGTGTCGCCGCCCACGCCGTTGACCAGGATGCCGATCTCGTGCCGGGCGACGATGTCGGTCAACTGCCGCTCGGCGGCGCGGAGGTCGGTGATGTCGCCGACGACCGTCTCGACCTTGGTGTGCTCGGCGAGTCGGGCCGCCAGCTCCTCGAGGGCCGCCTCGTCGCGGTCGAACAGGACCAGCGTGTGCCCTTCCTCGGCGAGGCCGAGGGCCACTTCGCTGAGGATGCCGCCGGCGGCGCCGATCAGCAGTGCGGTGCGTGGGGTGGGTGCGGTGCGTGCGGTCATGACTCTGCTCCCTGGGAGGACTGCGGGGACGTGAGGGTGAGTTCGGCCTCCGGGCCCGGCTTCGCCAGGTCGTCTGTGAGCGCGAAGCCCGGGAGGCGGGTGATGAAGAAGAAGGCGAGCGCCACGACGGCCCCGAGGAGGAAGGTGGCGGACCACAGGGAGCCGTAGCCGTAGGAGTTCGCTACGGCCAGCCCCGCCGGGCCGCCCACCACGAAGGCGGCGTTCCAGGCGAAGAAGTACGACCCCTGGTAGGTACTGGCCCGCCCGGCCGGAGACCGGTTGGCGATGAACGTCGCCGACATGGGCGCCCACACCACCTCGCCCAGCGTCCACACCACGGTCGCGACGATGAAGCCGGTCATGCCGTGGGCGAAGGCGTTGAGACCGAAGCCGATGGCCCACAGCGCGCTCGCCAGGATCAGCGGCACATGGTCGGGCAGCCCCTTGACGAGCCTGGGGGAGAGGGGCAGCAGGGCGACGGAGAGGACCGCGTTGACGGCCAGCACGAATCCGATGCCGCCCGGGCTCAGTCCCGCGTCCCGCATGTCCAGCGGCAGCGCCGAGTTGACCTGGAGGTAGATGCAGGCCAGCAGGAAGGTCAGGGTGAGGAAGGCGACCAGCACCGGCGAGTGGAAGGGCTCCGCGATGCCCTTCAGAGCGCTGCGCAGTGCGGACGATCCGCGTGGCCGGCCGGCCTGCCGCACCGCATCGGCGGGCAGCCGCCACACCAGGGCCGCGTAGATGACGCAGCACAGCGCCCAGATCCAGAACAGCGCGGGCGGGTACCAGGTCAGCAGGACACCGGAGATGACGGGGCTCAGCGTCATGCCCACGTTGAAGCCCACCATGTAGAGGCTGTAGGCCTTAGCGAACTGGTCCTGCGGCACGAGTTCGGCGATCAGTCCGGCCCCGGCCGGCCGGTCCACCGCGGACAGGAAGCCGGCGACCAGGGACAGGGCGCAGGCCGCGTACAGGTTGGTCGTCAACCCCAGTGCCAGCGCGGTGATCGCGGTCAGCGGCTGGGCGGCGACGATGGTGCGCCGTGCACCGATCAGGTCGGCGACAGCCCCGCCGACGAGCCCCGACAGCACGATGCCGACGCCGAACAGGCCGACGATCAGCGGCGTCGTGTGCGCGTCGACGATGCTGTCCTGCTTCAGGTAGAGGATGAGGAACGCGGGCGCCAGGGTTCCGAGGCGGCTGAACGTCTGTCCGAACCAGAGGAGCCAGAACGCTTTGGGGAGCGCCATCGGTCACCAACCATTCGTCGCGGGTGTGCGTGGTGCGTGGCCCTGTAGGACCCGATGGCAAAACAATAGAGAACGATCGTTATTTTTCTTAGCCCGAGCGGAGAGGTGAACACAAGTTCGGCGAGTTGGCCAACGTGTACGGCAGTGTCGCGGCCAGCTCCACTGCGCCTGCCCCACTGGCGAGCACTCTCAACTTGCCTTGAAATACCGAAAGTTGGAGGGATGCTGCCCCCCTTGGACCCGGTCGCACCGCGCTCAGGAACTCCGTCACCCGCCGGGCATGGCCGCCCAGGACGGTGTCCGTGCTCCCCTCGGAGGCGAACCGCACTCCGGTTCGGCCTGTCCGGTCGGCGACTGCCGCACGGATGAGGGTGTGCGGGAGCTGCTCGGGCCGCCAGGCGGCGTCGGCAGCCGTGACGGAAGCGGCGTAGGTGCGGGCGAGGTCGGTCGGCGAGCCGTCGCCGGTACACAACTGCGTGTGCAGGGCGGCCGTACAGCAGCCGATGCCGGAGAGCCGGGTGCTCTCGGCGTAGCGCCGCCGCAGCGACCGGGCGGTGAGCACCTCGACCCGCTCGTCGCCGGCCGCGCGGGCCGACCCGGTGGCCGCCAGGGCCACGAAGAGCTGGTCCACCGTGATCTGCCTGGCCCGGCACCAGCTCTTGAGTCCGGCGTGCTGACGGGGCGACAGGGACAGCTGCCACAGCCCGTCCCCGAGCGTCTCGCCCCGGGCCGCTGGCCTCTCCGCCCTCTCCGCGCTCTCCGACGGCATGGCCCCCGCGGCGAAGGGCCACGGCATGACCGGACCAGCCGCCACGGCCGCCACGGGCCACGCCCGGTAGGTCAACTCGTCCTGGTCCGGCACGAGTTGCTCGGTGAAGCGATGCGGCCCCTGGCGCCCGTCCTCCTCCCCGAACAACAGGTCGAGCAGGACGCGCATGAGTCGGCCGACCGTGTGGACGTCACTGATCGCGGGATGACAGGTGAGGTAGAAGTGGGTCACGCACTCGCGCCGGGCATGGACGATCCGCAGCCGCCACAGCGGCCCGGACGGCGGCAGGACGATCCCGATCTCCTCGGCCAGCAACTGCTCCGGCGTCCGCTCGGGTCCGAGTTCCTCCTGCCCGAGTTCCTCCTGGCCGAGTTCCTCCTGCCCCGCCCGGCCCGGCGCCTCGTCGCCGCTGTGCCGGAACCACAGGTCGTCGCCCTCCTCGCCGATGCGCAGCGACAGCGCGGGGAACCGCTGCGCCCATCGGGCCACCACCTGGTCCAGGTACTGGGCGCCGAACGCCGCCTGGACCGTGACCCGGGTGGTGACCTGGCCGGCTCCCTCCGCGAGGAGGTGCGCCCAGGCCTGCTCCGCCTCGATGGAGCCGAGCCTGCGCACCGGCCGGGCTGCGGTCACCGGTCGACCGGGCCCGCCGCCGCGGCCCGGGGCCAGTCGACCGTGTTCGACACGACGACGCCGTGCTCGGAGAAGTCGAGCGTGACGCGGTCGCCGTCCGCGATCCGGAAGCCGCCGTGGAAGCTGCTGCGGTCGGCCCCGAGGTACACGTAGTGCACCCGGCCCGGGTACCGCAGCGCCCGGTGCGCGAAGAGCACGGGGAGGATGTCCGCGATCCGGTAGTGCATGGCGTCGGTGCCGGTGGTGAAGTCGGCCCGCCAGGCCTCGCGCCCCTCCCGCTCGATCGTCACCTCGCCGGTCACCGAGGCGGGCGGCGGACCCAGGAAGAGCCACGGTGCCACTGCCGCGTCACAGAGCTTGGCGTACGACAGGTGCCCGTTGTGCTGCCGGAACCGGCCGATGTCGGTGAGGTCGTTGCCGAACGTGTACCCCACGTACCGGACGTCGCCCGCCTCGTCGGTGACGTACACGAGGACGACCTCGGCCTCCTCGGTGACGGTCACCGCGCCTGCCGGTACCGAGAGTTCGTCGCCGGACACCTTCAGCACGTCGCCGAGTCCCTTGAGGAACCAGTTCGGCTGGGCCTGCGTGGTGGCGTCGACCTTGACGTTGTGGGTCTGCATGAAACCGCTGACCATCGCGTCGCCCACCGAGGCGGGCAGCAGCGGGGGACGCATCGTCACCTGGGCGCGTTCCTCGGCCGGCACGACGACGGGGTCCTTGCCCGCGGTGAGCGCCGCCGCGAGTGCGGCGCCGTCACCGGCCGCCGCGGTCACGGCGGCGTGCAGGTCCGCGTCCTTGAGTGGATACAGGTGCAGCGGGTCGCCGGGGCCGGGCATCCCGAAGCCGAAGTGGTGCTCACCGCGGTGGACGCACTCGAAGAAGGGGGTCATGGGATCTCCAGGGAAGCTTGTATGTACGGGAGTTGAGCAGGGGCGGTCAGAACTGGCCGATCAGGGCGGACCGATCAGGGCGGACCGATCAGGGCGGACGGGGTCAGCGGGCGGCCGGGGTCGCGTCCTGCCAGCCGGTCCGGCTGCCGGTGAACCGCAGGACGGCCCAGCGGTCGGCGTCCTTGTTGAGGGACATGGCGAGACCGGGGCCCGCGGCCGGGGCGATGGTGTTGGTGCGCCGGTCCACCGCCGGCGGGGGCGCGACGATCATGTCGGGGAAGAACCGGTCCGACTGCCCCGCTTCGACGGTCATGGCGTCGCGGTTGCCGAAGGCCAGCGCCCGGCCCGCGTTGATCAACGGGCCGACCTCGGCGACCTGGACCCCGATCTGGAAGCCGAGCCCGTGCGCGCGGGCGAAGTCGACGAGCCGGGCGGCGCGCAACAGGCCGCCGTTCTTGGCGATCCGCACATTGAGCGCGTCGCAGGCCTCGGCCGCCACCGCGTCGCGGGCGTCGTCCAGGGTGCAGACCGACTCGTCGAGCATGATGCCGAGGCCCGACTCCCGGCGCAGGGCGCGCAGGCTCGCCCAGTCCCGCTTCGGCAGCGGCTCCTCGATGAGGGTCGCACCGCACTCGCCCAGCCGACGGGCCCTGCTCGCCGCGTTCGCGGGCGTCCAGCTCATGTTGGCGTCGACCATGACGGGGACGCCGTCACCGACGTGGTCCCGGATGGCGCGTACGGTGCGGGCGTCGCGGTCGATGTCGTCGGACGCCTTGATCTTCACGAAGTGGAACGGCCCCCGGGACGCGAGGAACTCCTCGACACCGATGCTCAGATCGAGCACCTGCGAGACGGCCAGCCGCTCGCTGTCCTGACCACCCTTCTCCCGCTCGACGCCGATCAACTGCCGGGCGGTCAGACCCAGTCGGTGTCCCAGCAGGTCGAGGACGGCGGTTTCCAGCAGGCACACCAGGTTGTTGCCCCCGTCGATCCCGAAGGTCCCGGCGAACCCCTCCGCGCGCAGCTGTCGCAGCAGGTCGGCCGGGTGCGTCCGGGCGATCCGGGCCAGCAGCGCGCCCATCGGCACCTGCGACAGCGCCGCCACGACGCCGTCGCTCGTCTCCCCGGTGACGTAGGGCCGCGGAGCGCACTCCCCGACGCCGTACACCCCGTCGACGCCGATCCGCAGCACCAGGCTGTCGGACGTACGGCGCCGGGCGGCGGGGTGGTCGAACGGGGTCGCCATCGGCAGCCTGACCCAGTACAGCACCGCCTCGGACACCGCATCCGACGTCGTGTCAGGTATCAACTCGGGTATCGCCTCGGGCGTCGCCTCAGCCACCGCCTCAGGCATCGCGGACCAGCCCCTGCAGCAGGGTGTGGGCCGACATCCAGTCGACCAGCTGGTCGGCGACGCCGGTGTAGAAGAGGTAGTGCTTGTCCGTCGGCAGCTTGGTGATCGTGCCGCGTCCGGACACCAGCGCGTCGAAGGCCTGGTGTGCGCTGTCCAGGTCGATGATGGGGTCCGTCATGCCGGAGACGAAGGTGAACGGCACCTCCGGAAGCGTCCGGGACGGTCGGCGATAGCGGCGCTCCAGCTCCAGCAGCGTCGCCCGGGAGCGCCGGGTGAGCGTGCGGACGGCCAGGTCGTCGTGGTCGATGAAGTGGCGGTACTTGGGGTCGTCGGTGAAGTCGGAGGACTTCAGGTCGGCGTCCCAGGGCTGGGTGCCGCGTTCTGCGGCCAGCGCGCGCAGCCCGTCCTCGTCCAGGGTGGCGTGCAGCTTGCCCAGCCAGGCCGAGCAGAAGACGGCGGCGTCGTAGCGGGTGTCGAAATCCGGGTGCTGCAGCAGCGCGGCCAGGAAGGAGCCGCCCAGGCAGTGGCCGAACAGCGAGAGCGGAACGCCCTCGCCGATCTCCGCGCGCACCTGTGCCACCGCGCGTATGTAGTCCTGCAGTAGGGTCTCGGCGTCCGGGAGGTCCTGGCGGTCGCCCGGGCTGATCCCGCTGCCGCGCCGGTCCAGGACGTAGAAGGCCACGTCGTTGTCCGCGAAGCGCGGGCCCACCTCCCAGGCCCACCCGGCGTGGCTCTGCAGCCCGTGGAAGTAGAAGACGGCGCCCTTGGTGCGCCCGCTCTGCGGTCGCCACACGTGCAGGGCCAGGCTGCCGGCGTCCGAGGGGACGTCGGTGATCTCGCGGCGGGTGTTCTGCGGCGGCCTCTTGGTCTCGATCATGACGGGGTGTTTCCTTTCGGGAGGTGGGGTGAGGTTTCGAACAGTGCTCAGCGGCCGACGAGTTCGGCGACGAAGTCGATGTCCTTCTGGAAGGGCTTGTACTTGTACTGGGTGGCGTTGCCCTGCTGACGGCGCGCCTCGATGTGCGCCGAGATCGCGTCGCGCTCGACGGTGATCACCTCCAGACCGCCGAGCCGGCCGCTGTCGCGCTTGGAGGCGTACTCGATGTTGATCACCTTGAGCGCCTCGTCCACCGCCGTCGACAGCCGCCGGTCCAGCTCGGCGCAGGGCTGCGGAGCCTCGCTGACCACGATGTAGCGCGGCAGGTCGCCCCACTGGGGACCGCAGAGGTACAGCCCGGTGTCCAGGCCGCCGGCCGCCATGCCCTGCTGGATGGCGTCGGTCACCTGGGACTCGGTGATCTTCTCGCCGGTGAAGGAGTGGTAGACGCCGTCGCGGTGCACGAAGTGCAGCCAGGGGGTGCCGTCGACGATCCGGTCGATGCGGTAGACGTCACCGGTCCACAGCCGGTAGAGGCCGTTCCCCTGGGTCATGATGAGGTGGTAGTCGCGGCCGACCTCGACCTGGTCGATCAGCAGGGTGTCGACCGGTTCACCCCGCTCGATCAGGTCGCCGAGCGGTACCTCGGCGGGCACGAACTCGAAGAACGCCTGTCCCACGGCGAGCGGTTGGCTGTCCAGCGAGTCGTCGACCGGAATGGTGGTGACACCCTCCGTGCCGCAGCTCATGAACGGCATCTTGGCCACGCCGGGCAGCACCGCCTCCAGCTTGGCCTTGTACAGCTGGGCCGAGGACGACAGCCAGCAGCTGTACAGCGTCAGCGAGGGCCAGACGTCCTTGAGGCTGAACTCGCCCTGTGCGAGGACCGATTCGAGATGCCGCGCCGCCTGCTCGTCCGGCTCGGTGTACGGCACGCCCTCCAGCGTGCCCTCGCGCAGGTCGCGTACCAGCGCCGGGCCGTGCTCGGCGATCAGGTCCCGCATCGACACCAGCGTGCTCGGGTTGATCGCGGAGATGAAGTGCAGGTCCTTGCCGACGAGATGACGGGCCCGGTGGTACATCCGGGCGGCGTGCCCGGCGGGCGCGTCGGGGCCCAGCCACGGCGACTCGTACCACGGCGGGTTCCAGTCCAGGGTGTTGATCTGCGGGTGCCGGTTGCTGATCGCCTGGTGCTGCACCCCGTGCACGAAGTCGTACACGTCCTCGCGGGTGGTCTGGGTGTCCAGCGTCGCGTACGGGTGGGCGAGGAGCTCGGGGTGGTGCTCCAGGTAGGTGCCCCACATCGCCTTGATCGCCGGCACCCGGTACGTGAGCAGCCAGTGCAGGGTGTACGGCACCTGCTTGGGTACGCCGGTCGTGCCGCTGGTCTTGAGCCAGCGCAGCACCGGGCTGCACGAGAGCACGCCGCCCTTGGTCCGGGTCTCCCGGTCGATCTCGGCGGCGAAGTCGTTGTACCGCATCACCGGCAGCACCGCGCGGAAGGAGTCGAGGTCGGCGGCCACCGTGTCGTAGCCCCGCTCCTTCCAGTGCAGGGAGCCGGCGCAGAGCTGGACGATGTCCGCGAGGACCCTGCGCTGCGTGGTCTGCGGGTCCTTCAGTTCGAGCAGCAAATCCTCGCGGGCCTGGCGGCACTCGTCGAGGAAGGCCGCTCGGCGGGCGTGCCAGGTGTCCTGCCAACGGCGTGCGTCGTGTGCGTCCATGGACGTGACTCCTCATCATGAAAAATGCTGTTAAAACGCCTTTCCGAGGGCAGGGCTGTCCCCGGAAACGGGGTCGGGGGGGGGGGGGGGGGGGGGGGGCGCCCCCCCCCCCCCCGGGGGGGGGGGGGGGGGGGGGCCGCCCCCCCCCCCCCCCCCCCCGACGGGGAGGTCTGTCGTGTTGTCCTGCCGTCCGCTACCCCGCGACGGCGGCCTCGCGGTCCCGGGCCAGCGCGGTGAGCTCCTCCAGGTCGTACAGCGCGCTCTGCCGGGTGCCGTAGCGGGTGAGCTTGCCGCGCCGGGCCCACATGCGGATCGTCCCCTCCTGCACGCCGAGCGCGAGCGCCGCCAGCTCCGTGGACACCCGCCGGGTCCGGCCCGTGCCCGACTGCCCCTGGACGAGCCACTGCAGCGGGGTGAGCACATGTCCCGCCGCGCACATGGGACCGCGCAGCACCACTGCCTCGCCGCCCCGGCTCGGCATGGAGACGGGCGCCGTGCACCCGGGCTCGGAGCACTGGCCGAGCCGGACGAGACCGGTCTGCTGCGGGGCGCTCAGCGCGCGCAGCGCCGCCACGGTCGCGGCGATCTCGTCGACGGCGGACCCGGCGGCGGCATGGGCCGCGAGCCGGTCGGCGTGCTGGGCCAGGAAAGCCGCCATGTCGGCGACGGCGCGGCGCGGCGCCCTGGCGGACGGCACCTCGTCGAGCAGCGCCTGGGTCCAGGACGACAGCCGTGCGACGGCGTCGTGCCGCGCCTCCAGGGCGCCCGAGCTCACCGGCATGCGCTGTTCCCGGCTGCCGGTGATCCGCTGGGCGACCGAATCGGTCGACCCCGTGTGCAGGAACTCCTCACTCTCGGCGTGGAGTTCGGGCAGCGCCGCGAGGTCCCGCAGCAGTGCGGCACGGCAGGAGCCGCACAGCCGGGATCCGGGAGCCGCGCGGCGGCGGTGCGAGGCGGGGCCGGCTTGGCCGGTGCCTTCGATCCGGCTGCAGCGGGTCGAGGTGCAGTACTGCTCGTCGTGCTGGACTGACTCCGCCACGATCACAACTCCTTGCCGTGCGAGAGGACATACGAGTAGACGGCCGACCCGCGCGCCGATCGCGCGCTCGGGGCGGAAGAGGGAAAACGAAGCGGGAAAACAAAAAGCCGCGCACGGGGCGCGGCTGGAGATGAGCACCTGGAAGAAGACATACGGGCTCGCCGAGAAGCTTTACACACCCTGTCGGCGGACACAAGGGGGTTGCTCGGAAGAACTTGCCGGATCCCGGACAGTGCCTCAACGACGAAGGCCCCCCGCGCCGTTGACCGGCGTCGGGGGACCTCGGCCCGGTCGGACAGGACCTTGGACCTGGCGTGGGCAGCACGTCGCCCGCTGCCCGTCACACCGGCTGTGGCAGGCCGAGGAGCCGGTCGCGCAGGGCCGGGAACTCCGCCCGGATCGCGGCCACGGACCGCGGGTCGATGTCGGCGACGAGCACCTCCTCGCCCGCCCCCGCCTCGGCGACCACCTCGCCCCACGGATCGACCACCACACTGAACCCCGCCTGTTCGACCCCGGCGTGCGTACCCGCCGTGTTGCACGCCAGCACGTAGGCCTGCGACTCGACCGCGCGGGCGCGGGCCAGCAGCGACCAGTGGGTCCGGCGCCGCGCCGGCCACCCGGCCGGTACGACGAGCAACTCGGCTCCGGCGTCCACCAGTTGCCGGAACTGCTCGGGGAACCGCAGGTCGTAGCAGGTGGCCAGACCGGCCGTCAGCTCCAGACCGGGCAGGCGCGTGGCGACGACCTGCTCGCCGCGCGACATCAACGCCGCCTCGCCCTGGTCGAAGCCGAAGCGGTGGATCTTGCGGTAGGTGCCGTGCCGCCCGCCGTCCGGCGAGAAGAGCAACGAGGTGTTGTACAGCGAGCCGTCGGCGGCGCGCTCCACGATCGAACCGCCGTGCAGCCAGACCCCGGCGTCGCGCGCGGCCTCGCTCATCGCGCTGGCGGTCGGCCCGTCCAGCGGCTCGGCCAGGTCGGCGAAGGCGTCGAAGCGGAAGGCGCCGACGTGCCAGAGCTCGGGCAGCACGACCAGGTCCGAGCCGCCCTGGCGCCGCACCAGTTCCGCGACGCGCTCACGCCGGTCCGGCACGGCCTCCTGCTCCGTCACCTCGATCTGCAGCAGGGAGACCCGCATGGGTACACCGTTCATGGTTCGGAGTCGTCCTCTCGTCGGTGTTCGTCGGCGTTCGTCGGTCATCGGTACGTCATCGGGTGCGGCCGAGCTTCGCCTCGGCACGGAGCGGACCGAGGTCCAGGCCCCGGTCGAGCAGCTCCCAGACGCCCTCCAGCTCGTCCGCCACGCCACTGCCCGCCCTGCCATCGCCTGCCACGCCACCGTCAGCCGCGCCATCGCCCGCCGCGCGGGCCCGGATCGACGCCTCGGCCCCGGCCATCAGATACCGCACGAGGGTCCTCAGACCCTCCACGGCTGCGGCCGGTCGGTCGAGGCGGGCCCGGCCGAGCAGCTCGCGCAGGTCCTCGCACCACAGCGAGTTCCAGCTCGGCAGCTCCGGCGCCAGGTCGCGCGCCAGCCGGGCGCAGGCCCGGGCGCGGACATCCTGCTCCAGCAGGTGCACCAGCGCCAGCGTCAGGTCGACCACGGCCAGCAGGCCCGGACGTGGCGCGGCCACCACCCGGTCCAGCACCGCACGGGTGGCAGCGGCGCCTTGGGCACACACCTCCGCCGCCAGGGCGTTCTTCGACGGGAAGTGAAAGGACAGCGCTCCCATCGTCACCTCGGCGGCCTTGCTGACCTGGGACAGTGACGTGCCACTGAAGCCGTGCCGGTCGAACTCGACGGCGGCGGCGACCACCAGGGTCTGACGGGTCCGTTCGGCTCTCTCCTGTCGCCCCAATGTTCACTCCCGGTATGAAGTTTGCGATCCCGCAGCGGGCGCCCGAGCGGCTCCGCCGGGACGCCTCGAATGCACCGTCCGCCTGCGGCGCGTTGGGTGCGACGCGTGGCATCAGGTGCAGGGGAATCTAACCGGGATCCGTCGGCAGGGTTCCGACCTGCCACAACGTCCCGACGAATTTGGCACTTAAGGCGTCAGAACGCGTGCATCTTGGCATGTCCACTGCTGGTCTGTCACTCCGCGCCCGTCCGTCCGGTCAGCTGGGCGCGGTACCAGGGAGCCGCCTCGTCGAGCCCGGACAGCGGGCCCGCCCCGGGCGGCACGCCGACGGTGTCCCAGGTCCCGTCGTCGGCGTACCAGTGGTCCTCGGCGAAGAGCCGGAACTGACGCTCACTCACCCAGCCATTGGTGGACCTGAGTTGTATCAGGCAGCGGTCGAGCGGCCACGGCTCGCCGGTCGCGGGCAGCAGCTCGTGCCGGGCGAGCGCGTCGAGGAGTTCGCCGATCGAGACGGGTGCGGGGTGGCTCGCGTGCCGTATGCCCAGGCCCGCACCGTGACCGGCCACGCCCGCGACCAGCCGGGCCAGGTCGCGCACGCCGACCGCCGACAGCAGGGCCCGCCCCGAGTCCCAGCGGGCCGGGATCCGACGCTGCAACTCCTCGAGCGCCGGCAGGACCCAGCGGTCGCCCTCGCCGAGGATCAGCCCCGGCCGGAGCACGGTGCCGCCCGCGGCCAGCACCGCCCGTTCCCCTGCCAGCCGGGTGCGGCTGGCGGCCGACACGGGCCGCGTCCCGGTCCCGAGCACTGCCGTCCCGCTGTGCGGGCCGGCGCCGTGGACGGCCGCGGTCGAGAGGAGCACCACGTGCCCGGTCCCGGCCCGCTGCGCCTCCGCGACGGCGGCGTTCGTCCCGCGCTCGTTGACGGCCCGGCACATCTCCTCGTCGGGGCCGATGTACGAGGCCAGTTGGAGCAGCACGTCGCTGCCCTCGCAGACCCCGTGCAGCGAGCCCGGATCCCGTAGGTCCGCGTACACGTACTCGACGCCGCCCGGATGCGGCTCGTCCGGGGGGCGTCGACCGGCCACCCTCACCTCGACGCCCCGGCGCAGCAGTTCGCCGACGACGGTGCCACCGACGAAGCCGGTGGCACCGAGTACGGTCGCCCTCACCGTGCCGTGGCGTCGCTGCGGGAGACCGTGCCGGGCGCGTCCGGCACGATCCGGAACGAACCGCGCGCCTGGTCCGAGGCGGCGGCCGGCAGCAGGTACCGCCACAACGTGCAGATCAGCTCGGGCAGATCGGACCGTCCGGTGGTGATCTGCGAGAACAGCTGGGTGCCGGAGAAGGCGCCGACCAGCACGACGGCCAACTCGTCCTCGTCGACCGCCTGGTTGAGCTCGCCACGGCCGCGGGCCGCCGTCAGCTGCTCGCGGAAGACGTCGACCCACTGCTGGTAGGGCTGGTCGTCACGCATGCCGAACTCGCCCTGCTCGACGGCGAGTCGGACGCCGCCGCGGAGCACGGGGTTGGTCTGCAGCTGACGCGCCAGGTGGAGCGTGATGTCGATGAGCCGCTGCAGGCCGTCCTCTCCGTCCGGCAGTTGGAGGCCCTCGCCCTGCCCGATCATCACGGCGTGGGCGAGCTCCTCCTTGGAGCCGAAGTGGAAGTACATCGCGCCCTGGGTGACCCCGGCGCGTTTCATGATCTTGCTGATGGACGCACCGCTGAAGCCGAACTCGTCGAACACTTCTGCGGCGGCTCGCAGGATGACCGCGCGGGTGCGTACCGCCCGTTCCTGCGGCTCACGGCGGGTCCTCACCTTGGGTGGCACCTGAATACCTCTCGACAAAAAAAACGATCGTCCTTTATCTTATCGGTTGTGGCGCCGAACACGGAAGCCGCAGGGCGGCTCTGCCCGTATTACGCCCTTATGCACTCTTATGCTCCAACACCCAAACAGGCTGCTGTTGACGCCGTAGGAGACATCTCGATGACGGTTCTCGCTGCGCACCACCCGGTCTTCACCTCGACCGTCCCCCGCCAGTACGTGCACAAGGCCGCACAGAGCGAGGTGCTGCTGACCGGGTGTGAGGTACACGGCGACGACAACTTCACGGTGGCGGCCCAATGGCCGCGCACCCACAGCTTCTACGACTCCGCGGACGGCCGGCACGACCCGCTGCTCCTCGTCGAGACGGTCCGTCAGGCGATCCCGCTGCTCAGCCATCTCGGCTACGACGCCCCCTTCGGACACCGCCAGATCTGGGACCACCTGACCTGGACGGCCAGCCCGGCGGCTCTCGTCTGCGAGCCGACGCCGGCCGAGATCGTCGCCCGGATCACCTGCTCCGAGGTGGTCCGCAGAGGCAGCCGGCTGGCCGCCCTGACCATGGACGTCGACATGACCCGCGACGGTGTCCACCTCGGCACCGCGAACACGCACTTCACCAACCAGTCGCCCGCGATCTACCAGCGGCTGCGCGGCGAGTACGCCGACATCGAGCACGCCGTCCGCGGCGCCCTCACGCCCGCCTCGCCGATCGCGCCGCCCGTCGCGGGCCGCGACCGCCGCCGCGACGTGGTCCTCGCGCCGACGGACACCCCGAACCGCTACCAGCTCCGCGTCGACCTCGCCCACCCGGCACTGTTCGACCACCGCACCGACCACGCCCCGGGCATGCTGCTCCTGGAGGCCGCCCGCCAGGCCGCGTACGCCGTGGCCTACCCCGAGATCCCGGTGATCACGGGCATGCACAGCACCTTCCAGCGGTACGTCGAGCTCGACGCCCCCTGCTGGGTCGAGGTCGAGATCCTGCCCGCCCAGCTGCCGACCCACGTCTCCTCGCGCGTGTCGATCACCCAGCACGGCCAGGAGGCCTTCACCGCGACGGTCACCGCCCTGCGCGGACGCGCCTCCGGCGGCGCGTAGTCAGCCCCGGGGCGCAGAGAACGACGGCCCAGGTCAGTTGTGCTGACCTGGGCCGTCGTTGAGCTGGAGCGGACTTCGTCCGGCTTGGTTAGAAGAAGCCGTTGTCGCCGTTGTCCCCGTTGAAGTCGTTGCCGTTGTCGAAACCGCCGTCGAAACCGCCGCCGTTGAAGTTGTTGCCACCCTCGAAGCCGCCGCCGTCGAAGTCGCGGCGTTCCTCGAACTCGCGGCCCTCGTCGAACGCCTCGCGGCGGTCGCGGTTCTCCTCGTGGTTCTCGAGCATCTCGCCGATGAGCGCGCCGCCGACCAGGCCGGCCACGCCGGCGCCGATCACCGCGCCCGTGCTGTGGCCCTGGCGCGGCGGCTGCTGCGGGTAGCCGCCCTGCGGGTATCCGGCCTGGGGGTAACCCTGCTGCTGCGGGTACCCGTTCTGCGGGTAGCCGGCCTGCGGGTAGCCCTGCTGCTGCGGCGTGTAGAAGGGCGGCGGGGTGGTCTCGATGCGCTGGGCGCAGCCCTGGCAGGTCTGTACCGGCCGCGGGACGCCCCACTGCGGCTGCCACACCACGTTGACCGCGCCGTAGCCGTGCTGGGGGTCGAAGAAGCAGGTCACCGAATCACTCCCAAAACTGAACGTGCCGGAGGCAGGATCGCAACCGACAGTGGGGGATACGTCCGACGATCCGTCATTGGTTCCCGCCCGCACGCCTTCCTTGCGGGTCCGTCACGCGTCAGTCGCGCGCCGGCTCGGCCCGGTGCGCGCGGTCCGGTGGCACGGTCTGGTGCGCACCGGCCCGGTGCGCACGGTCAGCGGGCGTGCGCTCCGGAGGGGCGACGCGTGAGCAGCGGGGCCAGGGCGCCGGTCCGGAGCCGGGCGACGACCGGCTGGGCGTAGCGGCCCAGCAGCCAGCTGGTCAGGTAGGCGATCGGCATCGCCAGGATCGCCGCGCCGATCACGTCGTGCGGGTAGTGGTCGCCCAGGTAGACGCGGGTGAAGCCCTCGAAGAGCGCGAAGGCCGCCGCGATCTTGGCCAGCTGCCGGTCGAGCAGCCAGAGCGCCGCGACCGCCGAGGTGGCGGCCGTGGTGTGGCCGCTGGGGAAGGCGTAGTCGGTGCGGACCGGGCAGGCGTCGACGATGAACGCGTGCGGCATCGAGTAGCAGGGGCGCACCTCGGCGACCATCTTCTTGATCACCTCGGCGACCGCGAAGGCCACCGCGACCGAGACCGGTGCGGCCAGTGCCAGCGTCAGCCTCGCGGTCTCCTCGCGCCGGGCGCGCAGGAAGCCGATCAGCATCAGCACGGCGAAGACCAGCAGGCCCGCGTTGGTCCACAGGTCGATCGGCTCGTTGAGCCACCGGGTGTCCTTGGCGATGCCCGTGATCGACGAGAAGAGGCCGCCGTCGATCCCACTGCCGTCGAAGGCCAACAGGTTGTTCATGTGAAGGATGTCTCTCGCTCGCTCGGCGACCATGGCAGACTCTTGGCTGCGGAAGTTCTACAGGACCGTAGCAGGTGAATGGAAGTTGGCCGAAGTATGAACGAGCGGCGGCAGATGGGCGCGCTCGAGGCGGAGGTGCTGGAGTTGCTCCAGTCCTCGTCCGAGGCGATGACGCCCGGCCATGTCCTCACGCGGCTCGGCGACACGCTCGCCTACAGCACGGTCGTCACCGTGCTGACCCGGATGCACGACAAGGGCCTGCTCGGCCGGGTCAAGCAGGGGCGTGCCTTCGCCTACCGTCCCGTCGCCGACCGCCACGGCCTCACCGCCCGCCGGATGCGTCAGGCGCTGGACGCCGACCCGGACCGCCACGCGGTCCTCGCCCAGTTCATCGGCGACCTGTCGACCGGCGACGAGGAGATCCTGCGACACCTTCTCGGCGAACGGCAGCTGTGACATGCCCCAGGTACACGATCTCCCGCACCAGCTGCTGCACGGCGTGACGCACGTCTTGTTCGCGCTTCCCGGCGTCGCCGGGCTGGACTCGCTCCACCTCTTCTTCTACCTGCCACTGGTGCTGCCCGCGCTGGCCGGGCTGCCGGCCCGGCCGTTCGCCGAGCGGCTGGAGCCGCGGGCGGCGACCTGGCTGCTGACCGGCGTGGCCGTGGCCCTGGCGGGCGCGAGCACGGTGGCGCTCGGGGTGCTGGTGGTGGCCGGGCTGATCCGGGTGCCGCTGGCCGCGGTGCTCGGGCACTGGTCGCTGACGGCGGTCCGGCAGGGCGATCCGGTCTCGCTGCTGGAGGCGGCGGCTGCCGCTGTGCTGCTCACCGCCGCCACGGTCGCGGCCGTGCGGCTGGTCCGGAGACGGGTCAGGGCGCTGGTCGCGGCCGGGTTCGAGGCGGCCTGCCTGCCGCGCGCGGGGGAGTACGTCGTAGTCGACGACCCCGCCCCCGAGGCCTACGCGCTACCGGGGCGGCCCGGGCGGGTGGTGGTCTCCTCCGGCATGCTCGCCGCGCTCGACGAGGGCGAGCGGGAGGTGCTGATCGCCCACGAGCGGGCCCATCTGCGCGCCCACCACTACGCCTTCGTCGCGGTGACGCATCTCGCCGCCGCCGCCAATCCGCTGCTCCGGCCGCTGAACGGGGCCGTCGCCTACACTGTCGAACGCTGGGCCGACGAGCACGCCGCCCGTGTCTGCGGCGACCGCCGCCGGGCCGCCCGCGCGGTCGGCAAGGCGGCGCTGGCCGCCAAGCACGCGCCGCTGCGCAACCCGGCCACGGCGCTGGGAATCGGCGGTCTGCTGCACCGTGGCCTGCATCGCCGTCCCCGTAACGGTCTGCGTCCCGGCAACGGCCTTCGGCAGGGTGGCGAACTGCGCAGCGCCGGGCCGGTCCCGCGTCGCGTCGCCGCGTTGCTGGCACCGCCGGTCCCGACCGTGATGCCCTGGGGCGTGCCGTGGCTGCCGCTGCTCGCGCTCTGCGCGCTGCTGGCGTCGAGCGGCGTCTGCGCCGTCGCCGCCGCGCACGACATCCACCTGCTGCTGGACCCCAACGGCTGAGGCCAGGGCGTTACGGGGCCAGGGCGTTACGGGGTCAGTCGGCCCCGGACCATCGTCGACAGGACGGCGTGGACGTCGTCCAGGGTCCGTTCCGGCTGGAAGGTGAGCCAGTCCAGCGCCACGACCAGGACCATGCCGAAGACCGCCGGGGCGGCCAGGCCGGTGTCCAGGTCCTCGCGCAGCTCGCCCGAGGCGACGGCGGCGTCGAGGGAGGCGCGGACCACCGCGACGGCGTCCTCGCGCAGCAGCGTCAGCGTCTGCTGCCAGGTGCGGTTGGTCCGCCACAGTTCCGACAGCAGCAGCTGGGCGAACGCCCGGTACTGCTCGATGAAGCCGAGGCCGGCGCGGATCATCGCGTCGAGCTGCTCGACCGGCGCGTCCGGGTGCGCGGCGGACGCCTCGCGCAGCGTCGCGGTGAGCAGGCCGACGCCGTGCCGGAGCAGCTCCTCGAACAGATCGTTCTTGTTCTTGAAGTTGTAGTAGACCGTGCCCTTGGCGACCCCGGCACGCTCGGCGATCTCGTCCACCGTGGTCGACGAGAAGCCCTGCTCCGCGATCAGCTGCTGGGCCGCGACGAAGAGCTTCTGCCGGGTCTGCTCGCGGCGCGTGCCTGCTCCAGGGCCTGCTCCAGGGCCTGCTCCAGTGCCGGTGCCGGTGCGTGTCATGAGGTCATCCTCCCGCACCTCCCGCTGTGTGCGGCCGGTCACAGGACGAGCTCCGGGTGGAGCGCGGTGACCGTCCAGACCTGCTTGCGCCGTGCCGCCAGGACGGTGCAGGCCAGCGAGACCGCCAGGAATCCGGCCAGCACCCCCGCGCCCTGCCACACCACGGTCAGGTCGCCGCCGCTGATCAGCCGCCGCAGGCCCGCGACCACCCAGGTCATCGGCAGGTACGGGTGGATCGCGCCGAAGAAGCCGGGGCTGGTCTGCACGGGGTAGGTGCCACCCGCCGAGGTCAGCTGGAGCATCAGCAGCGCCAGCGCGATCACCCGTCCTCGGGTCCCGAAGACGGCGTTGACGCACTGCAGGATCGCCGCGAAGGTCGCCGTCGTCAGCAGCAGGAAGCCGATCGCCCCGGCCGTGCGGACCAGTTCCAAGCCCAAGGCGAAGTGCAGCACCGCGAGCAGGGCCGCGACCTGTGTCGCTCCGATCGCCACGGCGGGCAGCCAACCGGCCAGCGCCGCCCGCCAGGAGGGGATGTTGGCGGCCAACAGCCGTGCGTTGAGCGGGCGCAGCAGCATGTAGGCGACCATCATGCCCACCCACAGCGCCAGCGGGATGAAGTACGAGGAGAGGCCGGTGCCGTAGTTCGCCGCCGGGTTGAGCCGGTCCAGGGCGAGCTGGACCGGGTCGCTCATCACGCTGGTGCGGTCCGTGCGGGCCTGGGCGGAGAGGTCGGGGATCTTCGCCGCGCCGCTCTGGAGCGCGCCGGAGAGCTGGTCCGAGCCGCCCGCCAGCTTGTAGAGGCCGCCGTCGAGCTGGTCCGCGCCGCCGACCAGGGTGTTGAGGCCGGAGTTCAGGCTCTCCGCACCGCCCGCCAACTGCGCGCTGCCGGTGGAGAGCTGGGCGACTCCGGAGTTCAACTGGTCGATCCTCGCCACCTGGGCGTCGATCTGGTCGGCCAGATGCGGTGCGTCCTTGGCGAGTTGGTCGGCGTAGCCGCGTACGGTCCCGGCGTCGGAGGCGATCTGGGCCAGCCGGCCCTTGTCACCGCTGACGGCGCTGTCGACCTGCTGGGCGACCTGCACGGTCTGCGCGGACGCCTGGACCGCGAGTTGGAGCGCGTTGCAGGTGGCTGCCGTCGTCGGTGCGGGCAGTGCTGTTCCGGTGGCCGCCTGGGCCGGGCACTGCTGGGCGTAGACCTGCTGCAGCTCCGTGTGCGCGGTCTGCGCGTCGGTGACCGCCTTGGCGGTGTCCGCGGGCAGTTGGGTGGCGATCTGCTGCACGGTCGCGGCGGCCAGGGAGACGGCCTGCGCGGCCTGCTGGATCTCGGTCGCGTGGCTGCGCAGCGTCGGCGTCAGCCTGTCGGTGACGCCGTGCACCACGGAGTCCAACTCGGCCGTCCCGGCGGCGGCCTGGGCAGCGCCGGTGTGCAGCCGGTTCAGCCCGTCGGCCAGCTCCCCGCTCCCGCTGTGCGCCTGCCGCAGCCCGTCGCCGAGCTGCTGCGCCCCGCTCTGCGCGGTGCGCGCGCCGTCGGCGAGCTGACCGGCCCCGGTCGCGGCCTGGACGGTCTGGTCGTGCAGGTCGCCGAAGGAGATGTAGATCTGGTCGAGGTAGCCGCGCACGGCGCTGGACGAGGAGGCAGCGCGGATCTCGGAGAAGGCGGTCTTGGCGATGATGCCGCTGAGGTAGCTGTTGGAGTCGTTGCTGCGCGCCTCCAGGAGGCCGTCCACCGGCGTGCCCTGGGTGCTGCCGCTGGACGCGATCCGGGCGGTGAAGTCCGCCGGGATGGTCAGCGTCATGTAGTAGTCGCCCTTGCGCAGGCCCTCGTCGGCGCGGGCGGCGCTGACGTCGTGCCAGTCGAAGGTGTCCCGGTCGAGCAGCTGGGTGGTGAGGTCGTGGCCCGCGTTCATGGGCTTGCCGTTGACGTCGGCGCCCTTGTCCAGGTCGACGACGGCGACGGGCAGCTTGTCGAAGTTGCCGTACGGGTCCCAGAACGACCAGATGTAGAGCGCGCCGTAGAGCAGCGGCAGCAGCGCGACCGCGACGATCGCGGCCCGGGGCAGCGAGCCGCGGCGGAAGCGCCGCAGCTCCAGCCCACCCAGGGAGAGGGCGCGCAGCGGACGGCGGCGGGTGATGCGGTCACGCATGGGTCTGCTCCGGTTCCGGCTGTGCGGTCTCGGCGTTGTTGCTTGGACGCGTCGCTACCGTGAGGTCCGCCTCGGGCGGGGCTTCGCGGGTTGCGGCGAGGACGGTCAGCCCGGCGTCGGCGAGCGTGCGGAGCGTCTGCCAGGCGGCGGCGGTGTCGGCGGTGCTGAGCCGGTCGCCGAGGTCGTCGACGACGAGCACGCGCGGAGCGCCGAGCAGCGCGGCGGCGATCCCGACCCGGAAGCCCTGCAGCGCGGTCAACGCGTCGGCGCGGAGCGGGAGTTCGGCCTCGCCCAGCCCGGCGCCGTCGAGCGCGGCGGCGAGGCGACGCTGCGCCCGGCGACCGTGGCGGCGCAGCAGCAGACGCTCGGTCAGGTGCTCCTCGACGGTGAGGCCACCGTCGAGATCGGTGACCCCGGGCACGGGCCCGAGCGCGACGACCTTCCGCACGCCGCCTGCCCGGCGGGGGAGCGCCTCGCCGTCGACGGCGGCGGACCCGGAGGACGGGTGCATTCGCCCCGCGAGCGTCAGCAGCAGGCTGGTCCGACCGGAGCCGGTCTCGCCAGCGAAGGCGACCAACTGGCCAGGTGCGGCACGGAAACTGACGTCCTGATAGACGGGCCCGCGCGGCCCGTCCAGCGTGAGCGCCTCCGCGACGACCGAGGCTCCGGTGTACGTCTCCGGCATCGTCGTCCCCCGTCCTATCTTTGAACTGACCAGTCAGTACAAAAACGTAGCACGACTTCGGCAGACGAGGTAGTTGCACTGCCTGGGGGCGCGGGGCTCTGCTCATGTGCGGCTCCGCCGCGTGGGCGCGACAATCCCCCTGCCTTCGGCGGGGGGACCCCCATCCCACGCAGGTGGAGCACCGAACGTTCAGGGCCATCCGCACAGGGTGGCGTCTCGCGCCCCGCGGCGGAGCCGCATATCGGCAGAGCCCCGCGCCCCTGAGCGCTTACGCGGGTCTGGCCAGCCCTGCGTCGTAGGCGATGATCACGGCCTGGACGCGGTCGCGGGCGCCGATCTTGCCCAGGACGCGGCTGACGTGGGTCTTGACGGTCGACTCCGACAGGACGAGATGCGCGGCGATCTCACCGTTCGTCAGGCCCGCTGCGATGTCCGCCAGGACCTCCCGTTCCCGCTGCGAGAGCGGCGAGAGGCGCGGGTCGTCGCCGGGTGTGCGCGGAGCGCCGTGCGCGGTGAAGGTGTCGAGGAGACGGCGGGTCATCGCCGGGGCGACGACCGCGTCGCCCGCCGCGACGGCGCGGATGCCCGCGAGCAGCTCGTCCGGGCGGGCGTCCTTGAGCATGAAGCCGGAGGCGCCCGCCCGCAGCGCGCCGTAGGCGTACTCGTCCAGGTCGAAGGTGGTGAGGACCAGGACGCGCGAGCGGTCCCCGGCGGCGACGATCCGGCGGGTGGCCTCGATGCCGTCCATGCCGGGCATGCGGATGTCCATCAGCACCACGTCGGGCCGGAGTTCGGCGGTCCGGCGGACGGCCTCCGCGCCGTGGGCCGCCTCGCCGACGGCGGTGGTCTCGGGGCTGCTCTCCAGCAGCATCCGGAAGCCCATCCGCTGCAGCGGCTGGTCGTCGACGATCAGGACGGTGGTCACGGGCGCTCCTGCGGGTTGTCCTCGTCGTCGAGCCTAGTGGGGAGCACGGCACGCACCGTCCACCCCCCACCCGGTCGCGGTCCTGCGGTCGCGCTGCCGCCCACGAGCGCCGCGCGCTCGCGGATGCCGATCAGGCCCTGCCCGTGCCCCGGCAACTGCGACAACTGCGCAGCGGCCTGCGGGATTGCCGGAGTCGTCGCGCCCACCGCCGGGCCGGCGCCGGTTCGCGGAAGGTCGCTGGACTCCCGCGCCGACTCAAGCCTGGCCGATTCAAGCCTGGCCGACTCCAACCGCGCGGACTGGGGCCTGGCCGACTCCGACCGCGCCGACTCCAGCCACACGGTCTCCGCCCGGGGCGCCGGTCCGCCGGACGACTCCGGGCCGCTGTCGTCGACGCGGACCCGGACCTCGCCCGCGCGGCCGTCGACCGCGACCGCGACGTGGATGTCCGTCGCCGGGCCGGCGTGCTTGAGGCTGTTGGTGAGCGCCTCCTGGACGATCCGGTGGACCGCCAGTTGGACGCCCGCCGTCAGCGACGCGGTGTCGCCGGAGGTGGTGTAGCCGACCGTCGGCCCGGCCGCGCGGATCCGCTCGCACAGGGCGGCGATCTGGGCGGTGCCGGGCTGCGGGTGCAGCACCTCGCCGCCGCCCGCCTCCCCGTCGCCGTCGGGCAGGTCGGCGCGGAGCGCGCCGAGGGTGCGGCGCAGTTCGCCGAGCGACTCCCGGCCCGTCTCGGCGATGATCCGCAGCACCTCGGGGCCGCGCTCCGGACGCAGTTCGGCCTGGGCCGCGCCGCCGTCGGCGAGGCCGATGATGACGGCCAGGCTGTGGCCGACGATGTCGTGCATCTCGCGCGAGACCCGGGCCCGTTCGGTGGCCGTGGCGAGCTTTTCGCGCTGCCCGCGTTCGATCTCCAGGGTGGCCGCACGGTCGGCCAGCGCGGCCAGTTGGGCCTGCCGGATCCGTCCGGCCAGCCCGAGCGCGGACGCGGCGGTCACCGCGCAGGCGACGAAGAAGAGGCTCACCCACGGCTGCCGTGTCAGGGGTTCCACCCGGAACGCCAGTACCGCCGCGACGGGCAGCACCGCCGCCGCGACCACCGGCAGCCGCCTCGGGGGCGCGTACCGGGCGACGCCGTAGAGGGCGATCATCAGGCTGAGGTCACTGCGCAGCGCGACGCCGAGGCTCCACTGCACCGCGCAGACCAGCAGCACCACGGCGAAGACCCGCAGCGACGCCCGCCTGCGCCACACCAGCGGCACCGCCTGCGCGGCGGCTGTCACCGGGATCACCCACACCGGGACCGAACGCATCCCGAAGAGGTCGTCGTGCTCCCCACGGAAGAGCCCGGCCACGCCGATCAGCAGCACGAAAGCGGCGATCAACGAGTCCAGCAGCTGCGGGCGCGCACGGTCGAAGGCCCGCACGCGCAGCCACGCGCGGGCGAGCGGATGGTCCCAGAGGGGATCGGTCGTGCCACTCACTGTTGAACCCAGCATGATGTCCTCAGAGTGCACCATGGGGGACGCGAACGGAGGGGCAGCCTCCGCTCCACGTCCCCCATGGTCGGTGCAGCAGGTCTTTGCAGCGGGTCCTAGCTGTCCGTGCGCTTCAGGCGGTACGCGGCGCCGAGGATGGCGACCGCGACCCAGACCAGCAGCACCCAGGTGGCGTTGCCCGGGGAGAGCGTGCCCGAGGCCTGGTGCAGCGAGATCATCGACCCGCCCGCGCCGCCCTCGAGGCCAGGCAGGTACGGCGACACGTTCGGCTTCCAGCTGCTGGGCAGGATGTCCAGGAAGATCGGCAGCAGCATGAAGGTGCCGACCAGCAGGGAGATGCCGCCGGCGACCGAGCGGACCAGCATGCCGAGCGCCGCGCCGAAGACCGCGACCAGCGCCAGGTAGAAGCCCGCCTCGAAGAGGCAGCGCAGCACGCCGGCGGAGGAGAGCGTCAGCGCGATCGGCTTGCCGGAGAGGAAGCCCTCGCCGCCCAGGAAGGACGCGAACGCACCGGCGGTGGAGACGACGAGCACGACCACGAAGTACAGGCCGAGCTTGGACCAGAGCACCGGAAGGCGCTTGGGCACGGCGGTCAGCGTGGAGCGGATCATGCCGGTGGTGTACTCACCGGCCGTGGCCAGCACGCCGAGCACGCCGACGGCCAGCTGCGCCAGCTCGACGCTGCGCAGGGCCAGGGCGATCGCGTCCTTGGCGTCCGCCGCCGGGCCGTGCATGTCGGCCGGGTTGTAGCGGTAGGCGGACATGATGCCGATGCCGACGAGCAGCAGCAGCGAGACGCCCAGGGTGATCCAGGTGGACCGGAGCGAGAGGAACTTGGCCCACTCGGCGCGCAGCACGCGGCCGAAGGTGACCTTGTAGCGCGGCGTGGCGTCGGTGCCGCCGAGGCCGGCGGAAGCGACGTCACCGGTCGCCGTCAGCGTCGTGCTCATGCGGCCACGACCTCCTTCTGCTCCTTGTCGCCCGCGCTGCCGGTGGCACCCGCGCCCGTGGCGCCCGTGCTGCCGTTGCTGCGGTACTCGACGGTGTCGCCGGTCAGCGCCATGAACGCCTCCTCCAGCGAGACGACCTGCGGCGTCAGCTCGTAGACGGCGATGCCGGCGTCGGCGGCCTTCTGGCCGATCTCACGCGCCGTCAGGCCGTTGACCTGGAGCTCCTCCGAGCCGGCCGCACCGGTCACGGTGACGTCCGGGCCGAGAAGCAGCTCGCGCAGACGGGTGGCGTCCGAGGAGACGACCTTGACGCTGTCGCCGCCCGCGCTCTCGATGAAGTCCGCCACGGTGGTGTCGGCGAGCAGCTTGCCCCGGCCGACGATGATCAGGTCGGTCGCGGTCAGCGCCATCTCGCTCATCAGGTGCGAGGAGACGAAGACGGTGCGGCCCTCGGCGGCGAGGTTGGTGAGCAGCGTGCGGATCCACAGCACGCCCTCCGGGTCGAGACCGTTGACCGGCTCGTCCAGCATGATCGTCTGCGGGTCGCCGAGCAGCGCGGCGGCGATGCCCAGACGCTGGCCCATGCCGAGCGAGAACGCACCGGCACGCTTCTTGGCCACCTTGCCGAGACCGGCCAGCTCGATCACCTCGTCCACCCGGCGGCGCGGGATGCCGTGGGTGAGGGCGAGCGAGTTCAGGTGGTTGTAGGCGGAGCGGCCCGGGTGGATCGACTTGGCCTCCAGCAGCGCGCCGACCTCCTGGAGCGGGGCGGCGTGCTGGTGGTAGCGCTTGCCGTTGACCAGGACGCTGCCGCTGGTCGGCGCGTCCAGGCCGAGGATCATGCGCATGGTGGTGGACTTCCCGGCGCCGTTGGGGCCGAGGAAGCCGGTGACCACACCGGGCTTGACCGTGAAGTTCAGGCCGTCGACGGCGGTCTTGTCGCCGTAGCGCTTGACCAGGTGCTGGATTTCGATCACGGGAGCGGTTCCCTCCGAGGTCCGTCCGGGCCGCGTCGGCATGTCCGGCAGCCCTGCGCAGAACGCTAGAAGCGCCCCCGCCCGTCGCCCCGGCACGCCGGGACCGATCCCCGGTGCCCGGCGGTACCGCGGTACCGGTCGGGGCTCGACCGTGAGGCGTAGCGAAGTTCGAAAGGAATCTTTCGAAGGAAGCCTTTCGAAAGGGTTCTTTCGATGCTACGTTCCTTCCATGGAACCGACCGAACCGGTGGACGGCGCAGAAGCGGCCGCCGATCTCACGCCGCGCAGGATCACCGACCCGCGCGCCCTGCGCGCGCTCGCCCACCCGCTGCGGATGGCACTGGTCGAGGCGCTCGTGCTGCACGGCACCCTGACGGCGACCGAGGCTGCCGAGATCGTCGGCGGCACGCCGTCGAACATCTCGTACCACCTGCGGTCGCTCGCCAAGTACGGCTTCGTCGAGGAGGCCGAGGGCGGCGTCGGCCGCGAACGGCCCTGGAAGCCGGGCGCGGTGAGCCTCCGGCTCGACTACGACGAGCCGGATCCGGCGGTCACGCGGGCCGCAAGAACGCTGCTGGACGTCACGACCGAGCGCTGGCAGGAGCGCAAGCGCCGGTACCAGCGGGACCGGGACACCTACCCGAGGGCGGTCCAGAAGGTCTCCGGTGAAAGCCAGTTCCTGCTGTTCTGCACGCCGGAGGAGATGGCGCAGCTCCAGGAGGAGCTCATGGAAAGGCTGTTGGCGATCCAGGGGCCGCGCTTCCACGACCCGTCGCTGCGCCCCGAAGGCGCCGTCCCGTTCGAATTCATCGTTTCCACCACCCCCTACTCACTGGACCAGCAGGAAGGTTGAGAGACGCCATGGGCGAGCTCTTCGCAACATCACGGATGCGACTGTTCTTCCTCGGCAACACCCTCAGCACCATCGGCGACTACGCGCTCTGGCTGGCCGCCGCGATCTGGGTCAAGGAGCTGACCGGCTCCACCGCCACGGCGGGTATCACCTTCCTCTGCCTCACCTGCGGCACGCTCCTCTCGCCGCTCACCGGCATACTCGTCGACCGGGTCCGCAGACGTCCGCTGCTGATCCTCACCAACGCGCTGACCGGCCTGCTCGTGCTCTCGCTGGCGCTGGTCCACCGGGCCGACCAGGTCTGGCTGGTCTTCGTGGTGATGTTCCTCTACGGGATCTCCAGTTCGATCACCAGCGCGGCCACCACGGCGCTGCTGCCGCAGCTGGTCCCGTCCGAGCAACTGGGCAACGCCAACGGCCTGACCCAGGCACTGACGCAGGGCCAGCGTCTGATCACCCCGGCGCTCGGCGTCGGCCTGCTCTCCCTGGCGGGCGGCGGCGCGGTCGCCGCGCTGGACGCGGCCACCTTCGCGGCCTCGGTCCTGTGCTGGTCGTTCATCCGCGTCGAGGAGGAGCGTCCGCAGCCGAGCGAGGGCCACTGGCTGCGCGAGACGACGGAGGGCTTCCGCTATCTGATGCGGACTCCGGTATTGCGGCAGCTGACGCTGGTGATGACGGTGGCGCTCTTCGTCGTCGGTTTCTTCGAGACGCTGGGTATCGCGATCGCGACGACCGGCCTGCACCACGCGCCGTCCTGGATGGGCGTGTTGTCCACCGCGATGGGCATCTCCGGCCTGGCCGGCGGCATCCTGGCCGGACCACTGATGCAGCGCACCAGCCCCGGACTGCTCGCGGCACTCGGGCTGGCGCTGGTCTCGGGGGGCGCGTTGCTGCTGATGGTGCGGCTCGACTGGGTCGTCGTCACCGGCGGGCTGCTGCTGGGCGCGGGCGTCCCGCTGATCATCGTGGGCGCGATGTCGGCGATGCAGCTCAACACCCCCGAGGAGCTGCTGGGCCGCGTCTCCGGTGCGGACAACTTCCTGGTCACCGGCGGCCAGTCGGTCGGCATAGCCGCCGGCGCGGCGCTGATCACGACGGTGCCGTACCAGGCCCTGTGCGCGACGATCGCGGTCGTCCTCTGCGCCTGCGCGATCTACCTGACGACCCGCCGCGAACAGCGGGCCGTGCCGGTTCCTGCTGAAGCTTGAGCCAAGGGGCAGTTGCACTACCTAAGGGGCGCGAGGAACTGCGCGAGCAACCACCCTGTGGGGGAAGTCCTGGAACGATCAGGGCCATCCGCACAGGGTGGTTGCTCGCGCCCCTGAGTGTTGCAACGTTCCTCTCAGAGAAGCTCCTCCAGATAGTTCGGCTGGTCCAACGGCAGCGCCCCTTCGGGGCGGTAGCGGATGGTGCTCGCCTCCCAGGTGAAGTAGCCGCGCATCCAGTCGGCGAGACCCTCGCGGTACCGCAGAGTCGCCTCCGTCTCCGACGGGGTGAGCCCCAGCGAGACGCACAGCCCCGGGACGAGCTCGTTGAGGCGGTAGAACTCGTCGACCATCCGCATGGCGTCACCGTGCACCAGGGCGAAGGCTTCGTCCAGGCCGCACTGGCGCTCGTGCTGGAGGATCACCGCGAGGTTGTAGACGTCGCCGCGCGGGGCCTCCTTCGGGTAGGAGTACACGTCGTTGTTCACCGCCGGTGCGTCCCCGGCGAGTTGACGCATCAGCGTCACCTGTGGGTTGTGGAAGATGGTGGCGGGGATCTCCCCGAGGATCCGCTCGACCATGTCGAGGACCGTGTCCACGCCCGACGCGCCGCGCCGGAGCACCATGTAGGCCGCGCGGCTCGGGTAGTCGTCCGTGTGGAGCGTGCGACGGCCGAGCGCCTCGTTCGGGTGCGCGCTGAAGTAGCCCTCCCAGTGGTGCGCCGCACGGGCGCGCCAACGCGGCGACATGCCCTGGCTCTCGCGGCGCCACAGGTCGGCGAAGGCCGACTCCACCGGCGAGGGCTTCTCGGGCGACCGCCCGGTGTGCAGGGTGGTGATCAACGGGGCGCAGACTCTGGCGACTTCGGCCGGAAGCATGCCGAGGTCGGCGTCGAACTGGTCGTCGAAGAGGAAGTAGAAGGCGCACTGGTCCACCGCCAGGCACAGGTCCGCGAGCCCGGCGTCCGGGAAGCTGACCGCGGCCAACTGCGGTATGTTCCAACGGTCGTAGTGCCGCTCTGCCTCGGCGTCGCGGAGCATGCCGTGCGCCCGCAGCCAGTCGAGGTTGTGTGCGGCGGCTGCGTCGCGCAGCGGGTTGACCCGCACCTGCCCGGGGATCGTGATCTCGCCCGCGCTCGTGTTCATCGGCTCGTCCTCCTCGTCCCTCGTCCTGTCCGGCCTGCTTCAGCCCGCGACCGGTCCGGCGGTCCCCCCGTACGAACCAGGACCGACGTTAGCTCAACCGATCAATCTTGTTGAGCAATCGGTCGGCCATATGCTCAATTATCGACCAGAGTTGGCGGAAGTGGTCTGTCCTGAACACAGCGACAGGATCCGCCGATACGCCCGCGCGGGCCGTCCGGGCTGGTTAGGCTCGAACCGGATAACAGGACGTCAGGCCGCAGCAGGACGTAGGCCGACCGCCCGCAGATCACCCATCGGCGGGCCGACGGACGAGCACGGGGACGACAGCCGCCAGCCGGCAAGAGCGGAGCAGGTCGTGGAAGAGCGTCAGCTCTACGAGCGTGAGGATCCGATCGGGCAGGGCGAGGCCGCCCTGACGGCGCTCCGCGCCGACGTCGCTGCGGGCGACACCAACCCCGGTGGCCTGCTGCTCTACCGGGGCCGCGCGGGGTTCGGCAAGACCAGCCTGCTGCACCGGCTGCGCAACGCTGCCAACGCCGTCGGTCCGGACGGCCGCAAGGACATCCTGCTGCTCCACGCCCGCGCCGGTGAGCAGCAGAAGGACGCGGCCTTCCACGTCGCCCGGAACCTGCTCCAGCCCGCGCTGGCCAAGATGACCGAGGCCAAGCGCCGTGAGATCTTCGGCGGCTGGTACGACATCGCCGCGCCCGCTCTCGGCCTGGTCCCACCGCGGCCGGGCGACCAGCCCGCCGACGCCTTCGGTGTGCTCGAGGCGCTGAGCTGGGTGGTCACCCAACTCGCGGTCAACCGCGGGCCGGTGCTGATGGTCGTCGACGACCTGCACTGGGCCGACAAGGAGTCGCTGGGTTGGCTGACCGGCTATCTCGGCCAGATCTCGCCCTTGCCGTTGCTGGTCGCCCTCGCCTACCGCAACGAGGAGCTGCCTGAGGGCGTCGAGGACGGACTGCGCGAGGAACTGCGGCAGTTGGGCGGTCGCGGTCAGCTGATAGAGCTCGGGCGGCTCGGCCGCAGCGCGGTCGACGCGATGGTCCGCAACCGGCTCGGCGAGGACGCCGACGACCTGTTCTGCCACACCTGCTGGACCATCACCGAGGGCAACCCGCTGGAGGTCAGCAACCTGATCGACCGCCTGCGCGAGGGCAAGCTGGAGGCGATCGACGAGAACATCGACCAGCTGCGCAGCCTCGTCGCCCAGGGCAGCGGTCCGGCCATCGGCAAGCGCCTGGAGCGGCTGGGCACCGACGTCCAGCGGGCCGCCTTCGCCGCCGCCGTACTGGACACCGCGTTCGAGATGGAGACCATCTCCCGGGTGTCCGGGCTGCCGCTCAACCAGGCCGAGACCGCCGTCACCAAGCTGGTCGACGAGTCGATCCTGACCCGCAACGGGCGGGACTACCAGTTCGTCCACCCGACGGTCGCCTCCGCCGTCTACCAGTCGATCACCTTCCCGGCCATGCGCACCAGCATCCACGGCCGCGCCGCCGACGAGGTGATCAGCTCGGGCAAGGGCATGGCCGCCGCCTCCCGCCACCTGATCCAGCTGCACCCGGACGACAACCCGCAGGTGGTCGAGCAGCTGCGGTCCGCCGCCCACGAGCACCTGGCCATGGGCGCGCCCGAGGCCGCCCGCAGCTGCCTGGAGCGCGCGCTGCGCGAGCCCCCGGCGGACGAGGAGGTGGCCGAGATCCGGTACGAACTCGCCTGCTCCGTCCGGCTGATCGACCCCGGCTACACCGTCAACCAGCTGCGGCTCGCCATGAACGAGGTCCCCGGCCTCGACGAGAGCCTGCGCGAGAAGGCCACCATGCGGCTGGGGCAGGCGTTCACCCACACCAACCGGGTCCAGGACGCGGTCACGGTCACCGGCGCCGAGATCGCCCGGATGCCCGACGGCCCGGCCAAGACCCGGCTGCAGGCGGCGTCCTTCATGTGGCGGTTGCTGCTCCGCAACGAGGTGGACGGCAAGGAGACCTCGCGCCAGCTCGACGTGCTGGCCGCACAGCACCTCGCCGGCCGCGACGACGGCTCGCGCGCGGTCCAGGTGCTGCGCGCCTGGGACCTCACCATGCGCGGCGAGAACTCGACCCAGGCCCTGGGCCTCGCCGAACACGGCCTGGAGCGCGGTCTCCCGGCCGACGGCCTCGGCTGGACCAACCAGACCTGGGGCTTCGAGATCCCGGTGATGCTGGGCGTCACCTACATCTACAACGACCGGCTGGACCGCGCCCGCGACCTCTTCGCCGACGCCGCACGCGAGTTCGAGCTGATGGGCTGGAGCGGCGGCCACCTCGGCTTCGCCAACTTCTTCCAGGCCCTGGTGCTGTTCCGGCTCGGCAAGCTGGTCGATGCGGAGAAGTTCCTGCACAGCACGCTGCGCAAGTCGGAGCGGTCTGGCCGGGGAATGCCGCTCCAGTGGGACATCGTCGCGGTGCTGGTGGACACCATGCTCGCGCAGGGCCGCATCACCGACGCGGTCCGCCTGGCCGCCGAGCACGAGTTCCGTCCCGCCAACTTCCCGCCCGCGCCGGTGCTGCCGGACGCACCCGCCCTCTACGGCAAGCTGCTGCTGGCCCAGGGCCGCCGCGCGGAGGCGGCGGTGGAGCTGGAGAAGGCGGGCGCCTCGCTGGAGGCGCGCGGCTGGCAGAACACCGTCTGGTCGCCCTGGCTCAGCCACCTCGCCGTGGCGATCAAGGACACCGAGCCGGAGCGCGCCCGGGCGCTGGCCGCCGAGGCGTACAAGCGCGCCTCCCGGGCCGGGACCAACTCGGCGGAGGGAATGGCGCTGCGCCACTGCGCGCAGGTCGCCGAGCCCGGCAACGAGGTGGACCTGCTGCAGCAGGCCGTGGGCCTGCTCGGCCAGTCCCCGGCCGCGTACGAGCACGCCCAGGCACTGGTCGACTACGGTGCCGCGCTGCGCCGCGTCGGACGGCTGCGTGATGCGGTCGTCGCGCTGGACCAGGGCCTGGAGATCTCCCGTGGCTGTGGCGCGACCAGCCTGGTCGACCGCGCCCGCCGGGAGCTGCAGGCCTCCGGCGTCAGCCCGCACAAGCTGCGTCCGCTGCCCTCCCGCGACCTCACCGCCCCGCAGTTGCACGCGGCGCGGCTGACGGCCGGGGGCAAGGACGTGCACCAGGTCGCGGAGTCGATGTCGATCACCCCGCACCGGGTCCAGGAACTGCTGGCGGCCGTCTACCGCACCCTCGGCACCGACCCCAAGGGCCTCGCCGACACGCTCCGCGACGACCCGGGGCTTGAAGGGACGGAATAGCCTGGAAAGGGCATCTGTTGGACCCGGCGGACCGAGTCGGATCGAAGCGGACCAAGAGAGAGGTGCGGAACATGGCCACGGTCGAGCTCACCAAGGACAACTTCAACGAGATCGTCGACAAGAACGACTTCGTACTCGTCGATTTCTGGGCGTCGTGGTGCGGCCCGTGCACTCAGTTCGCGCCCGTCTACGACAAGGCGTCCGAGAAGCACTCGGACCTGGTCTTCGCCAAGGTCGACACGGAGGCGCAGCAGGAGCTGGCCGCGGCGTTCGACATCCGCTCCATCCCGACGCTGATGGTGATCCGCGACCGCACGGTCATCTTCGCCCAGCCGGGCGCGCTGCCTGCGCCCGCGCTGGAGGAGGTCATCGAGAAGTCCCGCGCCGTCGACATGGACGAGGTCCGCGAGCAGGTCGCGAAGCAGCAGAACGGCTGACGCCGACTGTTCGCAGTGCGGTAGTTGCACTGTCAGGGGCGCGGGGCTGTGTTGATTTGCGGCTTCGCCGCGTGGGCGTGACGGGCTGAGCCGGTGCTCGCGCAGGTAGTTGCACTATCAGGGGCGCGGGGCTGTGTTGATTTGCGACTCCGCCGCGTGGGCGTGACGGGCTGAGCCGGTGCTCGCGCAGTTCCCCGCGCCCCTTACGTGGTGCGACTACCGGCGTGCGGACCAGTTCCGTTGCGGGCGGTAGTCGACCAGGGTGAGCGCCAGCTCAACGTGCCGGTCGATCAAGGCGTCCAGGCTCAGCGGACCGTCCTCGCGGTACCACTGGGCCACCGCGTTGCACATCGCGATGACCGCTCGGCGGGCCTCGTCCGGGTACGGCGTGAGGAACTCGCCCGACGCCACGCCCGCGTCGATCGGGTCGCGGAAGAAGTTCGTGGCCTCCGCCTGCCTGCGGGCGTATCGCTCCAAGCGGTCGCCGTCCAGGCTGCGCTCCTCCAGGAGCAGGATGTTGCTCCGCGCGGCATGCTCGCCGCGAAAGCGGGTCGTCGCCGCGACCACCGCGCTGAGCCGGTCCGCAGGGGATTCGCTGACCCGGCCGAGCGCGTCGGCGACCGCGGCGACGTAGCGGTCCATGCCCTCGTCCAGCAGGGCGTGCAGCAACTCCTGCTTGCCGGAGTAGTAGTGATACATCGCTGACAGGCTCATTCCGGCCCGCTGGGCGATGTCCCTGATCGAGGCGCTGCCGAAGCCCCGCTCGGCGAACTCCTGGCGGGCGGCCTCCAGCAGCGCGGTCTGACCGGCAGGGCGCATCGGAACCGTCCTTCGTGTGGCGAGCTTCGACCCGTGTGACTGAGCGATCGTTCGGTGATTCTACGCAGAATTCGGCTGTCCTCCCACTGGACAGCGGCGTGATCCGCGTCCTAACTTAACGATCGTTCGTGAAGGTTGGAGGAGGCAACCGATGAAGGCGGATCCCAGCGCGATGTTCCACGACGGCCTCGCCCATGGCGAGCTGCGCTACCTGCGGTGCCGTTGGTGTGCCACCTCTCTCCCGGGCTTCAGCGTGCTCTGCACCAGCTGCGGCGGCGCCGACCTGGACTGGGAGCTGAGCACCGGCAGGGGCAGGATCCACGCCCTGGGCAGCAGCGCCGTCGTCGAGCTGGACGAGGGGTTCCGGATCCGTGCCGAGCTGGCCCCCGCGCCCGCGCACCGGATCTGGCAAGGGGCCCCGGTCCGACTGGAGTTCGCCTCGTCGAGCGACGGTTCGGCCCGTCCGGTGTTCCGTCTCACGGCGGCTTGACGTCCTGCCTCGACCCCGCCGTTCGGCCGGTTGAAGACGGGTCCTGGATCTGCGAATCTCGACACGCTGTCATCGCCCGTAGCGGGCGCTCGCAGCCCCCCACTCCAGTGACAGATCGAGGACCGTCATGTCCACACGTCGCGCCACCACGGCGCTTGTCGCTTCGTCGCTCGTCGCCGCCGGTCTGGCCGTCGCCACCGTCGTCACCGCCGCCCCGGCCTTCGCCAAGTCCTCCGTGGAGCTGCGAGGTACGCCGCACTCCGTCGCGCTGGGCGCCCGGATCCACCTCGCCGCGTTCGGCGCCTCGGACGACTTCGGCGGCGACGTCGTCCGGCTCTGCGTGGACGAGCGGGTGAACGGCGGACACTGGCGCCTGGTCGGCTGCGGTGCGGAGGGTGCGTACCACGCCTCCGTCCGGGCGGCGGAGCGCGGCACGCTCGCCTTCCGTGCGCAACTGCTGGCCGGCGTCGGTCACCACCACTACACCGTGGACCGGACATCGGCGACGGCCGACGTCCACGTGGCCTGAGGCGCTCCCGCCTCCCGCTTTCCGGTCCCGACCCACCCCTGAAGGAGCCCGATCGATCATCCAGTAAGGTAAGCCTAACCTAATCGCTGCAAGGCGATCGGTCCGTGCTGCCGTACTGGAGGGGTCCTTCGCATGTGGGACGACGCGTTTCCCAGTTTCCTGATCGGGTTGCGGGAGGGGTTGGAGGCCGGTCTGGTCGTCTCCATCCTCGTCGCGACCCTGGTCAGAGGCGGCGAGAAGGGTCGGCTTCCGCAGGTCTGGACGGGCGTGGCCGCCGCGGTCGGACTCTCCCTCAGTTTCGGCGCGGTGCTCACCTTCACCTCCGCCAACCTGTCGGCCACGGCGCAGGAGGCGTTCGGCGGCTGTCTCAGCGTCATCGCCGTCGCCTTCGTGACGGCGATGGTCTTCTGGATGCGCAAGAACGCGCGCAACCTCTCCAGCGAGCTCAAGGAGAAGGTCAGCGCGGCACTGGCGATGGGGTCGGGGATGCTGGTGGTCACCAGCTTCCTTGCGGTCGGACGCGAGGGACTGGAGACCGCACTCTTCATCTGGACCACCGCGCAGACGGCGGGGGAGTCCACCGGCCCGCTGATCGGCGCCGCGATCGGCCTGCTGTTGGCCACCGCGCTCTGCTGGGGCCTGTACCGGCGGGTGCTCCGGATCAACCTGACCCGGTTCTTCACCTGGACCGGGCTCGGGCTCATCGTCATCGCCGCAGGCGTCCTCGCCTACGGTCTGCGCGACCTGCAGGAGGGCGGCGTCCTCCCCGGCGGCAGCAGCTTCGCGGTCGACCTGAGCGGCAGTATCGACGCCAACTCCTGGTACGCGACGCTGGTCCAGGGCATCCTCAACCTGACCACGCAGATGACCTGGCTCCAGGTCGCCGCGTATGTGGCCTACCTGGCCGTGGTTCTGACGCTCTTTCTGCGCGGTGTCCGTACGCCCGCACCCGCTCCCAAGCCCGCCGCCGCGCCCGCTCCCAAGCCCGCTCCCGCTCCCGAGCCGCAGTCCGCGCCCGCCGCCGCTCCGGAGCCCGCCTCCCCACGCCGACGGAAGTGGCTCGTGCCCGTCGCCGCGGTCGCCGTACCAGCCGTCGCCGCCGGCGCGGTGGTCGCCGTCCCCGGGAACCACCCGCGCCCTGGTCGCCACCATCGGCTCCGGCAGCTACGCCTGGCGCTGCGTGCCGACGGGGGGTCAGGCGGTCACCTCCGCCGCCGTCACCGTCTCCGGCGGAGCCGCCGTCGCGGCCGTGCTGCCCGTCTCCGAGCAGGACCTGGCGGCGCCGCTCGCCGCCTACAAGCAGTACGTCGACGCGGGCCTGGCCACGCTGCAGGGCCAGACCGCCAAGCTGGCCGCCGACGTGCACGCGGGCGACCTCGCCGCCGCCAGGCAGGACTGGCTGACCGCGCACGTCCAGTACTCCTCCCTCGGCGCCGCCTACGGCACCTTCGAGGACTTCGACAAGCGCATCAACGGCCGCGCCGACGGGCTGCCGCTGGGCGTTGCCGACCCGGACTTCCACGGCTTCCACCGCCTGGAGTACGGCCTCTGGCACGGCCAGTCCGCCGCTCAGCTCGCGCCCGTCGCCGACGAGTTGGCCACCGACGTGACCGGGCTGCGCAAGGCCTTCCCGGCGCAGGACTTCGACCCGTCCGACCTGCCGCTGCGCACCCACGAGATCCTGGAGAACACCCTCCAGTTCGAGCTCACCGGTGACACCGACGAGGGCAGCGGCACCAACCTGGCCACCGCGCAGGCGAACCTGGCCGGGACCAAGGAGCTGCTCACCCTGCTCCGCCCGCTGATCAGCGCCCGCAGCCCGCAGTTGCTCGGCACCGTCGACGCCGACATCACCCGCTTCGGCGCTCTGCTGCAGCAGGCCCGGCAGGCGGACGGCAGCTGGACCCCGGTCGAGCAGCTCGACCCGACGCTGCGCGCCACCCTCAACGGCGCGCTCGGCCAGCTGCTGGAAGACCTCTCGCCCATCCCCGACCTGCTTGAGATCCGGAAGTCCGCCTGATGACCGACCACGCCACCGGTACCCCGTCCGACGTCCCCGCCGGCTCCTGCCCGTTCGGCTTCGGCTCCTCCCGGCGCACCTTCGTGAAGTCCGCGCTCGGCGCGGGTGCGGCCGGTGCGGCCCTCGCCGGAGGCGCGCTGACGCTGACCGGCGCCACCGCGACGTCCGCGCAGGCGGACAGCGCGTCCACCGGCGACGGCGCGTTCAGTACCGGCAGCGTCGCGTTCCACGGGCCGCAGCAGGCCGGGATCACCACCCCCGCGCCCGCCTTCGCCGCCTTCCTGTCGATGACCGTCATCGCCCAGGACCGCAAGGGCCTGGAACAGCTCTTCCACACGCTGACCGACCGGATCCGCTTCCTCACCTCCGGCGGCAACCCGCCGGACCTGGGCGTCGGCGCGCCGCCCTCCGACAACGGCATCCTCGGCCCGGTCGTCCCCGCCGACGACCTGACGGTGACCGTCGGCGTCGGGGCGTCGCTCTTCGACGCCCGCTTCGGCCTGGCGAAGCAGAAGCCCGCCAAGCTCACCCCGATGCGGACCTTTCCCAACGACAACCTGAACCCGGCCGAGTGCCACGGCGACCTCAGCCTGCAGATCTGCGCCTCCCGCCAGGACACCGTGCTGCACGCCATGCGCGACATCGCCAAGCACACCCGTGGCCTGATGCAGGTCAAGTGGCGCATCGACGGCTTCCAGAGCCTGCCGCGTCCGACCGGGACCCAGCGCAACCTGCTCGGCTTCAAGGACGGCATCGCCAACCCGGACGTCGGCTCCGGCCGGGAGATGGACCGGCTGGTCTGGGTGCAGCCCGGCTCGGGCGAGCCCGCCTGGGCGACCGGCGGCAGCTACCAGGTGATCCGGATCATCCGGATGCTGGTCGAGTTCTGGGACCGGGTCTCCCTCACCGAACAGGAGCTGATGTTCGGCCGCCGCAAGGACACCGGCGCCCCGCTGGACGGCGCGAACGAGACGGACGTCCCCGACTACGCCAAGGACCCGCAGGGCAACGCCATCCCGCTGGACGCCCACATCCGGCTGGCCAACCCGCGCACCCCGAGGACCGACGACTCCCGGATCCTGCGTCGCGGCTTCAACTACGACCGTGGCATCGACGCCGTCGGAGACCTGGACATGGGCCTGGCCTTCTGCTGCTACCAGCAGGACGTCGTCCGCCAGTTCGAGGCGACCCAGACGCGGCTGATCGACGAGCCGCTGGTCGACTACATCTCGCCCACGGGCGGCGGCTACTTCTTCGCGCTCCCGGGCGTTCGGGACGACTCCGACTGGCTGGGACGCGGCCTGCTCGCGACGTGAACCCGTTCCGGCCCAGGTGTCCGTTCTGTCACGATGGTGGGCAAGTGTGCGTCAGCCCTCGTGATCAGGCAAGGTTGGAGCCGGATACATGAGGGGAGCGGCAGGTGCCCAAGGGCAGGCAGCCAGGACGTCCGGACCAGGAGCCGGAGCAGTCCGAGGCGGGGCGTGAACAGCCGAGCAGCAAGCCGGGCGAAGAGCCGGACCAGAAGCCGGACGAGAAGCTGGACGAGCCGTCGGACGCGAAGCCGGGCGCCAAGCCGGGCGAGCCGTCGGATTCGGAGCCGGACGAGAAGCCGGGCGACGAGCTGACGGTCACTCCGGGTCTGCTCGGCCACGCCGAGCTGGTCGGCACCACGCCCGCCTCCCTGGAGCCGTCCTCCGAGGTGTCCACGGAGACCATGGAGCCCGACAGCGACTGGGCGCACTTCGGCTACACCCCGACCGCCGGCATACCGATCGTCTCGCTGCGCAAGGGTGCGCCCGGCTCCGCCCCCTGGCCGGACCGGATGCGGACGCTGCTGCGCACGCCGATGTCCGAACGGCCCGCCTTCGAGCGCACCGAGTCCGAGGAGCGCGGCAACGAGCCGAGCCCGCCCAAGGTCGCCCGCGTCCTCGACCTGACGCTGCGTATCGGCGAGCTGCTGCTGGCCAGCGGCGAGGCCGCCGAGGACGTCGAGGCCGCCATGCTCGGCGTTTCGCACGCGCTCGGCCTGGACCGCTGCGAGCCGCAGGTCACCTTCACCCTGATCGCGATCACCTACCAGCCGTCGCTGATGGCGCCGCCGGTCACCTCCACCCGGGTGGTGCGCCGACGAGGCTCCGACTACACCCGACTGGCGGCGGTCTACCGGCTGGTCGCCGACATAACGGCCGAGCACGTCGGCGTCGAGGAGGCCTACGGCCGTCTCGCCGAGATCCGCCGCAACCGGCACCCCTACCCGACCTGGGTGCTCTCCCTGGCCACCGGCGGCCTGGCCGGAGCGGCCACCCTGCTGGTCGGCGGCAAGATCGACGGGCAGGCCTGGCTGGTGCTGATCTGCGCCTTCGCCGCCTCCGTGCTCGGCGACCGCCTCGCCTGGCTGATCTCCACGCGCGGGCTGCCGGAGTTCTACCAGTTCGTCGTCGCGGCCACCCCCGCCGCCGCGCTCGGTGTCGGGCTCACCCTGATCGGCTCCGAGCTGCGCGGCTCGGTGGTGATCACCGGTGGCCTGTACGCCCTGCTGCCCGGCCGTGCGCTGGTCGCAGCCGTCGCCGACGGGCTGACCGGCTTCTACATCACCGCTGCCGCCCGACTGCTGGAGGTCCTCTACCTGGTCGTCGGCATCGTGCTCGGGGTGACCCTGGTCCTCTACGTCGGTGTCAGTTTCGGCGCCCGGCTGCACCCCGAGCAGACCCTCGCGCTGGGGGCCGCGCCGCTGATCCAGCTCCCGGCGGCGATGGTGCTGACGCTGTTCTTCGCCGTCCTGCTGCAGACGTCCCGTCAGGTACTGCCGGTCGTCACCCTCCTCGGGGGCGTCGGTTGGACCACCTACGGCGTGCTGCGCGAGGCGGGCGTCTCCGCGATCGTGGCCACCGCCGCTGCGGCGATGCTGATCGGCCTCTTCGGCCAGATGGCCTCGCGCTACCGCTACGCGTCCTCGCTCCCGTATGTGACGGCGGCGCTCGGGCCGCTGCTACCGGGTTCGCTCATCTACATCGGCCTGCTCTCCTTCACCCAGAACGAGCCGATCCCCGGCCTGCTCTCGGTGATCCGCGCGGCGGCGGTGGCGTTGGCGCTGGCGGTCGGGGTGAACCTCGGTGGCGAGATGGCGCGCCTCTTCCTGAAGGTGCCTCAGGGCGAGGGCCCGAGGCCGGCCCGTGGCGCGGCGAAGCGTACGCGAGGCTTCTGATGCGCCCACCGCTCCTGCATCCACCGCTCATGCATCCCCCGCTCATGCATCCGCAGTTCCTGAATCCGCCGCTGCTGCACCACATGCACCTGCGCCGGCCGTTCTGGGACTTCTACGCCCACCACATCCAGGACCCCGGCAAGCAGCCGCTCTTCCTGCTGCTGGTCGGGTTCATCGGGTCGTTCCTGTTCATCCGGTTCAGCGTCCGGATGATCCGGCGCGGTGTGAAGTGGTGGCCCGGCAACGTGACGCCGGGCGGGCTGCACATCCACCACGTGGTCTTCGGCATCTTCTTCCTACTGGGCGCCGGGTTCACGGTGTTCGCCACGGACGGCAGCCATCCGTGGATCGACGGCGCCGGCCTGTTCTTCGGCATGGGCTGCGGCCTGGTCCTGGACGAGTTCGCCCTGCTGCTGCACCTGGAGGACGTCTACTGGAGCGAACAGGGCCGCAAGTCCGTCGACGCGGTGATCATCGGGATCCTCTTCACCGGGCTGCTGCTCCTCGGCTACCTCCCGCTCGGCGTGACGCCGGGGACGCCGGTGCGGTGGGGCCTCATCGTGATCATCTCCGTCAACGCGTGCTTCACGGTCGTCGCGCTGTTCAAGGGCAAGTTCTGGAGCGGGATGCTGGGGATCATGGTCCCGGGCCTCTCCTGGATCGCCGCGGTGCGGCTCGCCCGCCCGCGCAGCCCGTGGGCGCGATGGCGGTACGCCCACCGCCCGCGCAAGTTCGCCCGCGCACGCCGTCGCGAGGCCCGCTGGCACCGCCGCGGCGACGCGGCCCGCCAGCGGTTCTTCGACCTCATCGCCGGCAAGCCGACGCCTCCGGGCGTGGAACCCACCCGCGCCCACCTCTTCGCCGAACGCATGGCCCAGCGCGTCACCGCCCGCCTCGAACACGCCGTGTACGCGCCCTTGGACCAGGCCCGCGTCCGCCGCCTGGCTCGCCTGAACAGGCTCGCAGCCAAGCACGCCCCCTCCACCGCCCCACCCGCCTCCGCCGAGTCGGCCCGTCGCCGAGCCGCCGCCGCGCGCCGCCGCGCGATCGCGGCGGGGCGCAGCAAGCGTCTCTGACGGTTTGGTCTCGACGAGGGGAGGTTGCACTACCCAGGGGCGCGGAGCTCTGCTGATCTGCGGCTCCGCCGCGTGAGCGCGGCAAGCCACCCTCCCACCTGGCAGGCCGAACGCGCAGGGCCATCCGCACGCCGGCGGTGTCTCGCGCGCAGTCTGATGCTCCGTCACTCATCTGGCCCGCTCGCCGCGCGTCCTAATCTGACGGTCAGCCAGAATCGTCCTGTGAAGCCCCGTCGCCCCGCGCGCCACAGAGCGGTGATCCTCGCCGCCGCCGTGGTGCTCTCACTGCCGGCACTCCTCGCCACGGCCCCGCCCGCGCCCCCGCAGGGGCCCGGCGCTCCCGCGCTGCAGAGCGCGCAGGACGCCGCTGCCGCGCTGCAGGCGCAGGTCGCCGCCGTCGCGGCGCAGCTGCAGAGCGCGCAGGCCGCCGAGGCCGCGGTGAACGTGCAGGTCGAGTCCGCGGTGGAGGCCTACAACGGCGCCGTCGCCGCCCGGGCCAAGACCGCCGCTGCCGCTGCCGCCGCCGCGGCCATCGCCGTCCGCGCGGACGCGGCGCGGACCGCCGCGTGGGGCAAGGTGGGCGCGCTTGCCGCGCAGGAGTACCGGGACGGCGGGCCGCCGCAGCTCGCGGGGCTGGCGGGACTGATCGCCGCGCGGAACCCGGTGGCGGCGTCGCTGGCGGAACAGGCCGCGTCCGGCGCGTCCGACCAGGCGCGGAACGCGCTGAACCAGGCGTCCGCCACCGCGTCCCGCGCGGTCCTCGCCTCGGTGGCCGCGCAGCAGGCCGACGCCCGCGCCGCCGCAGCGGCCGCCAAGGTCGAGGCCGCCCAGAAGCAGGCGCAGACGGAGCTGAGCGACCAGCAGGCCCAGGTCACCTCCCTCGACGCGCAGCAGACCGCCCTGCTCTCCCAGCTCTCCGACGCCCAGCGCACCGCGCTGCAGCTGACCCAGGAACACGCCGCCGCCCTCGCCGCCGAGGCCGCCCGCCTGACCGCCCTGGCGGCGGCACCCACCCCGACGCCACCTCCGCTGTCGGTCCTGTCGACGGACAGCGTCCTCGCCTTTGCCCGCGCCCAGCTCGGCACCCCGTACGTCTGGGGCGGCGCGGGCCCGACCGGCTACGACTGCTCCGGCCTGACCATGCGCGCCTGGCAGCGCGCGGGCGTCGCGCTGCCGCACTACGCGGCCGACCAGTACGCCCAGTCGCACCCGCTGACCTACCGCCAGCTCCGACCGGGCGACCTGGTGTTCTGGTCCCACGACGGCCAGCCGGACGGCATCTACCACGTCGCCCTCTACACGGGCGCGGACACCATCATCGAGGCCCCGCGCACCGGCACCGTGGTGAAGACCGCCTCGCTCTGGATCATGGGCACCCCGAACTTCTACGCCCGCCCCTGAGTTGCTTCGTTTCGTGGACCGGTCGTCCGTTGCACGCGGATGCCCGCGCGGCTCCAAACGGGTGGACTCGGTGGGACGCATACCGGGCGGGGGCCGTCGGCCGGGGTCCGGGTGGTGACGTGGTCACCTGAGCCCCTGACCCGGAAGAGGCGTCCGACATGCAAAGTACCCCCTCCCGCCGTGGATTCACCGCGGCGCTCCTCGCGGCGGCGGTGCTGGCCCCGATGGCGACGAGTTCCACCGCGGCGGCTCACGCCAGGAGCAGGGCGCCGCAGAGCGGGGACGACTGCCCGCCCGGCGGTCTCGGCCCGGAGCTGACCGCTCGGCTGGACGCGGCCATCGAGGGCGTCCGCAAGCAGGCCGCGATTCCCGGCGTCATCGCGGGCGTGTGGTTGCCGGGCAGGGGAAGCTACACCCGCGCGACCGGTGTCTCCGACACCGCCACCGGCACACCGATGGCCACCGACCTGTTCATGCGGATCGGCAGCGAGACCAAGACCTTCACGGTCACCGCGCTGCTCGAGCTCGTCGACGAGGGCAGGATCCGGCTCGACGACCCGATCTGCGCCCACATCCACGGCGTCCCGTGCGGTGACCGGATCACGCTGCGTCAGCTCGCCGAGATGCGCAGCGGCCTGTTCCCGTACACCGCGGACGCGGATTTCACGCATGCGCTGTTGAGTGACCCGGGTCGCTCGTTCACTCCGTGGGAGCTGCTCGGGTACGGCTTCAGGCACAAGAACACCTTCCGGCCGGGCGAGACGTTCCAGTACTCCAACACCAACCTCATCCTGCTCGGTCTGGTGGTCGAGAAGGTCAGCGGGCTGGGCCTGGCCGACTTCATCCACCGGCGGGTGCTGCGCCCGGCCCGCCTGCACCGCACGTTGTTCCCCCGGGGCGCTGAGATCCCCGACCCGCACGCGCACGGCTACACCGACCAGACGTTGAGCGGCAAAGTCGCGGACACGACCCACTGGAACTCCAGTTGGGCGTGGGCGGCCGGGGCGATGATCTCCGACTTCCAGGACCTGCGTCGCTGGGCCGAGATCGTCGCCACCGGAAAGCTGCTCAGCCCGCAGACCCAGGCGGAGCGGCTCAAGGTGCTTCCGACCGGCTTCCCTGGCACGAGCTACGGCCTCGGCATCTTCGAGACCAGCGGATGGATCGGGCACAACGGTTCCACGCCCGGCTACGAGAGCGTGACCGTCTACCTGCCTTCGCAGAAGGCGACGATGGTGCTTCTGATCAACACGGACATCAGCTCCGGGGGCCAGGAGCCGTCCACCCTTCTCGCCCGAGCGATCACCGAGATCGTGACCCCGGACAACATCTACGACAACCCGGTCCCCCCGCGTTAGGGCCTGTTTCCAGGACCGGGTCTCGCCGGGACGTCCTGGAGCTACCCCTCCAGGGCGCGGGCGAAGACGCCGCGTACGGTCGTGTCGTCCGCCAGCGTCCACCCGGCGGCGACGTGGCGGCGGGGCTCGTCGTCGGGCCCGGCGGGGTGCAGGACGCGGCTGAGCTCGACGGGAACGCCGTCGACAGAACCGGTGCCGTGCACCGTGACCGTCGGGTCGACGGTGTCGCTCTCGCTCTGCGCCTGCGGCACCACCTCGCCGCGCAGCAGGGCGCGCAGCTGGGCGGTCACCACCGGGTCCTGCTCGCCGTCGTAGAGGTACCGGGTGCCGAGTGCGCCGTGCTCGGCCGTCCCGATCAGGGCCTCGGCCGGGGCCCCTTCCAGCGGGGCGCTGCGGTAGGCCATCGGCACGAGGTAGGCCACCGGCTCCGGCCCTGCGCTGTCGCGCACGACCGCGAACTCGATCCCGACCTCGCCCTCCGGGTCGTCCAGCCGGAATCCGCCCGCCCTGGACAGCTCCGGCGTCACGGCACCGGCATCTCCGTCACCGCCGCCCCCGAGGTACCAACTCTGCTGCGACAGCCGCGCGGTGAGCAGTTCGAGCTTGCCGGGAGTCAGGGTCGTGCGATGGATCTCAGCCATGAGCCCCAACCTAGCCTCGACGTAGCCCCAGGGCATGCCTGAGCCCAGCGGACGCGGGTCCGCTGGGCTCAGGTGCTGCCGCCGTCCGGTGCGGAGGGACGGCGGCGCCGGTCGTGCCCGAAGGCGCCGGTCAGTGGTGGCTCTTGCCGGACTCGGCGAGGCGCTTGACGGAGTTGGTGATCTCCTCCTCCGCCTCGGCGCGGCCGACCCAGTGCGCACCCTCGACCGACTTGCCCGGCTCCAGGTCCTTGTAGACCTCGAAGAAGTGCTGGATCTCCAGGCGGTCGAACTCGGAAACGTGGTGGATGTCGCGCAGGTGCTCCCAGCGCGGGTCCGAGGCCGGGACGCAGAGCAGCTTGTCGTCGCCGCCTGCCTCGTCGGTCATGTGGAACATCCCGATGGCGCGGCACTTGATGACGCAGCCCGGGAAGGTGGGCTCCTCGAGGATGACGAGCGCGTCGAGCGGGTCGCCGTCCTCGCCGAGGGTCCCGTCGACGAAGCCGTAGTCGGCCGGGTAGCGGGTCGAGGTGAAGAGCATGCGGTCGAGGTAGATGCGGCCACTCTCGTGGTCCACCTCGTACTTGTTCCGCGAACCCTTCGGGATCTCGATCGTGACGTCGAACTCCAAGGCTCTCCTCCAATATCAGTGGGTGCAGCCAATAGTGTCTCCTACGGCGTGGAGTGCTCAGGAATGGGGAAGGGCCGGATGGGGAGCTGGCGGGCAACGGCGCAGGCCGTGTGGGTGGCACGGGCTGCGACGACGGCTCGGGCATGGGCCCGGACGAGAGAGCGGACGAAGGAGCAGGCGGCACGGGTGACCGTGCGGACCAGAGCGCAGGCGGTGACGACCGCGCGGACCCTCGGGACGCGGCTGCGCCCGCTGCTGCCGCACGCGACGCGGATCGGGCGCCGATACGCGTACGCACCGACCCGGCAGGTGGCCGGCATCGCGGGCGGGACCGGCCTGGTGCTCGCGCTCGTGCTGATCACCGTGACCGGCCCGTGGGCGGGCGGCCAGCGCGTCAGCGAGCAGGCGCTCGGCGGTGCCACAGGCGGTGCCTCAGGCGGCGCTCACGGCGTGCCGAAGCCCGCCGGGCCGTCCTGGCAGCAGGCCGCCGCCGTGCTGGCCCCGGTGGGCGCCACGGTCGGCACCGCCGGACTGCCGACGCAGAGCGGACTGAGCAGCGCCCTCGGCGGACCGCTGGCGGACCCCACGCTCGGCACCGTCACCGCGGACGTGGTCGACGTCGCCGACGGCCGGACGCTCTACAGCTCCGATGCCGACCAGCCGCAGACGCCCGCCTCGACCAACAAGCTCGCCACGGCCACCGCCGCGTTGACCCTGCTCGGTCCCGACCACACCTTCACCACCCGCGTCGTCGGCAACGCCCGCACCGGCCTGGTGCTGGTCGGTGGCGGTGACGCGACGCTCAGCGCGAGCAGCGGCCCGGACAGTCTCACCGCCCTGGCCGCCGCCACCGCGACCGCGCTGCGGGCGGAGCAGCCTGCCCACGCGCAGAACCCTGGCTCCAAGGCAGCGGCGAGCGCCCCGATCGCGCTGCACTACGACATCTCGCTCTTCGGCGGGCCCGCGCTGCACCCGATCGGGGTCAACGACAACATCGCGCTGGTCCAGGCGCTGACCGCGGACGAGGGCCGGATCGACCCGACCAGCACCGAGAACGCCCCGCGCTGGTCGGACCCGGCCGCGCACGCCGCCGCCCAGTTCGCCGCGGCGCTGGCCGCCGACGGGGTCCAGGCCGACCCGGCCCCGACCGAGGGCACGGCCCCGGCCGGTGCGGCGACCCTGGCGCAGGTGCAGAGCGCGCCGCTCAGCGACGTCGTCGAGCAGATGCTGACCAACAGCGACAACGACATCGCCGAGTCGCTCGGCCACGCCTGCGCCGTCGCCGCCCACCAGCCGGTCACCTTTTCGGGCGCCGTCACCGCGGTGATGTCGACGCTCACCCGTCTGGGCGTGACCTGGGGCTCGGCCCGGCTCTTCGACGCCAGCGGTCTCAGCGACCAGGACGCGGTCCCGGCACGGGTGCTGACGCAGCTGCTCGTCCTCGACGCCTCGCCCGCGCACCCGGAGCTCCGCTCCATCGTCACCGGCCTGCCGGTGGCCGGGTTCACCGGCACGCTCGACAACCGCTACGGCGGCGACGGCACCGAGGCGGGACTCGGCGTGGTCCGGGCCAAGACCGGCTCGCTCACCACCGTCAACACCCTGGCCGGGCTGGTGGTCGACCGCAGCGGACGGCTGCTCGCCTTCGCGTTCATGTCCCACGCGGGTGGCGACGCCACCACTGCCCGCGACGGCCTCGACCGCCTCGCCTCCGCCGTCGCCCAGTGCGGCTGCGGCGGGTAGGCGACGGGCAGGGCACACGAGGCAGGGCACCCGGGGCAGGGCACACGGCGCGGGCGCGCGGCCGCATACGGTCCCCAGAACGCCGAAGAGAACGTACGGTTGAACGCATGACGAGCGCCGGTGGTAGCGGTAACAGCGGTAGCAAGGGCACGGACATGATCGACTGGGATCTCGCGGTCGCCACTGCGAGCCGTTTCGCGCGGCCCGGACCGGAGGTCACCCGCGAGGAGGCCCGCGCCGCCGTCGCCGAGCTGCGCGCGCACGCCCGCGAGGCGGAGGCCCACGTCCGCGAGTACACCAGGCTGAGCTCGCCGCACGGCGGGACGCCGGTCCTGGTCGTGGACCGGCCCGGCTGGATCAAGGCCAACGTGGCCGGGTTCCGTACCGTCATCTCCCCGCTGGTGCAGAAGATGGCGACCCGCAGGGCCGCCACGCCGGGCGGAGCCGCGCTGGGCGCGGTCGGCGGCAAGGTGACCGGCGTCGAGCTGGGCCTGCTGCTGGCGTTCCTCTCCACCAAGGTCCTCGGCCAGTACGAGACCTTCGCCCCGGCCGACGTGCCCGCCGACCTCTCCGCGATGGACAAGCCGGCCACGCCGCCCGGCCGACTGCTGCTGGTCGCCCCGAACATCGTCGCCGTCGAGCGCGAACTCGACGTCGACCCGCACGACTTCCGCCTCTGGGTCTGCCTGCACGAGGAGACCCACCGCACCCAGTTCACCTCGGTGCCGTGGCTGCGCGACCACATCGAGGGGGAGATCCAGGCATTCCTGGCGGAGACCGAGATCGACCCGGCCACCCTGGTCGAGCGGCTGCGCGAGGCGCTGAGCGGCGGCGGGCAGAGCCCCAGCAACCTGGTCGAGGTGGTGCAGACGCCGACCCAGCGCGAGATCCTCGGCCGGCTGACGGCCGTCATGTCGCTGCTGGAGGGCCATGCCGACGTGGTGATGGACGGGGTCGGCCCGCAGGTCGTGCCGAGCGTGGGGGAGATCAGGGAGAAGTTCCAGCAGCGCCGGGCCAAGGGCGCCGGACGGATGGACCTGTTGCTGCGCCGCCTGCTCGGCATGGACGCCAAGCTGAGGCAGTACCAGGACGGCGCGGTCTTCGTGAACGCGGTGCTGGACGCCGTCGGCATGGAGGGCTTCAACAAGGTCTGGACGTCCCCGAACACCCTGCCCACCAAGGAGGAGATCCACAATCCGGCCGCCTGGGTGGCCCGCATGCACCGCTGAGCCGGCGTCAACTCCGGTCCGTCTTCGAGGCCGGTTCACTCGAACGCGGGAACAGAAGATGCACGACGACGACGCAACAGCGTGTCGGACGTGACTTCTGCGACGATCTGCGACCAGCCGGTCACTCTGGGTATGAGAAGATGCGGCAGCCTCCTGCGGAGGCCCTGCTCCCCAACCGCACGCTCCGAGGAGTGATCGACCATGGGTCCCCACCCCGCAGTGGCGGCGATACGCCTGGCGGTGCGCCGGGTGCTTGCCGAGTTCGCCGACGACATCCCCGCCGTTCCGGCCACCTTCGCCGGTGCGGAACAACCTGACGCCCGCCCCCCCGTCTCCCACCACCACCCATCTGACGAGGCGCTGCGCGCCGCCGGCCCGCGCCCTCTTCTGACTTCAGTCGGTGACGTGGATCCCCGTCACGCCAAGTACCGAAAGCCACGGCCGCGCCCCGCCGACTCCGCGCCGCTGGTGCTGGTGGCCTGCTCCGGCGGCGCCGACTCCATGGCGCTCGCCGCCGCCACCGTCTTCGAAGCCGCCAAGCTCGGCGTCCGCGCCGGCGCCGTGACCGTCGACCACGGCCTGCAGGGCGGCTCCACCACCCGCGCCCTGGAGGTCGCCACCCGGCTGCGCGCCCTCGGACTGGACCCGGTCGACGCCCTCGGCGTGAACGTCCCCGCCGCCCGCGGCCACGGCGGCCCCGAGGCCGCCGCCCGGGACGCCCGGTACGCCGCGCTCGCCGCCGCCGCCGAGCGCCATGGTGCCCGTGCCGTCCTCCTCGGCCACACCCGCGACGATCAAGCCGAAACCGTCCTGCTCGGCCTCGCCCGCGGCAGCGGCACCCGCTCGCTCAGCGGGATGCCCGCCGTCACCGGCCGCTACCGTCGCCCCTTCCTGGAGCTGGACCGGGCCACCACCCGCCAGGCCTGCGCCGTGCTCGACCTGCCGGTCTGGGACGACCCGCACAACATCGACCCCGCCTACGCCCGTGCCCGCGTCCGCCACGAGGTGCTGCCGGTGCTGGAGAAGCACCTGGGCGGCGGCGTGGTCGAGGCCCTGGCCCGGACCGCCCGGCTCTTCCGCGACGACGCCGACGCCCTGGACGTCTGGGCGGCCCAGGTGGAGACCGACGTCAGCCACCCCGACGGCCTGGACGCCCCGCGCCTGGCCGAGCTGCCCGCCGCGGTCCGCCGCCGGGTGCTGCGTCGCGCCGCGCTGGACGCGGGTGCGCCCGGCGGAGAGCTCTTCGCCCGCCACGTCGAGGCCATGGACCTGCTGGTCACCTCCTGGCGCGGCCAGGGCCCGGTGCACCTGCCCGGCAACGTGCGGATGCGCCGCCAGTCGGGCCGCCTCACGTTCCGGCGTGCCTGAGCCCTTCCGGCGTGCCTGAGTGCCTGAGTCGCTCCCGTAAGGTTGAGCATGCAGCCGCAGGGTGGACGACTCTGCGATCTCCATGATCTCCAGCTCTGAGGAAGTAGCACGGGTGGACGAGAAGGACATGGGCACCGACCTTGCCAAGGTGCTCATCAGCAAGGACGAGATCGACGCCAAGCTCGCGGAACTCGCCGCGCTGATCGACCGCGACTACGCGGGCAAGGAACTGCTGATCGTCGGCGTGCTCAAGGGCGCGGTCATGGTGATGGCGGACCTCGCCCGCACCCTGCACTCGGACCTGACCATGGACTGGATGGCGGTGTCCTCCTACGGCATGGGGACCAAGTCGTCCGGCGTGGTCCGCATCCTCAAGGACCTGGACACCGACATCTCCGGCCGGGACGTGCTGATCGTCGAGGACATCATCGACTCCGGGCTGACCCTGTCCTGGCTGCTCAGCAACCTGCAGTCGCGCAACCCGGCCTCCCTGGAGGTCTGCACCCTGCTGCGCAAGCCGGACGCGGCCAAGGTGTCCATCGACGTCAAGTACGTCGGTTTCGACATCCCCAACGAGTTCGTGGTCGGCTACGGCCTGGACTACGCGGAGAAGTTCCGTAACCTCCCCTTCGTCGGCACGCTCGCGCCGCACGTCTACGGCGGCTGAGGAACTTTCTCACCCGACCTCTCACCAGGTCGTCCACGCGGAGTGGACCGGGCGGGAACAGTGTCCGGTTTCCCTCCGTTGGACCCTGGGAAGAGCCGTTTGACACGGGAACGCAATCGTTCAGATGGAGAATGGCTGCGGTACCGTCCAATAATTCGCTGTTCCTATCGGGGACGGTCGAGGACAAACACAGACATAGGACGCACCGCCCGGCGTGGAGCCGCGAGGTGCCGCACAGTGGCAGGAGGGACGGGGCGGCTCTGGTCGCCCCGCATGGATGGACGTGAAGCGATACTTCCGTGCGCCGGTGATGTGGATTGTTCTGGCCGTCCTCGCCGTAGTCGTGCTGATGCAGGTCGTCTCCTCGACCCAGGGCTACAAGACCGAGGACACCAGCCAGGTCATCAGCCAGATCGACCAGGGCAACGCCCAGTCGGTGCAGGTCACGACCGGCGACAGTCAGTTGATCAAGGTTCAGCTCAAGAACGGCAAGACCGTCGACGGCACGAACATGATCCAGGCGCAGTACGCCTCTGACCAGTTCGCGGCGGACCTGCAGACCAACCTGCAGCAGTCGGTGGACAAGGGCCAGCTCGGCAGCTACACGGTCAAGCAGGACAAGCAGAACGCCTTCGTCGGCATCCTGCTGTCGCTGCTGCCGTTCGTGCTGATCGTCGTGGTCTTCCTGTTCCTGATGAACCAGATGCAGGGCGGCGGCTCGCGCGTCATGCAGTTCGGCAAGTCCAAGGCGAAGCTGATCACCAAGGACACCCCGAAGACGACGTTCTCGGACGTCGCGGGTGCCGACGAGGCCGTCGAGGAGCTCCAGGAGATCAAGGAGTTCCTGCAGGAACCGGCCAAGTTCCAGGCCGTGGGCGCCAAGATCCCCAAGGGTGTGCTGCTCTACGGCCCGCCCGGAACCGGTAAGACGCTGCTGGCCCGCGCCGTCGCCGGCGAGGCCGGGGTGCCGTTCTACTCGATCTCCGGTTCGGACTTCGTCGAGATGTTCGTCGGTGTCGGCGCCTCCCGCGTCCGCGACCTGTTCGAGCAGGCCAAGGCGAACGCCCCGGCGATCGTCTTCGTCGACGAGATCGACGCGGTCGGCCGCCACCGCGGCGCCGGCCTCGGCGGTGGTCACGACGAGCGCGAGCAGACGCTGAACCAGCTGCTCGTCGAGATGGACGGCTTCGACGTCAAGGGCGGCGTGATTCTGATCGCGGCGACCAACCGGCCCGACATCCTCGACCCGGCGCTGCTGCGTCCGGGCCGCTTCGACCGCCAGATCGCCGTGGACCGGCCCGACCTGATCGGTCGCCTGGAGATCCTCAAGGTCCATCAGAAGGGCAAGCCGGTCGCCCCGGACGTCGACCTGCAGGCCGTCGCCCGTCGCACCCCCGGCTTCACCGGCGCCGACCTGAGCAACGTCCTCAACGAGGCCGCGCTGCTCACCGCCCGCGGTGACAAGAAGCTGATCGACAACAACACCCTGGACGAGGCGATCGACCGCGTCGTGGCGGGTCCGCAGAAGCGCACGCGGATCATGTCCGACAAGGAGAAGAAGATCACCGCGTACCACGAGGGCGGTCACGCCCTGGTCGCGGCGGCCTCGCCCAACAGCGACCCGGTGCACAAGGTCACGATCCTCTCCCGCGGCCGCGCCCTCGGTTACACGATGGTGCTGCCGGACGAGGACAAGTACTCGACCACGCGCAACGAGATGCTCGACCAGCTCGGCTACATGATGGGCGGTCGCGCGGCGGAGGAGCTGGTCTTCCACGACCCGACCACCGGCGCGTCGAACGACATCGAGAAGGCCACCGCCACCGCGCGGGCCATGGTGACGCAGTACGGCATGACCGAGCGCCTCGGTGCGATCAAGTTCGGGACCGACGCCTCCGAGCCCTTCCTGGGCCGTGAGATGGGCCACCAGCGCGACTACTCGGAAGAGGTCGCCGCCCTGGTGGACGAGGAGGTCAAGAAGCTGATCGAGAACGCCCACAACGAGGCGTGGGAGATCCTGGTCGAGAACCGCGACGTGCTGGACACCCTGGTTCTGGAGCTCCTCGACAAGGAGACCCTGAACAAGGAGCAGCTCGCCGAGATCTTCGCCCCGATCGTCAAGCGTCCGCCGCGTCCGGCCTGGACCGGCTCGCCGCGTCGGACCCCGTCCACTCGCCCGCCGGTGCAGTCGCCGCGCGAGCTGTCCCTCACCAACGGCGTCAGCGACGCGGCCCCGTCCCTGGACAAGGGCACCACGCTCCCGCCGCTGCCGGGACTGGACCAGCCTGAGCTGTAACCCGTAAGGCGCCTGTCACGGGCGTCCGGAATGAATGCTGCTGCCCCGAGGCTATTAGCCTTGGGGCAGCAGTACGTTTGTCCGACGTTTTTCGTTCTGATCGTTCTGAGGAGAACCGCCCATGATCGACCCGGTAACCATCGACGGTTCGTCCGGTGCCGTCCGGGAGTTCGACCAGAAGCGCGCGGAGGACGCGGTCCGCGAACTGCTCATCGCCGTCGGTGAGGACCCCGACCGCGAAGGCCTGCAGGACACGCCGGCGCGCGTGGCGCGCGCGTACAAGGAGATCTTCGCGGGGCTCTTCCAGGAGCCCGAGGACGTGCTGACCACCGTCTTCGACCTGGGCCACGACGAGCTGGTCCTGGTCAAGGACATCGAGCTGGTCTCCTGCTGCGAGCACCACCTGCTGCCGTTCCACGGCGTGGCGCACGTCGGCTACATACCTGCCGAGAACGGCAAGATCACCGGCCTGTCCAAGCTGGCCCGCCTGGTGGACGTCTACGCCCGCCGGCCCCAGGTGCAGGAGCGTCTGACGACGCAGATCGCCGACTCCCTGCTGCGGATCCTCGAGGCCCGCGGCGTGATCGTGGTCATCGAGGCGGAGCACATGTGCATGAGCGTGCGCGGCATCCGCAAGCCCGGCGCCAAGACGATGACCTCCGCGGTCCGCGGCCAGCTCCGCGACGGCAAGACCCGCGCCGAGGCCATGAGCCTGATCATCGGACGCTGAGTCTTCGGCGCGTGGGCGGTTGCACTATCAGGGGCGCGGGGAACTGCGCGACAAGCCACCCACTCAGGTAGAGCCCCGAACGTGCAGGGCCATCCGCTCGTCAGTGGTTTCTCGCGCAGTTCCCCGCGCCCCTGAGGAAAGTGCAACTTCCCCGCTTGCTGACCAGCTCAGGCGGTACCCGTGCCCGTGGGGACGAGGAGGTGGTTGGCGACCCACGGGAGGGCCAGCGGGGTTTCCTGGTTCCACGTGGTGAAGTTGTGGCCGCCGGAGGCCAGGAAGAGCGAGGAGATCGCGAACGGCGGCTTCGCCTCGACCGCCTTGATGAACGCCTGCGTGTCCTTGTAGTCCGCCTCGGTCCTGCTGCTGGTCACCAGCAGCGACACCGGCACCGCCGGCAGGTGGGCCACGCGCCACATCAGGTCGGCCTGGTTCCGCAGGTCCTGGCTGCCGCCGAACAGGTTGCCCGTGGTGGAGTCCTCAGCGGCCTTGTAGTAGCCGGAGAGCGACGCCGCAGCCGTGAACGAGCCGGGCTCCCGCATCGCGAGCGACAGCGCGCAGTAGCCGCCGGTCGAGTCGCCGATCACGCCCCAGGCGCTGCCCGCGGTGGAGACGTTGTACTGCGTGGCCAGCGCACGCGGCAGGTCCTTCGAGAAGAAGGTCTGCGCCTGCGGCCCACCGGGGACGTCCTGGCACTCGTTGTCACGCGGCATCACCACGGACGGCCGCATCAGGACCATCACCGTCGGCGGCATCTTCTTCCGGTAGATGTCCTGCGCGGCGATCGTCGGGTACTTCATCCGCGAGATCAGGTTGTCCGGCGTGCCCGGGTAGCCGGTGAAGACGACCATCACCGGGAACTTCTTGTGCGCGTTCGCCGGGTCCTTGTACGCGGCCGGCAGGTAGACGAACGCGGGCTCGGTCAGGCCCGTCGAGCCGCCCTGTATGGCGACCTGCTGGACCGAGCCGCCGCTCGCGCCGGCGTCCGAGCCGCCCAGCTGGAGCGCGACCGGCTTGCTGGCCTGGACGGTGACGCTGCCCGCGCCCTTGCCGTCCGACGTCTGCTTGGTGTGGTCGACGATCGTCGGCGCCGGACCCTGGTCCGTGCCGAAGAGGTCGCTGAAGGAGCTGTAGAAGCCGCCCCAGTTGTTCGCGACCAGCCCGATCGCCACCAGGCTCAGCACCTGGCTCAGCAGCAGGGTCCCGACCCGTCCGCTGACGGCCTTCCAGTTGCGCCCGCTCAGCCTGGGCCAGAGCCAGACCGTTCCGACGAAGCTGGCGATCGCCAGGAGTGCGACGAGCAGCTCCAGTTTCTTGCTGGTGAGTCCCATGTCGTGCCTGCGCCCAAACCTCTGTCCCGATGACCGCCCGTCGCTGTCCGGCGACGCGGCGTGTCCTGCTCCGACCCGATTGGTGGTTCGGGTCCGGAGCTCCGACGTTCCAGCATGCCTGAGCGGTTCCTGAGCACCCGCACTGTAGTCCCCGTACGCCTGCTATTCATGTGCGCTCATCACCTAGGATGTCCCACCGGGAACCAAGTCCTTACCTGTGCGTCTACGCTTTGCTCCCATGAGTGAACCCGTGGCCACCGAGCGACCGACCCGCAAGGGCCTGCCGATCCCCAAGGTCTCCCGTCCCTGGGTGCCACGTGCAGTCGGCTACGCCACGGCCCTGATCGGCATCTTCGACATCGTCGCCGGGCTCGAGCCGCACTTCCGCGAGAGCGACGCGCACAAGATCGCCAGCCTGCTGCCGGGCACGGTCACCACGCTGGCCACGGCCGCGTCCCTGGTCGTCGGCATCCTGCTGATCATGCTGGCGCACGCGCTGCGCCGCCGTAAGGCGCGGGCGTTCCGTGCCGTCGCCGTGCTGCTGCCGGTCGGCGCCCTGGTCGAGCTGCTGCGCTGGCACCACACCGGCACCGCGGTGATCTCGCTGGTCGTCTGGGTGCTGCTGCTGGTCAACCACCGCGAGTTCTACGCCCTGTCCGACCCGCGGACGCGCTGGCGGGCGCTGTTCAACTTCGTGCTGATGCTCGCGCTGAGCTTCGGCTTCGGCCTGATCATCGTCAGCTCGCACGCCAAGACGACCGTGGGCGATCCCACACTGCGGGAACGATTCTGGGAGGTCTTCTGGGGCCTGCTCGGCATCGGCGGCCCGATCTCGTACGTCGGTGACCGCACCGGCGACCTGGTCTACTACTCGCTGGCCGGCCTCGGCCTGTTCACCGCGGTCAGCACGGCGTGGCTGGCGCTGCGCCCGTCCAAGCCGGTCGCCCGGCTGGACGCGTCCGAGGAGCAGCGGGTCCGCGAGCTGCTGGTCAAGCACGGCGTCCGCGACTCGCTCGGCTACTTCGCGCTGCGGCGCGACAAGAGCGTGATCTTCTCGCCCACCGGCAAGGCGGCGGTGGCCTACCGCGTCGTCTCCGGGGTGATGCTCGCCTCGGGCGACCCGATCGGCGACGTCGAGGCGTGGCCGGGCGCGATCAAGTGCTTCATGGAGGAGGCCTACCGGCACGCCTGGGTCCCCGCCGTGATGGGCTGCAGCGAGACCGGCGGCGAGGTCTGGACCCGCGAGGCGGGCCTGGATGCGCTGGAGATCGGCGACGAGGCCATCGTCGAGGTGGCCGACTTCACGCTGGAGGGCCGCGCGATGCGCAACGTCCGCCAGATGGTGAAGCGCATCGAGCGGGCCGGCTACGAGTGCCGGGTCCGCCGCGTCGAGGAGCTGGATGCGACGGAGCGCGAGGCGATCCGTCACGCCGCGGACACCTGGCGCGGCACGGAGACCGAGCGCGGCTTCTCCATGGCGCTGGGCCGCTTCGGCGACGTCCGCGACGAGGGCTGTGTGGTCGTCACCGCGCACAAGGCAGTCGAGGGGGCGCCCGAGGGAGCCTCGGACATCCGGGCCGTGCTGCACTTCGTGCCGTGGGGCAAGGACGGCATCTCGCTGGAGCTGATGCGGCGCGACCGCGACGCCGACCCGGGCCTGAACGAGTTGCTGATCGTCAAGGCGCTGGAGGCCGGTCCGTCGCTGGGCGTCAACCGGGTCTCGCTCAACTTCGCGATGTTCCGCTCGGCGCTGGCGCGCGGCGAGCGGATCGGTGCGGGCCCGGTGCTGCGGGCGTGGCGCGGGCTGCTGGTCTTCCTGTCGCGGTGGTTCCAGATCGAGTCGCTGTACAAGTTCAACGCGAAGTTCCGCCCGATCTGGGAACCGCGGTTCCTGGTCTACCCGAGCGCCTCGGATCTCCCGCGCATCGGTATCGCGGCGCTCCAGGCGGAGGCGTTCATCGTCATGGAGCTGCCGAAGTCGCTCCGGCGCTTCCAACGGGCGGTCTCCGACCCCAACGAGGCGATCACCATCCCGGCCCCCAGGTAGTTGCGGTTTCTTTGGGGGCGCGGGGAAAGTGCATCTGGCCGCCGGAACTTCAGCGGAGCGCCTGGCGGGATAATCAGGGCATGGAATCTCCGCGCCGTACCCTCCCCGGGCTGCCTGACTGGGGCCGCTGTGGGGTGATGGGCATCGTCAACGTCACCCCGGACTCCTTCTCCGACGGAGGGCTCTGGCTCGATCCGGACAAGGCCGTCGCCCACGGCGTCGAGCTCGCGCGGCGTGGAGCCGATCTCGTGGACGTGGGCGGGGAGTCCACCCGTCCGGGGGCCAAGCGCGTGACGGAGGAGGAGGAGCTCCGGCGCGTGCTGCCCGTCGTGCGCGGCCTCGCCGCGGAGGGCGTGGTGGTGAGCGTCGACACCATGCGTGCCGCCGTCGCGGACGCGGCCGTCGCCGCCGGGGCGAAGGTGATCAACGACGTCAGCGGCGGGCGCGCGGACGCGACGATGGTCAAGGTCGCGGCGGAGACGGGTGTCCCCTTTGTGGTGATGCACTGGCGTGGCCAGTCGACCGAGATGGACGCCCTGGCCCGCTACGAGGACGTCGTCGGCGAGGTGGTCCGCGAGGTCGAGCAGCAGATGGAGGCGGTCGTCGCGGGCGGCGTGCGCCCGGAGCAGGTGATCGTCGACCCGGGGCTGGGCTTCGCCAAGACCCGCGAGGACGACTGGGCGCTGCTGGCCCGGCTCGACGCCTGGGCCCGGCTTTCGCGGCCGGTCCTCGTCGCGGCCTCGCGCAAGCGCTTCCTCGGGACGCTGCTGGCCGACGCGCGCACGGGCGAGCTGCGCCCCGCGCGTGAGCGGGACGCCGCGACTGCCGCGGTCACCGCGCTGGCCGCGGCCGGTGGGGCGTGGGCCGTGCGGGTGCACGAGGTGACCGCCAGCGCGGACGGGGTGCGGGTCGAGGCCGCCCTGCGCGAGGCGCGTCAGCTGCGGGACGGGCGAGCCGCCGGGTGACCGGCGTCCCCACGGGCAGCGACGCGGACGTCGCCGCCGTCACCGAGGCCAACCTGGCTCTCTACACCGCCCTGGAGGAGGGCGACCTGGACGCCCTCACGGACGCCTGGGTGTCCGGCGCGGACGCGGACGACGTGCACGGCGCGGTCTGCGTCCACCCGGGCTGGCCGGTGCTGCGCGGGCGGGCCTCGGTGCTGCGCTCGTACGCGCTGATCATGGCCCACACCGACTACATCCAGTTCTTCCTGACCGACGTCGAGGTCGAGGTGCTCGGCGATGTGGCACTTGTCACCTGCACCGAGAACATCCTCTCCAGCGGCGACGTCGAGACCGAGGGCGAGCTGGGTCCCCTGGTCGGGGGACAGGCGGTCGCGACGAACCTGTTCCGACGTACGGGTGAGGGCTGGCGGCTCTGGTCGCACCACGGTTCCCCGGTGCTCACCGGTGGCGGCGAGGACGGTGACGACGGGGACGACGCCGGCGGGGCGGTCTGAGCCGTAGGGCTGTGTGCGTCAGGTGGGCATTCCGGTCGTATTCGTTGGCTACAGGGCGCGCCCCTGGGATTCACAAGGGGGCCGCGCGGGATTGTCAGCATTGCAAGGTAGCTTGGACCCGTAGGCAAAGAAGCCTGATCGCTCCCGCGTGTGTCGTCGGTGAGCCGGACCACAGGGAGTCGTCACATGCTCGACCGGATTGCGGTCAAGGGCCTGCGGGCCCGTGGCCACCACGGGGTGTTCCCGCGTGAACGGGAGCACGGCCAGACCTTCGTCGTCGACGTGGTGCTCGGCGTCGACACGCGCAAGGCCGCGTCCGGCGACGAGCTCGCGGCGACGGCACACTACGGTGTCGTTGCCGAGGAGGTCGTCGCCGTCGTCACCGGAGACCCGGTGGACCTCATCGAAACCCTCGCCCAGCGCATCGCCGACCAGTGCCTCACGCACGCCGCCGTCGAGGAGGTGGAGGTCACCGTGCACAAGCCGGACGCGCCGATCACCGTCCCCTTCGACGACGTCACCATCACCATCGTTCGGAGCCGCGGATGAGTCCCATGATTCCCATGACGCCCGACCCCACTGCCTCGCCGGTCCCGGCCGAGATCAAGGCCGCAGTCGACTCGGCCGACACCACCCTGCACAACCCCCGCCGCGCGGTCATCGCCCTCGGCAGCAACCTCGGCAACCGCTTGGAGACCCTCCAGGGCGCGGTCGACCTGCTGGAGGACACCCCCGGCGTCCGGGTCAAGTCCGTCTCTGCGGTCTTCGAGACCGAGGGCGTCGGCGGTCCTGAGGACCAGCCCGCCTATCTCAACGCCGTGCTGGTGCTGAAGACCACGCTGCCGCCGCTTTCCCTGCTGGAGCGCGCCAACGCCATCGAGGACGCCTTCGGCCGGGTCCGCGAGGTCCGCTGGGGCCCGCGCACACTGGACGTCGACATCCTCGCGTACGAGGGCGTCGAGCAGGACGTCCCCGAGCTGGTCCTGCCGCACCCGCGCGCCCACGAGCGCGGTTTCGTGCTCGCCCCGTGGTTCGACGCCGAGCCGGAGGCCGAGCTGCCGGGCCGCGGCCGCGTCGCCGAGCTGCTCGCCGTGGTCGGCGAGGAGGGCGTCCGCCGCCGCGAGGACCTCGCGCTGCACCTGCCGCGCTGAGCGCAGCAGCGCTCGGCTCCGGGCCTGGGCCCCACCGGCCCGCCGCACCGCGCTGACCTCGCGTCAGCGTGTCGTACGGCAGGTACGGTAGAGCGCATCCTGGCTTGGAGGGACCGCTGTGAAGCCGCTTCGCCCGCTCGTACTGACCGTGATCACCCTGGTCGCGGGGGTGCTGTGCTGGGCCGGCGCGCGCCTGTGGAACTCGGTGGGCACACTGCCGGGCGTTCCGGCGGCTGCCCCGATCGTGCTGGCGGTGATCGCGGTCGTGCTTGCCGCGACTGCGATCTCGCTGCGCGGGCGGCTGCGCGCCCAGCGCGAGCGGGTGCCGGGGGCCAAGGGCGTCGATCCGCTGTCGGCTGCCCGCGCGGTGGTGCTGGGCCAGGCCAGCGCCCTGGTCGCGGCGTTGGTGACGGGCGTCTACGGCGGCATGGGCGTGTTCCTGCTCAGCCTGATGAGCAATGCCCCGGCCCGTAAGGGCCAGGCGCTCACCGCCCTCTTCGCGGTGGTCGCGGGCGTCGCCGTGATGGCCGCCGGGCTCTGGATCCAGCATGTCTGCAAGCTCCCCGAGGACGACGACGAGCGGGACCCGCATCGGTCCGAGTGACGGCGAATGTGTCAGGAAAGTCAGTGAATGTGTCAGCGAACGAGCCACTGACGGCCCTGTCCACCGTCTGTCAAGGGTGTATTTGACCCCTCGCCTGACATAAGTCGGACGATCACGCTAGATTTTTGGCCATGTCTCGTGGTCGCCACCGCCAAGCCTCGTCGCTTCGCCGGACGCTCCCCTCGCTCGCCTGTACCGTTCTGGCGCTCGCCGCACTCGCTGCGGCCTTGCTCACGAACAGTCTGACCGTGCAGCGGGTCCTGGTGATCAGCGTCGCAGTCGGCGCGTGCGCCACGGCCGCGCTGCTGCGCCAGCGCGAACGCGCGGCCGAGCTGGACCTCGCGGCCGAGCAGTCCGCCCGTACCCGGGACCAGGAGCGCTTCGAGGATCGGATCGCGGAGCTGGAGTACCAGTCCGAGGTCGCCGAGGAGCAGGTCAAGCGGCTGGAGCGCCGGGTTCTCGCGCACCGCAGCCAGGTGGCCCAGGCCGAGGCCGCCAACGGCCACCTGCTGCGCGAGCGGGCCCGGGTCGCCGCGGAGCAGGCGCTGCGTGACGCCGAGGCCGGCCAGAGCCGCGAGGCCGCCAAGCGCGGCACCAAGCCGACGCCGACCCTCTACCTGCGGGCCGCCTCCGCCCTGCGCGGCATGGAGCGGCGCGCGGAACAGGCCGAGGCCGGCGCGACGCTGGCGCTGCGTCAGCCCCGGCTCCCGAAGGTCGCCCAGACGGCCCAGGTCACGCAGGTCGCTCAGGTCCCGGTTCCGCCGGCGCCGGTCGCGCCGAACCCGGGCATCCCGGCGCAGTCCGCACCGAAGTCGGCCGCGCAGGACGCCCGGCAGGGGGCCCCGCGGGGCGCCGATTCGGTGAGCATTCGTCAAGAACTTCCGGCCGCAGCGGCCGACCGCCCGACGGAGGCCCAGCAGCCTGCGGCCGAGCAGGAGCGGTCCACTCAGGCGGATCGGCCTCAGCCCGGCTCGGCCCTGGACGCGTTCGCCGCGCGGCAGGCGGCGACGGGGCGTCAGCCGTCCGGCGCCACCGCCCTCACCGGCTCGGGCGCGGCCCAGCGTGGGCTCGTCGCCCCCTACATGTCCGGTGCCGGGCAGTCCGTCGCCTCGGGCGTCGAGCCCTCGGCCGCGATGGCCCCGGCCTGGGCGCGGGCCGCGCTGCCCCCGCTGCGTCCGGCCGCGGCCGTGCCGCCGAACGTGATGCCGCGTCAGGACCGGGCGACGGGCACGTTCAACTTCTTCTCCCGCCAGGAGACGGCGATAGGTGCCAAGCTCGGTGAGCAGGACGCGTCCGCCACCGCGTCCGTCACCGCCTCTCTCGCTGCCGACCTCGCAGCGACGGAAGCGGACACCGCGGACGTCGTCGGCGACGAGGCAGTGGCCGCCCAGGCCGGTTACGTGGCCGCACCTGCCGCGCCCTCGGTCCTGCCGACCCACGCACGCGAGCGCATCGAGCACGCGCTGGTCGACCTCACCGCCGAGGACGAGACCGAGCCGATCGACGTCCGCGCCATCCGCGCGGTCTGAGCATCCCGCGCGCTCTGAGCCGCCGACCGACAGAGCCCCGCTCCACCATCGGTGGGAGCGGGGCTCGGTTCGTTCCTGGAACTGCCTGCGGCTACTTGTCGACGTCGCCGACGACGAAGAACATCGAGCCCAGGATGGCGACCATGTCCGGGACCAACGTCCCCGGCAGGATCTCACTCAGCACCTGCAGGTTGTTGAAGGACGCCGAGCGCAGCTTGAGCCGCCACGGGGTCTTGTCGCCGCGCGAGACCAGGTAGTAGCCGTTGACCCCGAGGGGGTTCTCGGTCCAGGCGTAGGTGGTGCCCTCCGGGGCCTTGAGGACCTTGGGCAGCCGCACGTTGACGGGACCGGGCGGCAGCTCGGCGATCCGGTCCAGGCAGGCGTCGGCCAGGTCCAGGCTGTTGTGGACCTGCTCCAGCAGGCACTCGAACCGGGCCAGGCAGTCGCCGGTCTCCCGGGTCGGCACCCGCAGCACGTCCGCCAGCTCGCCGTAGGCCAGGTACGGCTCGTCCCGGCGCAGGTCGAAGTCGACGCCGGAGGCGCGGGCGATCGGCCCGCTCAGCCCGTAGGCGTGGACCAGGTCCTGACGCAGCACACCGACGCCGGTCGTCCGGGCCCGGAAGATCTCGTTGCCCAGCACCAGCCGGTCGAAGACCTCCGTCTTGGCCCGCACGGCGGCGACTGCGCCGCGCACCCGCCCGTACCAGCCGGCGGGCAGGTCCTCCTTGAGGCCGCCGACGCGGTTGAACATGTAGTGCATCCGGCCGCCGGAGGCCTCCTCCAGCGCGGCCTGGAGCCGTTCGCGTTCTTCGAAGGCGTGGAAGATCGGCGTGATCCCGCCGAGCTCCAACGGGTAGGAGCCGAGGAACATCAGGTGGTTGAGCACCCGGTTCAGCTCGGCCAGCAGCGTCCTGGTCCAGGTGGCCCGGACGGGGACCTCCATGCCCAGCATCCGCTCGACCGCGAGGACGACGCCCAGCTCGTTGCCGAAGGCGGACAGCCAGTCGTGGCGGTTGGCCAGCATGATGATCTGGCGGTAGTCCCGCGCCTCGAACAGCTTCTCCGCGCCGCGGTGCATGTAGCCGATGACCGGCTCCGCCGCGGTGATCCGCTCGCCGTCCAGGTGCAGCTTCAGCCGCAGCACGCCGTGGGTGGAGGGGTGCTGCGGCCCGATGTTGAGCACCATGTCGCTCGTGCCCAGCTCGGTCGCGGCGGCGCCCGCGCCGATGCCGACCGTCGTCTCCTTCATGGGCACAGGGTTCATGGACACAGAGTCTGCCATCCCACCGGGATCTCCATGTCCACAGCCTGTGCGCCCCAGAGGAAGGAGCCCAGCCCGCCGACCGCGATCAGCTCGGCCGCCTCCCCGGCGGCGGAGAGCGCGCGCAGGTATCCGGTCGGGTCGCTGGAGGCCAGCGCCAGCGGGGGACGGGCCCCGGAGACGCCGAGCGCCCGCAGCGCCGCGCGCTGCGTCGTCCACAGGCTGTGGGTGACGCGCGGGTTCGTGCGGGCGGCGGCGTCCAGGCAGGAGTCGAGGGCGACGTGCGCGGTCAGATCGCAGCTGCCGTCCGGGAGAGGGGCGACCTGCCGACCGTTCCGGTAGCCGGTGAGGGTGCCGAACGGAGGACGGGCGTCGCGGGTGTGCGCGTAGTCGGCGGTCACCGCGAGGCCCCGGCCGAGCGCCGCGACCGCCTCGGACCACGCCCGGTCCCGGGGCAGACCCAGCTCCGCCCGGCCGCCGGGCGGGAGGTCCGGGTACTGCGCGGCCAGCCAGGCCGCGTCCTCGGGCGTGAGCCCCGGGCCCGGCTGCTCCTCGCCGGTCGCCGGGTCGACGAGCAGGTAGCGGGGCACCCCGTCCCCGCCGTCCTCGCCGTCCTCGCCGTCCTCGCCGTCCTCGTCGTCCTCGCCGTCGTCGGCGAGCTCGGCGACGTCCACCGGCACGTTGTCCAGCCACTCGTTGGCGAAGAGCAGGCCGTGGGGGAGCGGTTCGATCTCCGCACCCCACGCGATCGCGTCCGGCAGCCCGTCCGGGCGGGCGGCGCGCTCGACCGCGCGCAGTTCCAGCCGCGCGCCGAGCTCGGTCCCGTCGGTGAGCTGCGCCAGCGCGGCGAGCAGCTCGCCGCGACCGGCGCCGACGTCGCAGACGACCAGGCGGTCCGGGCGGCCCAGGCCCTCGTCCACCCACTCGACCAGCCGCAGCACCGCCCGGGCGAAGAGCGGACTGGCGTGCACCGACGTGCGGAAGTGCGCGGCCGGGCCCCCAGGCTGCTCGGTGTCGGGTCGGACGAAGAACCCGTCCGGCCCGTAGAGGGCCGCCTCCGTCGCCTGCCGCCACGGCACCATGCTGTTCCCGGCCCCACCATCGTTCACGGCCCCACCATCGCTCATCCCTCCACCATCCCAGCGGGTGCCGAAGCCAACCAACTCCGACCTGCGGAGGATGCCCGAGTCCGCCCGACGGCGGACGGTTCGGGCGCTCCGCGCTGCCTAGTCTGTAATCGTGCAACTCCTCTACAGCTGGTTCCGCCGCCACCCCACGGTGTCCGACACCGCGTGGGCCGCGTTGGTGTTCCTGCTGTCGTTGATGGGAGTGATCGGCCAGCGCAGCATCGGTCAGCTCCTGCTGGCCTTCGCGCTCTGCTGCCTGATGTGCGTCCGCCGCATCTATCCGGACGCCGCCATGTGGACGGCTGTCGCGCTCGCCTTCGCGCAGATGGCGTACGGCAACAACGTCTACCCCTCCGACATCGCGCTGCTGGTCCTCACCTACGGCGCCGCCGCGTTCGGCCGCCCCTGGACTTCGCGGTGCGCGCTGGTGCTGGCGTTCCTGTCCGGCCCGTTCGCGATCCTCGCCTTCAACAGTGGACCTCAGCACGGGATCGTCACGCTGACCGTGATCTCGCTGGTCGCGTCGACGCCGTTCGTGCTCAGCTGGGTCCTCGGGCGCTTCACCAGCATCCGCCGCGCCTACTACGCGCAGCTGGAGGACCGCGCCGCCCGGCTGGAGCGTGAGCGCGACGCCCAGGCCAAGATCGCCGTCGCTGCCGAGCGCGCCCGGATCGCCCGTGAGCTGCACGACGTGGTGGCCCACAACGTCTCGGTGATGATCGTCCAGGCGGACGGCGCCTCCTACGTCATGGACTCCTCGCCCGAGCAGGCCAAGGAGGCGCTGGCCACCATCGCCGGCACCGGCCGCCAGGCGCTGGCGGAGATGCGCCGCCTGCTCGGTCTGCTGCGGGCGGAGGACAGCGTCGGCGAGTACGTGCCGCAGCCCGGCGTCGAGCAGCTCCCTGACCTGCTGGAGCAGGTCCGCAGCGCGGGCCTGCCGGTCGAGTTCCGGATCGAGGGCGAGCCCCGGCCGCTGCCGCGCGGCGTCGAGCTGACGGCCTATCGGATCGTCCAGGAGGCGCTCACCAACGCTCGCAAGCACGGCGGCCCGGAGGCCTCCGCCAAGGTGCAGCTGCGGTTCCATGACGGCGACCTGGCCATGATCATCGAGGACGACGGCCGCGGCGCGAGCGCGGAGCTGGCCCGAGGGGGCGGCGAGGACGGCTTCGGCCACGGCCTGATCGGCATGCGCGAGCGGGTCGGCATGGTCGGCGGCAGCCTGGACGCCGGCCCGCGCAGTGGCGGCGGCTTCCGTATCGAGGCCGTGCTGCCGCTCGGCCCGGCGAAGATCTGACCTGAGTCCGACGCGAGGATAGAGAAGAGGGTTCTGGGTGACCGTCCGGATCATGCTGGTCGACGACCAGGAGCTGCTGCGCACCGGCTTCCGCATGGTGCTGCAGTCGCAGCCCGACATCGAGATCGTCGCGGAGGCGGGCGACGGCGCGCAGGCCCTGGAGGTGCTTGCGCAGACCCCCGTCGACGTGGTCCTGATGGACGTCCGCATGCCCCGCCTCGACGGCGTGGAGGCGACCCGCCGCATCTGCGACGGCTCGGTCCCGCTGGCGTCCTCGCCGCGGGTGCTCATCCTGACCACCTTCGACCTGGACGAGTACGCGTTCTCGGCGCTGAAGGCCGGTGCCAGCGGGTTCCTGCTGAAGGACGTCCCGCCGACGGAGCTGGTCGCCGCGATCCGCGCCGTCAGCAGCGGCGAGGCGGTGGTCGCCCCGACCACCACCCGACGGATGATCGACCGCTTCACGGCAGTGCTGCCGTCGGCATCAGCCCCCAAGCTCACCCCGGAGCTGGAACGCCTGACGGAACGTGAGCGCGAGGTCCTCCTGCTGGTCGCCCAGGGGCTCTCCAACGGCGAGATCGCGGAAGGCCTGGGCCTGTCGGAGGCGACGGTCAAGACGCACGTCGGAAGGATCCTGACCAAGCTGGATCTCCGCGACCGGGTTCAGGCGGTGGTCCTGGCGTACGAGACCGGGCTCGTCCAAGCGGGCGGATAAGTCTTCGCACGGTGGGACGTTGTCATCACCCCTAGGGGCGATGGCAACTCATCCGAGGAGTGTCACGAACTCCTTGAGCGCGTCCGCGACGTCCTCCTCGGTCCACTCCAGTGCCGGGCCCGCCACCGTGATCTCCGTCAGCGACAGCCCCGGCACCGCCGAGTCCCGCCAGCCGCCGAACAGGACCCGCCGGGACTCCTCCGCCTGGCGGAGCGTCGCCTCGTTCAGCCGGTCCGCCGGGTACGGGAGCCAGAACTGGAACTGGTGCGTCTGCGGCACCGCAGGATGCACCCGTCCGCCCGGCGCAGCCGACAGCGCTGTGGCGACCGTCTTCGCGTGGTCCACGTACGCGTCCAGGCGCGGGAGTTCACGGTCCAGCCCGACCAACGCGGAGAGCACGGCGGGCCACTGCTGGAAGAGCTGGCCGCCGTAGCGGTGCCGCCAGGCCCTCGCCTGGGCGACGTACTCGGTGGGTCCGGCCAGCGCGGCGCCGCTGATGCCGCCGAGGGTCTTGTAGAACGAGACGTAGACCGAGTCGGCCAGGCCCGCGATCTCCGGCAGGCTGCGGCCGAAGTGCGGCTCGGTCTCCCACAGCCGCGCGCCGTCGAAGTGGACCACTGCGTCCCGCTCGCGCGCCGCCGCGACCGTCGCCGCCAGTTCGTCCCAGGTGGGGAGCACGAAACCCGCGTCGCGCAGCGGCAGTTCCAGCATCAGGGTGCCGAACGGCTCGTCGCAGTCGGCAATTTCGGCTGCGGAGGGGAGCCGCGGCGCGGTGGTGGGCCAGACCGAGCGCAGGCCCGTCAACTGGGAGTACGCCTGGCGTTCGTGCACCTCGGGGTGGGCGAGCGGGTGCATCGCCGCCAAGGGGTTGCCGGTCCGTTCCGCCCAGCAGCGCAGGGCGACCTGCTGGGCCATCGTGCCGGTCGGGAAGAAGGCCGCGGCCTCGGTGCCGAGCAGCTCGGCGACCCGGTCCTCCAGCGCGGTGACGATGCCGTCGCCGTAGACGTCGGGGCGCCCGTCCAGGTCGAACGCGGCTTGTCCGGCCTCGCCCGAGAGGTCGGCGAGGCGTTCGGCGAGGCTCTGCGGCCGGATCCCGGACAGCTGGCGCTCGCTGCCGCGCACCGCAGCGAAGCGGCGGTCGGCCGGGTCGATACTGGTGGCGGTGGTGCTCTCGTCTGTGTGTCCCATGCAGCCAGCGTCTCAGACGGTCTCGCCTCCCGCCGCTGTCGATGACGTACGATCCCCAGCGTCCGTCCGTCGACTCCGGAGGAACTGTGTCGCAAGCCCTCGCCAAGCTGGTGCTGTCCCCATTGGCGCGGATCGTCTACCGGCCCGTCGTGGTGGGCCGGGAGAACGTGCCGAAGCGCGGCCCGGTGATCATTGCGAGCAACCACCTGGCGGCGATCGACAGCGCGGTGATCCCGTTGTTGGCGCCGCGTCCGGTGTCGTTCCTGGCGAAGGCGGAGTACTTCACCGGCGCGGGGTTCAAGGGACGGCTCAACAAGATCTTCTTCACCGCGATGGACTCGATCCCGGTCGAACGCGGCACGCACCGCTCGGCGCAGGCGTCGCTCGACGCGGGGCTTGAGGTGTTGCAGGGCGGCGGGGCCTTCGGGATCTATCCGGAGGGCACGCGCTCGCGGGACGGTCGGCTGTACCGGGGCCGCACGGGTGTGGCGTGGCTGGCGCTCGCCTCGGGCGCGCCGGTGGTCCCGGTCGCGTTGACCGGCACGGAGCGGATCCAGCCGGTGGGCAAGCTCCTGCCGAGGATCCGGCGGGTGACGATCCGGTTCGGCGAGCCGCTGGACTTCTCCGAACGGATCGGGGAGACGCCGGTGGGCCCGGTTCGACGGGAGATCACCGACGAGATCATGGACGCGATCCACGCGCTCGGCGCGCAGCCCAGGGCTGACGCCTACAACGAGCCTCCGAAGGCGTAGCGCGCGCCCAGGCGGTGCATGGCGTAGGCCACAGCGACAGCCGACCCTGCGGTCGTACACTGGGCCGGAACGTCTGGTACCCGCTGAGGACTGGAACGGAACTGCACCGCTGTGAGGCGTGAGCAATGAGCACAGACGACTTCGGGCTGCCCGCCTTCGGGTCGCCGGATCCGGACGCGCCGGACAACAGGCCGGGGCGCCTCGCCGTCGGCGTCGTCGGGACGGGACGCGTCGGGCCCGCGCTCGGCGCGGCCCTGCAGTACGCCGGGCACAAGGTCGTGGCCGCCTCCGGCGTCTCCCTCGCGTCGCAGCGGCGCGCAGCCGCCCTGCTGCCCGGCGTACGGCTGGTGACGCCGCCGCAGGTGATGGCCGCCGCCGATCTCGTGCTGCTGACCGTGCCCGACGACGTGCTGGCCGATCTCGTCGCGGGCCTCGCCGCGACCGGCGCCGTACGCCCTGGCCAGCTGATCGTGCACACCTCCGGTGCCCAGGGCATCGCCGTGCTGGAGCCCGCCACCCGCGCCGGCGCCCTGCCGCTGGCCCTGCACCCGGCGATGACCTTCACCGGCACCAGCGTCGACGTCGCCCGTCTCGCGGGCTGCCCGTTCGGCGTCACCGCGCCGGAAGAACTGCGGCCGGTCGCCGAGGCGCTGGTCGTGGAGATGGGCGGCGAGCCCGAGTGGGTGCCCGAGGAGGCGCGTCCGCTCTACCACACGGCGCTCGCGCACGGGTCGAACCACCTGGTCACCCTGGTCTCCCAGGCGATGGAGCTGCTCTCGCTCGCCGGGGTCGCCGAGCCCGGCCGGATGCTCGGGCCGCTGCTCGGTGCCGCGCTCGACAACACCCTGCGCGCCGGCGACGCCGCGCTGACCGGCCCCGTCGCCCGGGGCGACGCCGGGACGGTGCGCGCCCACGTCGCGCAGCTGCGCCGGACCACGCCCCAACTGCTGGACGCCTACCGGGCCATGGCCCGGGCCACCGCCGACCGCGCGCTCGCGAACGGGATGCTCAAGCCCGAGGCCGCCGAGGCTCTGCTGGACGCCCTCGCGGACGAGACACGGGAGTTCTGATGACCGTTCTGGTGCACACCAAGGCCGAGCTGGAGGCGGTGGCCGCCGTCCCCCAGCCTTCGGCCGGGGGTACCCCCATCGGTCGTCCGCGCGCGGTGGTGATGACCATGGGCGCGCTGCACGAGGGGCACGCGACGCTGATCCGTACCGCGCGGTCCCGCGTCGGCGAGGAGGGGACGGTCGTCGTCACCGTCTTCGTCAACCCGCTGCAGTTCGGTGCGGGGGAGGACCTGGACCGTTACCCGCGCACGCTGGAGGCGGATCTGGTGCTGGCCGCGGACTCCGGCGCGGACGTCGTCTTCGCGCCCGGCGTGGACGAGGTCTACCCCGGCGGCGAGCCGCAGGTGCGGCTGAGCGCCGGGCCGATGGGCACCGGCTACGAGGGCGCGTCCCGGCCCGGGCACTTCGACGGGATGCTGACGGTGGTGGCCAAGCTGCTCCACCTCACCGGCCCCGACCTGGCCTTCTACGGCGAGAAGGACGGCCAGCAGCTGGCCCTGATCCGGCGCATGGTCGCCGACCTGAACTTCCCGGTGGAGATCGTGGGCGTGCCGACCGTCCGCGAGCCGGACGGGCTGGCGCTGTCCAGCCGCAACCGGTTCCTCTCCGCCGTGGAGCGGGAGCGCGCGCTGACGCTCTCCCGCGCCCTGTTCGCCGCCCGCGACGTGCGGGAGGCGGGCGGCGAGCCGTCAGCGGTACGCAAGGCCGCGTCGAGCGTGTTTGAGGCTGTGCCCTCCAAGGCTGTGCCTTCTCAAGAGGCGGGGAGCACCATCGCCCTCGACTACCTCGGCCTGATCGACCCGGCCGACTTCACCGAGATCGACCGGGACGACTTCACCGGCGAGGCGGTCCTGGCCGTCGCCGCCAAGGTGGGGGCGACCCGGCTGATCGACAACGTACGACTTCGGTTCTGACCGCTCTGACCGCTCGGTCCGGGCCCGGCATGTACCCCTACAGGAGACGTGACCACACCATGATCCGCACGATGCTCAAGTCCAAGATCCACCGGGCCACCGTCACCCAGGCCGACCTGCACTACGTCGGCTCGGTCACCGTGGACGAGGACCTCCTCGACGCCGCTGACATCCTGCCCGGCGAGCTGGTCCACATCGTCGACATCGACAACGGTTCGCGTCTGGAGACCTACACCATCGCCGGGGAGCGCGGCACCGGCGTGATCGGCATCAACGGTGCGGCGGCCCGTCTGGTCCACCCTGGTGACCTGGTGATCCTGATCGCCTACGGTCAGATGGAGGACGCCGAGGCCCGCTCCTACGAGCCGCGTATCGTCTTCGTCGACCGCGACAACCGGATCACCCACACCGGCGCGGACGCCGCCGCTGCCCCGGAGGGCAGTGGTCTGACGCGGGGCGACGCGATTGTGCCGAACCCCCTCGTAGCAGTACGGAGTCACTCATGACATCGGCATCGTCATCGGCGTCGGTCCGAAGACTGGCCGCACCGGCCCCCGGCTGGACCACGACCGCGGACGTGGTCGTCGTCGGCTCCGGCGTGGCCGGGCTGACCACCGCGCTGCGCGTGCGCGCGGGCGGTCTGCGGGTGCTCGTCGTCACCAAGGCGGTGCTGGACGAGGGCTCGACCCGCTGGGCGCAGGGCGGCATCGCCGCCGCGCTCGGCGAGGGCGACACCCCCGAGCAGCACCTGGCGGACACCCTCGTCGCGGGCGTGGGCCTGTGCGACGAGGACGCCGTGCGGATGCTGGTCACCGAGGGCCCCGGCGCGGTCCGCCGCCTGATCGAGACCGGCGCCGCCTTCGACACGGACGCCCAGGGCGAGATCCTGCTGACCCGCGAGGGCGGCCACCACCGCCGCCGGATCGCCCACGCGGGCGGCGACGCGACGGGCTTGGAGATATCGCGCGCGCTGGTCGAGGCCGTCCGCGACGACGAGGGCATCGAGCTGATCGAGCACGCCCTGGTGCTGGACCTGCTCACCGACGCCGAGGGCCGCACGGCCGGGCTGACCCTGCACGTGATGGGCGAGGGCCAGCGCGACGGTGTCGGCGCGGTCCACGCGCGGGCCGTGGTGCTGGCCACCGGCGGCCTGGGCCAGGTCTACTCCGCCACCACCAACCCCGCCGTCTCCACCGGCGACGGCGTCGCCCTGGCCCTGCGGGCCGGTGCGGAGGTCGCCGACCTGGAGTTCGTGCAGTTCCACCCGACCGTGCTCTGGCTCGGCCCGGATGCGGAGGGCCAGCAGCCGCTGATCTCCGAGGCGGTCCGCGGCGAGGGCGCCCACCTGGTGGACGCGGACGGCGTCCGGTTCATGGTCGGTCAGCACGAGCTGGCCGAGCTCGCGCCGCGCGACATCGTGGCCAAGGGCATCACGCGGCGGATGGCCGAGACCGGCGCGGAGCACATGTTCCTCGACGGCCGCCACTTCGGCGCGCAGATGTGGGAGGAGCGGTTCCCGACCATCCTCGCCTCCTGCCGTGCCCACGGCATCGACCCGGTGACCGGGCTGATCCCGGTCGCCCCGGCCGCGCACTACGCCTCCGGCGGGGTCCGCACCGACCTGCGCGGCCACACCTCGGTCTCCGGCCTCTACGCCTGCGGCGAGGCGGCCTGCACGGGCGTGCACGGCGCGAACCGGCTGGCGTCCAACTCGCTGCTCGAGGGTCTGGTCTTCGCGGAGCGCATCGCGGCGGACATCATCGAGCGCGACCGGCTCGGCAGGCTGACGCCGCGTCACGAGGACACGACCCGCCCGGTCGAGGTCGTCCCGCTGCTGGCCGCCGAGTCGCGGGCGGAGATCCAGCGCGTCATGACGCGCGGGGTCGGCGTCCTGCGGAGTGCGGGCAGCATGGCTGAGGCGACGGAGCGGCTGGCGGCGCTGGCGGAGTCGGAACCGGAGACGGAGAAGCGGGAGCCGGTCCAGGTCGAGACCTGGGAGGCCACCAACCTCCACCTGGTCGCGTCGGCGCTCACCGCGGCGGCGCTGCTCCGCGAGGAGACGCGCGGCTGCCACTGGCGCGAGGACGCACCGGACCGCGACGACGAGCGGTGGCGCAGGCACCTGGTCACGACGTTGGTCGACGGCACGCTTCGCGTCAGCGACTGAAATCGTGAGTGCGGCACTTTTGCAAGCGGGGAAGTTGCAATTCGCCAGGGGCGCGGGGAACTGCGCGAGACACCACCCTGTGCGGATGGCCCTGCTTGTTCGGTGTTGTACCTGCGTGGGTGGCTTGTCGCGCAGTTCCCCGCGCCCCTTGCGAATTGCAACGAACCCTCCGAGTAAAAGGAACCTCAGTGCACACCCACGATGAGCTCCCCGTCCTCCAGGACGCCTGCGGCGACGACTGCGCCTGCGGCGAGTACGAGACCGGCCTCGACCCCGAGCTCGCGGCCCTGCTGGAAGCCGCCGGGCTGGACCCCGTCGAGGTCGAGGACATCGCGACGCTCGCGCTCGCCGAGGACCTCGCCGGGGGCGAGGACGTGACGTCGGTGGCCACCGTTCCCGAGGACGCGGTCGCCACCGCGGACTTCACCACGCGTCAGGCCGGTGTCGTCTCGGGGCTGCGCGTCGCCGAGGCCGTGCTCTCGCTGGTCGCCGAGGAGGAGTTCACCGTCGAGCGGCATGTCGAGGACGGTGCCCGCGTCGAGGCCGGCACGGTGCTGCTCTCGGTGACCACCCGGACCCGTGACCTCCTCACGGCGGAGCGCTCCGCGCTCAACCTGCTCTGCCACATGTCCGGGATCGCCACCGCGACCCGCGCCTGGGCCGACGCCCTTGCGGGCACCAAGGCCGTCGTCCGTGACACCCGCAAGACCACCCCGGGCCTGCGCGCGCTGGAGAAGTACGCGGTCCGCTGTGGCGGCGGCGTCAACCACCGGATGGCGCTGTCGGACGCGGCGCTGGTCAAGGACAACCACGTGGTCGCCGCAGGTGGCGTCGCCGAGGCGTTCCAGGCCGTGCGCAAGGCGTACCCGGAGCTGCCGGTCGAGGTCGAGGTGGACACGCTGGAGCAGATCCCGCCGGTGCTGGAGGCGGGCGCGGACCTGATCCTGCTGGACAACTTCACCGTTCCGCAGCTGCGCGAGGCCGTCGCGCTGGTCGCGGGCCGGGCGAAGCTGGAGTCCTCCGGCGGGCTCACCCTGGCGAACGCGCGTGAGGTCGGCGAGACCGGGGTCGACTACCTGGCCGTCGGCGCGCTGACGCACTCGTCCCCCGTTCTCGACATCGGCCTGGACCTGCGCGGACAGTCCTGACTCTCCGTCCAGTCCCTGCCCACCCACGACCAGGAACGGCGCGCCCATGCTGCTCACCATCGACGTCGGCAACACCCACACCGTGCTCGGTCTCTTCGACGGCGAGGAGATCGTCGAGCACTGGCGGGTCTCCACCGACCCGCGCCGCACCGCCGACGAGCTGGCGGTGCTGATGCAGGGGCTGATGGGCGCGCACCCGGTGCTGAAGACCGAGTCCGTGGACGGGCTGGCGATCTGCTGTACCGTGCCGTCGGTCCTGCACGAGCTGCGCGAGGTGACCCGGCGTTACTACGGCGACGTCCCGGCCGTCCTGGTCGAGCCGGGCGTCAAGACCGGCGTGCACGTGCTGACCGACAACCCCAAGGAGGTCGGCACCGACCGGATCGTCAACACGCTGGCGGCCAAGCACCTCTATGGCGGCCCGTGCATCGTCGTCGACTTCGGAACCGCGACCAGCTTCGACGCGATCAACGAGCGCGGCGACTTCGTCGGCGGGGCGATCGCGCCGGGCATCGAGATCTCGGTGGAGGCGCTGGGCGTGCGCGGCGCGATGCTGCGCAAGATCGAGGTGACCCGGCCGCGTGGGGTGATCGGCAAGAACACCGTCGAGGCGATGCAGTCCGGCGTGCTCTTCGGCTTCGCCGGACAGGTCGACGGGATCGTCAACCGGATGGCGGCGGAGCTCGCCGAGGACCCGGACGACGTCCAGGTCATCGCGACCGGCGGCCTGGCGCCGCTGGTGCTCGGCGAGGCAACCAGCATCGACGTGCACGAGCCCTGGCTGACGCTGGTCGGGCTGCGGCTGGTCTTCGAGCGCAACAACGCCGCCTCATAAGGCAATTCGGACTCGAAAACGGAAGGGGAGAAATCGGACGACCCGCCGAAACTGGCGTGGTTCATCCGATTTTCCCTTTTCGTTACGTACAGTCGTCCCATGCCTACGCCTCACGGGTCTCGCGGCGGCATGGCCTTCAGCGCAGACGAGCTGCGGGTCCTCCGTCGGGCCCTCGCCCACGTCCTCAATCCACCGGTCGCGATGAGCGCGACGAGCACGACGAGCACGATCAGCGCAGTCAACGCGGTCGCGGCGGTCAGCGCGGTCAGCGCCGAGAGCAGACCCGACGTGTTCGGTCTGGTCCCGCGTGCCGCGCACGCCGCCTGGGTGGAGGACGTCCAGGACGTTCTGTGCCTCTCCGAGGCGATCGACGAAGCGGTGCACGAGGGCGGGAGGATGCGGGCGTTCGCGCTGGCGGAGCTGGTCCGCTACCGCGCCGCACTGCCCGGCAGTGCCACCGGCTATCTGGAGCGCCTGGAGGAGGCCGTCGCCGACGGCTACCTGCCGGACTCCGACGACCTCTCCGCCCTGCGTGCCCTCGGCGCGATGCCCTGCGCGACCGCCGAGCGCAGCCGCCGTACTGCCCTGCGCCGCCGCTGCGCGGAGCTGGCAGAAGTCAGTGCGCGGAAGCGACTCGACGGTCCGTCAGGGCCGTCGGGACGGCAGCTGCCGCGCCCCGCGCTGCCGGAACGGGAACCCGCCGCGCAGGTGGTCGCGTTGAGCGCGCCACGTGGTCAGCAGCAGGTGCCGGAGCAGCCGTCGCCGGGCCCGTTGGCGCCGATCGGGGGAGCGGCACAGGCGGTGCCGGAGATTCCGCGCCCGCCGCGGATCGCGAGCGTGCTGAGCGGGGGGAAGGTGGCGGACTTCGCGCGAGCGAACCGCCCGGCCAGGCTGCGCGAGAAGACCCGCGCGGAGTCGTACCCCCTGTCCATCCGTCGTGGAGGAACGATCGCCATGAGCAGCAACACCGAGCGCCCGACCCCGGCGTCCACCCCCGCGTCCGAGTCCGACCCGCAGCGCCGGACCCCGGCCCGCCCCGCCTCCGACCGCCCGGTCCGCCCGATTCCGACCCCGGGCGACCTCTTCCCGCGCGGCGTCCGCAAGAACACCGGCCAGGACGAGGAACTCGCCACCGGCACCGGGTGACCGGACGTCACCGGGCTCGGTCCGGCTGCGCCCTGACCGGCGGATAACGGTCGGGCCACAGCTCTGGCCTGCGAGAGCGGTGAAGTGGTTGGATCCAGCGCACCCTTCACACTTCGCTCACGTGGGAATCACAGATGCCTTTCATACGCACGCGTGCCGCAACTCGTCTCGGAGTTGCGGCCGCTGCCGTTCTCACCGTGGGTGGCCTCAGCGCTGTCCCGGCCGGCGCTGCCGGTTCGCACTTCCTCGCGGTGGTCTCCACGCCGCAGGTGACGTTGCTTCCGCAGTCGTCCGGTGTCCAGGCGCAGCAGTACCACAGCGTCGGCGTCTCGGTGATGTCCGAGGAGGCTCCGCTCTCCGGGGTCGAGGTCGCCGTCGACGCGAGCCGGCTCGCCGGTGTGGCGGGCCTCTCGCTGCCGGGCAACTGCCGCTTCACCGACGCCGCCAGGCTCCACGCCGCATGCTCGCTCGGCTCAGTCGACGGGATCGGCCAGGTCGACGTGGGCCTTCGCTCGCTGCCGGGCGCGAAGGTCGCCGCCAAGGGCTCGGTGCGGTTCACCGTCACCGCCGCCAACGCCACCGAGGACCCGAGCGGCCCGCCGACCACGACCACGGTCGTCGTCGGCGACGGCCCCGACCTTGCCGTGCTGCCGATGCCGACCACCCTGACCCTCGCCCCGGGCCGGACCCTGACGGTGAATCCGCAGGTCACCAATGTCGGTGACCAGGACGCCTCCGGTATCACCCTGCTGTTCGACCCGCTCGAAGGTGATGCCTGGTCGGTGGGCGGCGGCTTCGGCAACTGCCGCTACGGTGCCGACGCGGGTACGGGCGACCCCACCGCGGTGGTCTGCCACTTCGACACGGTCGTCAAGCCGGGCGAGACCTACCAGCTCGCCACCCCGGCCCCGGTCTCGGCCGTACCCCAGGCCGTGGACGGCATGCTGATGTACGGGTGGGACGTGACCGGCGGTGCGATCGACTCCTCGATCACCGGTGGCACGCCCGGCCACGGCGCACCACTCGCCCTCGTGCCGGTTCCGGCATCGGCCCGGCAGACGGTCCCGCATGTGGTCCCTGACATCAACTACGACAACAACGTCGCCGTCTCCCAACTGCACCTGGTCAGCCCGGACGACGTCGCCGCGGTCGCGCACGACGTGACCGGCACCGTGGGCCGGATGGCGACCACGGTGTTCGGCGTCCGGAACGACGGGACGGTGCCGACCCGTCAGATGTCCGGCAGCCCCGCCGGGACCACGGCGGCCCTGGTTGCGATGCTGCCGCAGGGCGTCAGCGTGGTCTCCGCGCCCAAGGGCTGCCAGGCCGAGCCCCTGGACGGTCCGCCGCCCGTGGCCGGGCTCACCCGGCTGCGCGCCCAGGCCGCCGGCGACGGCGTCCCCGGCGCGCTCTACGTCTGCCTGGTCACCAGGGTCCTGCGGCCCGGCGCGGAGGCGGACTTCGCCTTCACCCTGAAGCCGACCCGGACGCTGCACGCGGTGCCGGGCACCGTCGTGGCGGTGGGGCAGCCGGACGACAACACGCCGTTGAACAACGTCGCGACCTTCCAGGTGACGGCCACCCCCGCGGCCGGGAGCCCGTCGGCCTCGGCGTCCCCGGTCGCGCACCCGTCCGCCTCGGCGACCGCGGCTGCGACGGCTTCCGCCGCGCCGACCGCTCCGGGCGGCTCGCTGGCGCACACCGGCGGCGGCGACGACACCCTCCCGCTGGCCGGTGCCGGACTCGCGGCCGTCGTCCTCGGCGGAGCGGCACTCGTGCTCTCCCGGCGCCGTCGCAACGGAACTGTGGGCGGCAGCCACAGCTGACGCCCGGATCCGTCTCCGCGCCGGAGGAGGGGACAGAAGTCGGTAAGAACCTGCCGGTTCTTTGCCGTCGGCTGTCCCGTCCTGGCGTTGGAATTCAGTTTGTCGACGATGTGTCGATCCTTGGGGTGTCCCGAGGATTTTCTGTGATTTCCGGAGGCTGGACAGCGACTCCCCGCGCCGCGTCACCCGAGCCCGGGAGAAGCGTCCTTGGACGCCCCTCCCGGGTTTAACGAGTGGCGGGGCACGCCCGTGCGGTCGATACCCTGGTGAGGTGAGCGATCAGCAGACCCCCGCAGCCGCAGCAGGCACCGCCGTAGGCGCGTCCGACGAACTTCCCGAGCAGATGCGCGTCCGGCGCGAGAAGCTGGAGCGGCTCCGCGCCGCCGGCGTCGACCCGTACCCGGTCGGGTTCCCGCGTACCAGCACGCTGGCGGACCTGCGGGCGGCCTACCCGGCCCTGGAGGCAGACGCACAGACGGGTGACCGGGTCGGCATCACCGGCCGCGTGATCCTCAGCCGCACCGGCGGCAAGCTCTGCTTCGCCACCCTCCGCGACGGCACCGGTGACCTGCAGGTCATGCTCTCGCTCGACAAGCTCGGCGAGGAGCGGCTGTCCGCGTGGAAGACGGACATCGACCTCGGCGACCACGTCGGCGTCGAGGGCGAGGTGATCACCTCCCGCCGCGGCGAGCTGTCGGTCATGGTCGACCGCTGGGAGCTCACCTCCAAGTGCCTGCGTCCGCTGCCGGAGAAGCACAAGGGCCTGGCCGACCCGGAGGCCCGCGTCCGCCAGCGCTACGTGGACCTGATCGTCAACCCCGAGGCCCGCGAGATGATGCAGCTGCGCGTCCGCGTGCTGCGCTCGCTGCGCGACACCTTCGAGCGCCGCGGCTTCCTCGAGGTCGAGACGCCGATGCTGCAGCCGATCCACGGCGGCGCCAACGCGCGTCCGTTCACCACCCACATCAACGCGTACGACATGACGCTGTACCTGCGCATCGCCACCGAGCTGTACCTCAAGCGGCTCATGGTCGGCGGCGTGGAGAAGGTCTTCGAGATCAACCGGAACTTCCGCAACGAGGGCGCCGACGCGACCCACAACCCGGAGTTCACCGCGATCGAGTCCTACGAGGCCTACGGCGACTACGACACCCAGGCCGAGCTGACCCGCGAGCTGATCCTCAACGCGGCCAAGGACGCCCTGGGCACCACCGTGATCCGTGGCCTTGACCAGCACGGCGAGGAGGTCGAGATCGACCTGGCCGAGCCGTGGGAGCAGGTCAGCGTCTACCCGGGCATCAGCGCCCACCTCGGGGTCGAGGTCACCCCGGAGACCTCGGTGGACGAGCTCCGCAAGCTCGCCGACGAGCACGGCGTGCCCTACGAGAAGAAGTGGGGCCACGGCCAGCTGATCCTCGAGTTCGTCGAGCGCCTGCTGGAGCACAACGCGGTCAAGCCGACCTTCATCCGGGACTACCCGACCGAGGTCTCGCCGCTGACCCGCAAGCACCGCTCGATCGACGGCGTCGCCGAGAAGTGGGACCTGGTGATCTTCGGCAAGGAGGTCGCCACCGCCTACTCCGAACTGATCGACCCGGTCGACCAGCGTGACCGCCTGACCCAGCAGTCCCTGCTGGCGGCCGGCGGCGACGTCGAGGCGATGCAGCTGGACGAGGACTTCCTGCGGGCCCTGGAGTACGGCATGCCGCCCACCGGCGGCATGGGCATGGGTGTGGATCGACTGGTGATGCTTCTTACCGGCAAGCCGATCCGGGAGACCCTGCTGTTCCCCCTCGTGAAGCCCGAGTGACCCTGCTCGTGACGGCCCGAGTAGAGTCGGGCCCATGCAGTACATCGAGGCTCTGACTCCGCCCACTGTGATGGCCGTCTTCTTCGGCCTGATGATCCGCGCGCTCTTCCGCAACCAGGGCGGCGCCAACGCCACCAAGGAGGACGCGGTGGCGGACGCCATCAGGTCCTCGCAGAGCTCGCACTGAGCCTGGCTGCAGCCGGTCCTGAGCACGCCTGAGGGGCGCGAGAGCGCGGGAATCACCGCCCTCGTGCCCCTCAGTCATGCCTTCGGGCATGCCGTTGGGCAGCCCTGCCTTGTGGATTAATTCGGGCAAAAGTGATATTTGCACTGTCATGGCCCGCCCACTCGGTGAACTCGAGAACGAAGTGATGACCCGGCTCTGGCAGTGGAACCGGCTCGTCACCGTTCGCGAGGTTCTGGAAGATCTGCAGCAGGAACGCGAGATCGCGTACACCACCGTCATGACGGTGATGGACAAGCTGTTCCAGAAGCGGTGGCTGCGCCGGGAACAGGAAGGCCGCGCCTATCGATATGCGCCGGTGTCCACGCGCGAGGCGTATACCGCGACCCTGATGAACGACGCGTGGGAGACGAGTGACAACCCGGCGGCGGCCCTGGTGCACTTCTTCGGCATGATGTCACCGGAGCAGCAGGAGGCGCTCGGCGACGCATTGCGGGTGTTCGCCCCGTCCATCTTCCCGGCGGATATCGACGCCTCCGACGAGGGCCCTCCGGAGGTGCGGTAGCCGACGCGGTAGCGTCTCTCCATGCAGGTCACCATCCGCCGCGCGCGGACCACCGATGTGTCCACGATCCGCCGCCTCGTCGACAGCTATGCGCGTCAACACATCCTCCTCAACAAGCCGACGGTGACCCTGTTCGAGTCGCTGCAGGAGTTCTGGGTGGCGGAGCGCGACGACAATGCGGAGGTCGTCGCCTGCGGTGCGCTGCACGTGATGTGGGAGGACCTGGCCGAGGTGCGTACCCTGGCGGTGGACACCTCCTGCCGCGGCACCGGGATCGGTCATCTGCTGCTGCAGAAGCTGGTGGAGACCGCGCGGTGGATCGGTGTGCGTCGTATTTTCTGCCTGACGTTCGAAGTCGAGTTCTTCACCAAACACGGCTTCCAGGAGATCGCCTCGACTCCGGTCGACGCCGACGTCTACGACGAGCTGTTGCGGAGCTACGACGAAGGTGTCGCGGAGTTCCTGGATCTCGAACGCGTCAAGCCCAACACCCTCGGCAACAGGCGGATGCTCCTGCATCTGTGAGAGATGAGTTCCTGAGGGCCGGTTGAATTTTTCGCGGGAAGACGGTTTGCTTTCCTACAAGTAATCCAGGCTTTTGAGGAAAGGGACGCCCGTGGCGCAGAAGGTCCAGGTCCTTCTTGTCGACGATCTCGAAGGCGGCGAGGCGGACGAGACAGTGACGTTCGCTCTCGACGGGGTTGCCTACGAGATCGACCTCACCCATGGAAATGCGGGCAAGCTGCGTGAGCTGCTCGCTCCCTACACGGACAAGGGCCGCAAGCAGAGCGGCCGGGCCGGCGCCCGTGCCGGTCGTGGTGGCCGCGCCGCCGCTGTGCGTCCGGTCGGCGGCAACCCGGACACGGCGAAGATCCGTGCCTGGGCCAAGGAGCAGGGCTACGAGGTCAACGAGCGCGGCCGGGTGCCGAGCAACGTCCGTGAGGCGTACGAGAAGGCCCACGGCTGAGTAGTTCCGGTTCGCCGGTGCTCCCGGCAGTGATCCAACTGCACGCGGGCACAGGCGTCGGCGCAGGTGTCGACGAGGCGGGCCAGTGGCTCCCCGCACGGGGAAGCGCCGGCGCGCAGCAGACGGAGGCCGACGGGGCGCGGTGCCTCGGCCGGAACGGCCGTCAGCACGCCGTCCAGGTGGGCCCAGCCCAGCCAGCACAGCAGGCCCGGCAGCTGCTCCGCCGCCCCGGCAGGGACCGTCAGCAGCAGGCGGTTCCGCGCCACCAGGACCGGCCCGGTCGGCCGGGCCAGCCGGTCCATCCGGTGCACCACCCGCACCCCTGCAGCGAACGGCATGCCGAGCAGGTCGCAGCTCCCCGCGTCGGGAGCCGCGGCCTGCTTGTCATGAGGCTGCTTCTTGTGCACGGGATGGGGCACACTCGTAGCAACTGCTTGCACCAGATTCCGGTTACGGCCCTACCGGGCCTCAAGCGGATTCCGGTGGCGGCCCCACCGGGCCTCAAGCGGATTCCTCGGTGGGCGAACACCAGACGGAGTCACCCCGGTATGGATGGGGTACGCCAGAGGGTATGAATGCCCATGTGGGAGGCCGGATGCGGTGGTGTCGCGGCGTGTCGGCGGATGCGTTCGCCGTCGGCGTAGCGATTCCAGGTGGATCTGCCTGGCCTGCGGGAACACCATCCCGCAGCATTCGGTTGGAGTCATTGTCGGCCGTCGCACGGTCCCCCACTGGCGGGTGTCGACGGTTGGAGTGAGGAGCTGTTCCGGCCTCCGGGACTAGCATGCGGTAGGACAGGGAGGGGATTCCCTCACTGCCCCGACCGCTCTGAGGAGCGATTAACGATGTTCGAGAGGTTCACCGACCGCGCGCGGCGGGTTGTCGTCCTGGCTCAGGAAGAAGCCCGGATGCTCAACCACAACTACATCGGCACCGAGCACATCCTTCTTGGCCTGATCCACGAGGGTGAGGGTGTCGCCGCTAAGGCCCTGGAGAGCCTCGGGATCTCGCTCGAGGCGGTTCGCCAGCAGGTCGAGGAGATCATCGGTCAGGGGCAGCAGGCCCCGTCCGGTCACATCCCCTTCACCCCGCGGGCGAAGAAGGTCCTGGAGCTGTCGCTCCGCGAGGCCCTCCAGCTGGGTCACAACTACATCGGCACGGAGCACATCCTGCTCGGCCTGATCCGCGAGGGTGAGGGTGTCGCCGCCCAGGTCCTGGTCAAGCTGGGCGCCGACCTGAACCGGGTGCGGCAGCAGGTCATCCAGCTGCTCTCCGGGTACCAGGGCGGCGGCAAGGAGGCCGCGACGGCCGGTGGCCCCGCCGAGGGCACCCCGTCGACCTCCCTGGTCCTCGACCAGTTCGGCCGCAACCTGACGCAGGCCGCCCGCGAGGCCAAGCTCGACCCGGTCATCGGGCGCGAGAAAGAGATCGAGCGGGTCATGCAGGTGCTGTCCCGCCGCACCAAGAACAACCCGGTCCTCATCGGCGAGCCCGGCGTCGGCAAGACGGCCGTCGTCGAGGGTCTGGCCCAGGCCATCGTCAAGGGCGAGGTGCCCGAGACGATCAAGGACAAGCAGCTCTACACGCTTGACCTCGGTGCCCTGGTCGCCGGCTCCCGCTACCGCGGTGACTTCGAGGAGCGCCTGAAGAAGGTGCTCAAGGAGATCCGCACCCGCGGCGACATCATCCTGTTCATCGACGAGATCCACACGCTCGTCGGTGCCGGTGCCGCCGAGGGCGCGATCGACGCCGCCTCGATCCTCAAGCCGATGCTGGCCCGTGGCGAGCTGCAGACCATCGGCGCCACCACGCTGGACGAGTACCGCAAGCACCTGGAGAAGGACGCGGCCCTGGAGCGCCGCTTCCAGCCGATCCAGGTCGCCGAGCCGTCGCTCGCCCACACCATCGAGATCCTCAAGGGCCTGCGCGACCGCTACGAGGCGCACCACCGCGTCTCCATCACGGACGCCGCCCTCGTCGCCGCGGCGACGCTGGCCGACCGCTACATCTCGGACCGCTTCCTGCCGGACAAGGCCATCGACCTGATCGACGAGGCCGGCTCCCGGATGCGCATCCGCCGGATGACCGCTCCGCCGGACCTCCGCGAGTTCGACGAGAAGATCGCCGACGTCCGTCGCGAGAAGGAGTCCGCGATCGACGCGCAGGACTTCGAGAAGGCCGCGTCCCTGCGCGACAACGAGAAGCAGCTCCTGACCGCCAAGGCCAAGCGCGAGAAGGAGTGGAAGGCCGGCGACATGGACGTCGTGGCCGAGGTCGATGAGGAGCTCATCGCCGAGGTCCTGGCGACCGCCACCGGCATCCCGGTCTTCAAGCTGACCGAGGAGGAGTCCTCGCGTCTGCTGCGCATGGAGGACGAGCTGCACAAGCGCGTCATCGGCCAGAAGGACGCCATCAAGGCGCTCTCCCAGGCCATCCGGCGCACCCGTGCGGGCCTCAAGGACCCGAAGCGTCCGGGCGGTTCGTTCATCTTCGCCGGCCCGTCCGGCGTCGGTAAGACGGAGCTGTCCAAGACGCTCGCCGAGTTCCTCTTCGGCGACGAGGACGCGCTGATCCAGCTCGACATGTCCGAGTTCAGCGAGAAGCACACCGTCTCGCGGCTGTTCGGCTCCCCGCCCGGCTACGTCGGGTACGAGGAGGGCGGCCAGCTGACGGAGAAGGTGCGCCGCAAGCCGTTCTCGGTCGTCCTCTTCGACGAGGTCGAGAAGGCCCACCCGGACATCTTCAACTCGCTGCTGCAGATCCTGGAGGACGGTCGTCTGACCGACTCCCAGGGCCGGGTCGTGGACTTCAAGAACACGGTCATCATCATGACCACCAACCTCGGCACCCGGGACATCTCCAAGGGCTTCAACCTGGGCTTCGCCGCCCAGGGCGACCTGCAGACCGGCTACGACCGGATGAAGGCCAAGGTCGGCGAGGAGCTCAAGCAGCACTTCCGCCCCGAGTTCCTCAACCGCGTCGACGACATCGTGGTCTTCCACCAGCTCGGCGAGGACGAGATCATCCAGATCGTCGACCTCATGGCCGCCAAGGTGGACGACCGCCTCAAGGACCGCGACATGGGCCTTGAGCTGACGCCGGCCGCGAAGGCGCTGCTGGCCAAGCGCGGTTACGACCCGCTGCTGGGTGCGCGTCCGCTGCGTCGCACGATCCAGCGCGAGATCGAGGACATGCTGTCGGAGAAGATCCTCTTCGGCGAGCTGCGCTCCGGCCACATCGTCGTCGTGGACGTCGAGGGCGAGGGCAAGGACGCCAAGTTCACCTTCGTCGGCGCGGACAAGACCCCGGTCGCGGACGCCCCGCCGGTCGCGGCGGGCCCGGACCTGACCAAGGGCTGATGCGGTAGTCGCAAGGCAGACGAAAGGGCCCGGCTCCCCGAGAGGGAGCCGGGCCCTTCGTCACAGCACCGAGTGCCAGGTGAACCGTTCGAGCGAGGCCGACGGCGGCGCTGCCGCAGGTTCTGCGCCCCGCAGCTGAATCGCGAGCTCCGTGGCGACGAGCGTCCCGGGGCGGAGCTCGTTCATGTCGAGGGGAACGCCATCACCGAGGAAGTAGATGAGCCGCAGGCCGGGAAAGGCCTCTGCCACCCGCTCCAAGCCGTCCGTGTAGGAGGCGTTCCGCAGGCTCAGGCTGGTGACGTGGGGGAGCGGGTCGCGTTCGGCCAGACTGCGCAGGTCGAGATCCTCGATGTCGAGGTCGGTCAGCCCGGCGTGGCCGCGCAGGGCGGCCCAGTTGACCGGGTTGAGGTCTGCTGCCATCAGCCGGACCGACGCCAGTCGGGGCGCCGCCAGGATCAGCGTCAGGTCCAGCCTCCCGCTGTGCGGCGAGGCCGCGTCGGCGAAGCTGAGGTGTTGCAGCCTCGGCATCCGGCCGAGCGCCTCCAGGTGGGTGACGGCGGGGCTGCCGAGGACGACCAGGCGCCTGATGTTTGTCTCCGCCAGCGGTGACATGTCGAACGCGCCGCTGTTGTTGAGCAGCATGAGCATGGACAGCTTCGGCGTCTCGTGGACCAGGGACAAGTCGACCCCGTGCGGATTCTCGTGGAATCGGAGCTCGCGCAGGTTCTCCCGCGGGACCAGGCGGACGGTCTCCTCGGGCAGCGCGCCGGAGAACTCCACCCGGTGCACGGCCGGCAGCGTGGCCAGGAACTCCGCCTCGGCCCGACCGGTGACCATCAGCCGCACGTTCTCGCGTTGCGCGAGCCTGGTGACCACCGCGCGCCCGTACTCCTGCGTCTCGAAGCGGGGCCAGGCGTAGGCGAGTTGGGACCGGACCTCAATGGCAGGGTGGTCCGCGTACGCGGCGAGCAGCGGGATCGCCCGCTCGGTGCCGATCGTCGTGGCGCAGACGACCACGGCCAGGGCTGTCGCGTCGTCCAGGCCCGCAGGGCCCGGCAGCAGCTCCAGGACGACCGGGCCCGCGCCCGCCAGCTCCTTGGCCGCCTCGGTCGTACGCGGTGGGATCAGCGCCGCTGCCGCCGTCGTGACCGACTCCCGTACGGCCGGGTCCAACTCGACCGCCAGCTCCAGGCAGGCGGCAGCCAGGAGCCGCAGCCGGTGGGCGTGCTGCGGCTCCGTCTCCGCGCGGCGCAGGATGCGCTCCAGCAGGTCCGCGCGCTCGCGTCGACGCGCGTGGCCCACGGCGAGGCGGATCACGTCCTCCCACTGGTCCTCGTGCGCGTGGTCGACCAGCAGCGGGATGTCGCCCTCCTCGATCGCCGCCTGCGCGCCGAGGTAGTCCTGGAAGGTGCGGTGCACGAAGTCGACTACGCCCGGCTCCGGTTGACGCAGCACCCCGCTGCGCACCGTCAGCTGCGAGAGGACGCGGTCCGCGTCGCCCCGGATCTGCGGCATCTGCGGCAGCGCGTGCTCGATCCGGGCCAGCGCCTGGGCCTCGGACAGCTCCGACTGCCCGTTGCGGATCAGCCAGTACGCGAGCCTCTGCAGCAGCGCCTGCTGCTGCAGCTCGTTGAGCGCCAGGCCCTCCGAGGCCGGGTCGACGCCCCGCTCCTCGTCGCGGCGGACCAGCAGCATCTCCAACGCCGCGTCGTAGAGGGCCATCCGGCCGGACGGCAGGTGGCCCTGGCGGTCGGCGTTGAGAGCGCAGATCAGGGAGCACATCAGCGGGTTGGCGGCCAGCCGGCCCAGGTCCTGGATGCGGCCGGCCGCGTCGGTCAGCATCGCCCGCCAACGGGCGAGCCGCTCGCGTTGCTCTTCGTCGCCCTCCGCCCCAGCCGCTGCCGCGGCATGCCAGCGGTCGATGAACGCGGCCACGTCGCCCCGGCTCATCGGCAGCATGTCCAGCTCGGCGAAGCCGAGTTCGCCGAGCCAGCCCTCGCGGACGGCGGACGGCCGGGTGGTGACCAGGCAACGGATCCCGGGGTACGCGGCGAGCAGCCCGGTCAACCACTCCCGCACGCGGCGCCGCTCGCCGGCGGGCGCCTCGTCGATCCCGTCCACCAGCAGCAGCACCCGGCCCTCGGCCATCCGGCGGCTGACCCAGCCCTCCGAGCCGGGGAACCCGGCCAGGGGATTCCCGGAGGCCTTGAGGAACTCCTCGGGTCCGGGCAGGGCCTGCCCGGCGCGGGCGATCGTGCGCAGCTTCAGCAGGATGGGGATGCAGTCCTTGAACTGGCGCAGCTGGACCGGGAGTTCGTCGCGGGCGCAGCGGGTGGTGAGCCACTGCAGCAGCGTGGTCTTGCCGGAGCCCGCGTTCCCACGCAGCAGGATCCGCTGCTGCTGTGCGAGGGCGTCCTCGACGCGCCGCGCCACGGGGGTGGGGTCCTCGTCGCCGATCTCGCGCTGCGGGCGCTCGCTGTCGGCGAGTTCGAGGCTGAGGTAGGCGACGTCGAGCTGCCAACCGCTGTCCCCGCGCCCGGAGCGGGTGACGCCGTAGATCCTGACCTTGCCCCACTCCTGGCCGAGGTACTCGCGCAGCCGGTCCTCGAACGAGTCGGCGGGCGGTTCGAGGGTGGTCATGGCGTCGGCGACGTTGTTGTCCTCAAGGATGCGGCGGACCTCGACGTGCAGCACGAACTCCTCACAGAGGGTCAGTTCCAGCCGCGCCTCGCCCCACTGCTGTGGCGCCGAACGGACCAGTCCCACCAGGGAGTTGTGCAGGAAGACCGGTGCGCCGGACATCCCGGCCCAGGGTGAGCCGTCCTCCGAGGTGGGCGGAGCCGCGTGCTCGCTGTCCAGTACGGCCCGGCCGCCGACCAGTCCGGTGCCGGGTTTGAGCGTGCCGACGATCTGCTCGCTGTCCAAGCGCTGGTCGGCAGACCGCTGGATCTGGGGGAACCCGACGGCGACCGCCCCGGCCAGCGCCGTGAGACCGCTCAGCAGCCCCCAGGAGAGCCGTTCGAACCCACGGACGGTCTCGCCCGGCAGGAGATCCTCCTCGGCGACCAACAGCGCGGCGTCGCACTGGTTGTCCTGCCGTCGCCAGACGACCCGGCAGGTCTTCGGCCCGCCCGCTCCGGGAATCGCCACCTGGACCGTCGTCTCGTCGCCGACGACGTGCGCCGCGGTGACCACCGTCCACGGATTCAGCAGGTAGCCGCTGCCCTGGCCTGCGCCGAGCACCACGGCCAGCCGTTCGCGCTGCGGATGCGTCACCCCTCGTCCTTCCCCCTGAACGTGCTGGTCACTGCGGTTGCACAGTGGTGACGGATCGTCAATCGAGCACGCACCGACCATGCGCCAAGATTCTCGTGTCGCCGGGGAACGGACCGCAAGCGAAGCGGTCGGGGGTCCGGGGTCGGGCCTCCGGACGCCGGACCACCCGCCCGGTGATCGTCTTCCTGGCGAACCGGCGGAGAGCTCTGGGGCGTTGGCGGCGGTACACCTAGAGTGTCCGATGTGGCAGAAACAAACGGGGAGTTGATCGGCGGCCGGTACCGGCGTGTGGAGCTGATCGGGCAGGGCGGCATGGGCCGTGTGTGGCGGGGCCGGGACGAGACGCTCGGGCGGGACGTCGCCGTGAAGGAGGTGATGTTCCCGCGGGGAATCACCGCTGATCAGCGCGAGGTCCTTCTCCAGCGCGTGCTGCGTGAGGCGCGTGCGGCCGCGCAGTTGAACCATCCCGGGATCATCACCGTGCACGACGTGGTCGAGCACGCGGGCGCGCCAGTGATCGTCATGGAGTACGTGGCCGGAACGTCCCTGGCTACGGCGATCGAGCAGAGCGGCGGCCTGCCGGCACGCAGGGTCGCGGAGATCGGTGCGGCGATGCTGCGCGCGCTCAGCCGCGCCCACGCGGCCGGGATCATCCACCGTGACCTCAAGCCGGACAACGTCCTGCTGATGGACGACCGGGTCGTCATCACTGACTTCGGCATCGCGCACATGGTGGATTCCACGACGGCACTCACCCACACCGGTACGCTCATCGGCACCCCGGCCTACATGGCCCCGGAACAGCTCTCCGGCCAACCCCCCGCGCCCGCAACGGACTTGTGGTCGCTCGGGGCGACGCTGTACTGCGCGGTGGAGGGGGAACCCCCGTTCAGCGCCGAGACGTTCGCCGCGCTGTGCATCGCCGTGGTCACCGGGATGCCACGCCCTGCGCTGCGCGCGCAGGGCCTGGGGGCGGTCCTCGCTGCGCTGCTGACGAAGGATCCGACGCAGCGCGCCGGGGCGGCGCAGGCGCTGGCAGCGCTGGACGAGGTGGCGCGCACGGGTGGGGTCGGCTACGTACCCACACACCTCGACGCCCCGCCCGCACCGGCGCCGGGCTTCGGGCCGGCCGGGCCCGGCGCGCTCCCCGGCGGCGCGCCCGTCCGTCTGGCTCAGCCGCCGCTGGCGGGCGGACCGGTGCCGTGGGGCGGCGGGCCCAGCCCGCGGGCGGCACAGCCCAAGCCGAGGGCGCATCCCGTAGCGGCGATGATCGCTGGTGTCCTGGCGCTGCTCACCGCCGGCATGCTCGCCTGGTTCGGGCTCTTCAACGTCCTCTACGCCGGTCACGTGGACAGCCTGGTGTTTGAGAACTCGCTCGGCGGCTTCGTCAGCGCCGGGTTGCTGTTGGTCCCAGCGGGATTCACGTTCAACCGCCGGATACCCGGCGCGTGGACACTGTGTGCGCTCTGCGTGCTTTACGTCGTGGTGACCCTCTTTGTGTCGCCGCTGCAGTTCGGCACGTCCATTGGTGCTCAGCTCAACTTCGTCCTGGGCTTCCACAGGAGCAACGGGGTCGTCCTGGGGCTGGCGGTCATCTTCGGCGTTCTGACGGCGATCATTGCGGCGATCGCCGGCAGCGTGAAGTCATACGGACCGACCACCGCCAGGCAACCCGGTCCGTGATCACCTCGCTGTCCGGGGAGCCGCGCCGTCAGAACCCGGACAGGTCCGGCGCGGTGTGGTTGCCCACCTCGACCGACCCGCCGCTGGTACGGGACTTCGGCGTGAGCGTGACCGCGACCCGGTGGGTCCGGTCGTGCGCCTCGCCCACCTCGCCGTCGGCGGAGAACACCCACGCCCGCACCCCGCCCCTGGCCCGCGCGTCGCGCTTCAGCGCCACCGTGAACTCCAGCTCGATCGGCCCGACTTCGAAGCCGATCTCGGCGCCGGCGCCCCGCCCGGCGGCGTCGACCAGCTGGTCCCGGATGGCGGCGATCGCGTCGGCGAGGTCGATGCGGTCCTCGCGGCCGTCGGAGTTCGTCATACGGATCATCATCCGTCAGGCGGCAGGCCGGTAAGGCGGTTTCCGACTGTTGCAGAGCCATGACACTCCGGGGATCGGACACGAACCGTTCGTCGGCGAGGATCCAGGTGTCGCCGGGAGGGCGATCACTGAAGGTGCTCGTGGTGTGGGGGGTTGGCTCATGTCCGTTCGTCGCAAGGTTGTTCGCCGCAGGGTTGTTGCCGGGTCCGCCGCAGTCGTCGCTGCGGCTGCTGCCGTCGTCCTGCCCGGGGTGGCGCAGGCGGCGCAGACCGGGGCGGGGACTGCTGCGAAGAGCCCGCTGGTGCTGACGCTGGGTCGGATGCAGGCCGGTCCGCTGATGCCCGGTGGGCGGGCGGAGGTGTTCGACCTGTCCGTCAGCAACACCTCGGGTACGGACGTCGCGTTCGGGAGCGAGCTGGGCGGCGGGGCGCACGGGGCGCTGCCGGTGGGGGACAACCAGGTGACGCTGGGCATGACGCCCGTGCACGCGCCCGCCACGGCGCTCACGTTCGGCGGTCAGGACGGTGGGCTGATCGGCTCGTTCTACCCCAAGGGCGGCCAGTTCGGCGACGCGTTCACGTTGCCCGCGCACGCCACCTACACCTGGAAGGTGACCCTGGCGGCCACCAAGGCCTGGCCGGTGAACGACGACCGACTGCAGCTCGGCTTCAACATCGGCACCGGCGGCGGAGCCACGGTTGCCAAGCAGCTGGACCTCGAGGTCGGCACGGCCAAGACCGGCGGTCCGATCGTCCAGACGCTGACCGGTGGCGGCAGCGCCCTCTCCGCCGCGCAGCCGCTGGTGATGCGCTACACCCTCACGAACCGTACCGGCGCGCCCGTCGCCCAGTCGCTCCAGCCCGGCCTGCTGACGACGTCCTACGAGTCCGTGCCGCTGACCGCGAGCCTGGCCTACGACCTTTGGCAGAACGACCGTTGGGTGCCGCTCGGCACCGACAGCGCCGGGCTGCCCGCGATCCCCGCCCACTGGGCGAACGGCGCGTCCGTCAGCTACACGGTGCGGGTGCGGGTGGCCGGTTGGGACGCCGGTACCGGGAAGGGCGACACGCTCGGGGTCGAGGCGTCGTACGACCCGTTCGCGAGCTCCGCCGACCGCGTGGTGACCGTCACCCGCTGACGGTCACCCCGGCACCCACCGGAACCAGGCGATCGCTCAGGCCTCGGCGCCCTGGGCGATCGCCTCGCCGACCTCGTCGACGCGGGCGGCCTCCTCGGCCGCGAAGCGTTCGGCGTCGAGCTTCTCGGCTATCTCCTCGTCCTGCCGCATCAGCAGGTCCAGGTTGGAGTCACCGAGGTCGAACACGCCCATGTCGAGGTAGGCCTGCTGGAGCTTGGGGCCCCACAAGCCGATGTCCTTGACGCACGGCACGATCCGGGAGAAGAGCAGCTTGCGGAAGAACTGCAGGTACTCGCTCTGCTCGCTGATCTCGTCCGCGTCCTTGGCCGGGATGCCGAAGTGTTCCAGCACCTCCACGCCGCGCAGCCGGTCGCGCATCAGGTAGCAGCCCTCGATCACGAACTCCTCGCGCTCGGCGCGCTCGGCGTCCGTCAGCTGTGCGTAGTAGTCGCGCAGCGCCATCCGCCCGAAAGCCACGTGCCGGGCCTCGTCCTGCATCACGTAGGCCAGCAGCTGCTTGGGCAGCGGCTTGGTGGTGGTGTCGCGCAGCATCCCGAAGGCGGCCAGGGCCAGGCCCTCGATCAGCACCTGCATGCCCAGGTAGGGCATGTCCCAGCGGGAGTCGCGCAGCGTGTCGCCGAGCAGCGACTGCAGGTTGTCGTTGATCGGGTAGAGCATGCCGATCTTCTCGTGCAGGAACCGCGAGTAGATCTCGACGTGACGGGCCTCGTCCATGGTCTGCGTCGCCGAGTAGAACTTGGCGTCCATGTCCGGCACGGACTCGACGATGCGCGCCGCGCAGACCATCGCGCCCTGCTCACCGTGGAGGAACTGGCTGAACTGCCAGGAGGCGTAGTGGCGGCGCATGTCGGCCTTGTTGGCCTCGCTCATCTTGTCCCAGTACGGGGTGCCGTAGAGGGTCATCGCCTCGTCGGGGACGCCCAGCGGGTCGTACGGGTCGACCTCGAGGGACCAGTCGATCCGCTTGACCTGGTCCCACTGCTTGTCCTTGCCCTTCTGGTACAGGTTGAGCAGCCGTTCCCGGCCCTCGTCGTACTCCCAGTTGAAGCGGGCGGAGCCGGAGGCCGGAACGGACCACGACTTCTCGGTGGGCGGGGTGGCGTAGAGGTCGTGCGTCGACATGGCTGGCTCCTTTGCCGCAGGCTCAGCAGGAGCGTCACATGGCATTACCAACCGGTCAACCACGGCCCTGGACAGCACGGAGCCACTCGCATGGGTACGAAGCTTGTGGCCACCAGCTATTGACAATCCGTCAAACAAGGGGAGTTCCAGGCCGGGAGGCCGGGCGCGAAAGTCCGTGCTCAGCGCGCCGGGTAGAGCGAGTAGCCGGGGAAGTTGCCGAAGAGCTTCTCCTCCGCGCCGCCGGGCCCGTAGGTGACCGCCTGGACGAGCAGGTCGCCGCCGACGAACGCACCCTTCCAGGACGCCCCGAGGCCGCCGAAGACCTCCGCGCGGTCGCCGCGCGAACGCGGCTTGTTGACGCCGACCTTGAACGCCAGCAGGTCCGGCGCGATCCGCTCGGCGAAGGCCAGGTCGTCGGTGGCGATGCTGGCCACCAGCGAACCGTTGCCCGCGTTCATCGCGGCCAGCAGTTCGGCCTCGGTGTCGACCAGCACGATGGAGTCCAGCGGCCCGAACGGCTCGCTGTGGTGCAGCGACCAACTGGCGGGCGGCGACAGCACGGCGGCGGGTGCGAGGTAGGCGGAGGTGTCCTGACCGTCCAGGAACGCGCCGTCGGCGAGGGAGCCCTGGTGCAGCGGGACGGCGCGCCCGGCCACCGCCTCGTCGAACTGGGTGCGCAGCTCGGCCGCCTTGGCCGCATGGATGACCGGCCCGAAGTCCAGCTCCGGCAGCGGCTCGTCCGGGGCGGGGACGGCCAGCGGATGGCCGAACCGCAGGCTGCCCAGGACCCCCAGGTAGCTCTCCAGGAACTGCGGGAAGAGCGAACGCTGGACGACGTAGCGCGGATAGGCGGTGCAGCGCTGCTTGCCGTACTCGAAGCCCTTGCGCAGGTGCGCTGCGAGCGCGGGCCAGTCGCTGAACTCCCAGATGCCCCAGGTGTTCAGGCCTTCCTGCTCCAGGAAGTGACGCCGACTCGGATCGGCCAGCGCCGTCGCCGCCCGGCGGCCGTTGGCCCGGCCGCCGACGAACGCGAGCGCGCCCAGACCCGGCGCGCGGATCAGCGCGTCGGCGAGCAGCGAGCCTCTCCCGGAGAGCAACGTGACCGGCAGCCCCGCCCGGCGCATCAGCGCATGGGCCAGCGTCAGGCAGTGGAAGCCGCCCTGGGACGGCGTCTTGGCCACCACCGCGTTGCCGGCCAGCAGTTGCACCAGCTCACCGTGGACCTGCACGCTCATCGGGTAGTTCCAGCTGGCGATGTTGGAGACCGGCCCCGGCAGCGGCGTCCGCGGCGTCGCCGACCCGAGGCCCAACTGGCGCTCGATCTCCGAGAGATACCAGCGCGCGCCGTCCAGGCAGCGGTCCACGTCGGCACCGGCGAGCCGCCAGGGCTTGCCGATCTCCCAGACCAGCAGCATCGCCAGCAGGTCCCGGTGCCCGGCGAGCGCCTCGACGGCGGCGGCGACCCGGTCGCGCCGCTGGTCCAGCGGGACACGGGACCACTGCGCGTGCTCGGCGATGGCGAAGTCGACGGCCGCGTGCGCCTCCGGAGCGCCGACCCGGGGCGGACCGGGGATCGGCGTCCCGTCGACCGGGGTGGTGTGCTCGCCGGGGACGCCGACGGCGTGCCAGCCGCCGCGCACCAGGTTCAGCAGCCGGTCGGGCGCGAAGGCCTCCGGGGCGGCGGCCAGGCAGCGCGCGTAGGTCTCGTCCCAGGAGGTTCCGGGCTTGGCTACCAGGGTCACGGGGGCTCCAACGCATCAACGGCGTGTTGCTTCGACCGTAACCGGGCGTGGCCGGAGTCGCAGCTCAGGCGAGGTGGGCCTGTCCGGCCACAGGCCTGGCTGGACGTCGGCTGGCCACGGCCCTGGCTAGACGTCCGCCGGGGTCTTGCCGATCCGGTCGGCGACGTCCAGCGCGATGCGGAGGGCCACGTCGCGGCGGGCGGCCTCGTCCGGCAGCGGCGGGAGGTCGTGCAGGTCCTCCCCGCAGGCCTGCGCTTCCGCCACGAAGGCGGCCACGTTGATCGTCATCAGCCCGACGGCGGCCCGCACCCGGTCCTCGTAGCTCGGGTTCGGTCCCTGCAGCAGTCGGGTGAGCGCGATCATGCGCTCCTTGAACTGGTTGCCCGCGTTCAGTTCCCGGATGGCGGGCTGGTTCTCGTGGAAGAAGCGCAGCAGCGGCTGCCGGTCGGCCATGCCCTCGGCGAAGCGGCGCAGGATCGCGTCGCGCACCTCCGGGCTGTACTCCTGCTGCTCGCCCCAGGCGATGGCCTCCTCGATCGGGGCCGCCATGTTGGCGACGATGCCCGCGAGGATGTCCTCCTTGGTGCGGAAGTGGTAGTACAGCGCGGCCTTGGTGACCCCAAGGCGGTCGGCGATCTCCCGGAGCGAGGTCTTGTCGTAGCCGTGCTCCACGAAGAGCTCCAGCGCGACGTCGAGAATGCGCGCCCGGGTGTCGCCCCGGGGGGTCTGGCTGGTCATGGCTCTCTCGCTCCGCCGGTGGGTGTGTGCGACTGCGCTGTGCAGTTGTTGCAGGTGTGCGGTGGTGCAGTCGTGCGCTTGGTACTGCCCCCGTGGGACGAGCTTAGCGTGCCTGTCGCGACGACACTAGCCGGTCGGCAAGTAAGGCTGCACTCCTGTTGCGGGCCCCTGTCGTGGCCCCTGTCGTGGGTCCTGCTGGGGGTCCTCTTGGGGGGTTCAGCGCGGCAGTCGGTAGACCCCGGGTGCGACCGGCTCCACCAGACCGTCCGCCACCAGGCCGTCCAACGCGCGGGCGCGCTGGACCGCGTCCCCCCACACCTTGTCCAGCTCCGCTTGAGGGACGCTGTCGTGGGCCTCGCGCAGGACGGCCAGCAGCTTGCCGCGCACCTGCCGGTCGGTCCCCGCGTACGTCTGTCCGCGCCGGGCCGGACCCTGGTGCGGCGGGCTGCCCGCCTGCCGCCAGGCGCAGTCGCTCCGTATCGGGCACCGGCCGCACTCGGGGCTGCGCGCCGTGCAGACCAGCGCGCCCAGCTCCATCACGGCGACGGCCCAGGTCGCGGCGGTCTCCGGCTCGTCGGGCAGCAGCGCGTTCGCCGTCCGGCGCTCGGCGGCGGTGGTGGCGTTGGCCGGGTACTCCTGCCCGTCCACGGCCCGCGCGAAGACCCGCCGCACATTGGTGTCCAGCACTGCGTGCCGCTGCCGGAACGCGAACGACGCGACGGCCGCCGCGGTGTACTCGCCGACGCCCGGCAGCGCGAGCAGGTCCGCATGCACGGACGGCACCTCCCCGCCGTGCTCGTCCCGGATCGCGGTCGCGGCGGCGTGCAGACGCAGTGCCCGGCGGGGGTAGCCGAGCCGCCCCCAGGCGCGGACCGCCTCTCCCGGCGCGTCCGCGGCGAGGGCCGCGGGCGTCGGCCAGCGACGGAGCCACTCCTCGTAGACGGGGAGGACGCGCTTGACGGGGGTCTGCTGGAGCATGAACTCACTCACCATGACCGCCCACGGAGTCGCCTCCGGCGCGCGCCAGGGCAGGTCCCTGGCGGAGGTGGCGTACCAGGCGAGGACGGGGCGATGCAGTGTTTCCATGGCGGGTGGGAGTTTAGTCCTGCGGACGGCACGTGATTTCTCGCAAGCGGACGTGCACTGTCGCACGTGGGAAGTTGCACTGCTCAGGGGCGCGGGGCTCCGCTTGATCAACTGCGTGCGCGAGCAGCCACCCTCCCCCAGCCTTCGGCCGGGGGTACCCCCACCGGATGGCCCTGACCGTTCGGCCTGCCAGCTGTGTGGATCGCTTGCGCGCCCAAGCGGCGGAGCCGCATATCAGCAGAGCCCCGCGCCCCTGGGTGAGTGCAACTACCCCATCGCTTTCAAGTTCAAGTTCAGCGTCTGCGTCAGCCAGTTGCGGTGGGTGGGTTCCTGGAACGGTGTGCCGCTCAGCGGCAGCCACAGGCAGAAGCGCGTGCCGTGGCCGCCCGGCGCCTCGGAGATGGTGATCGTGCCGCCGTGGAGGGCGGTCTGCTGGGCGACGAGGGTGAGGCCGAGGCCCGTGCCGGGGCTGTCCTGGCCGCGGGTGAAGCGGTCGAAGACCGCGTCGCGGCGGTCGGCGGGGATGCCGGGGCCCCAGTCGTCGACGGTCAGGACCGCGTGGCCGCCGTCGGCCTCGGGTGCCGCCGTCAGGGAGACCGCGATCCGGGAGGCCTCGCCCGGTGCGTGGCCGTGGACGACCGCGTTGGTGAGCAGGTTGGTGACCAGGATCTTCAGGCCCGGCTCCCACGCCCGCACCCACAGGCCGTAGCCGCCGCTCAGCATCAGCGAGGCCTCCGGCGCGCCCCGCGCGACCGACTGGACGCAGGAGTCGACGAGTTCGCCGAAGTCGAGGTCGGTGAAGGCCTCCGCCTCGACCAGGTCGCCGCGCGCCAACGTGCGCAGCGCGGTGAGGAGTTCGAGCAGCCGCGCGTGCTCGCCGCGCAGGTCGGCGACGACTTCGCCGCGCTCGTCCGGAGCGAGGTCCGGGTGCGCGGCCAGCACGTCGAGGTTGGTCTGCATGGACATCAGCGGCGTGCGCAGCTCGTGCGAGGCGGCGGAGGCGAAGGAGCGGGCGGTCTCCAGGGCCTCGCCGGTGCGGGTCGCCTGCTGGTCGTAGCGGGACAGGACCGCGCTCAGTGCGGTGGCCAGGTCGTCGACCTCGGTGATGTGCGAGGGCCGGTGCCGGAACGAGTCCGCGCCGTCGCGCGGGTCGAGCACCGAGGCCTGGGCGCTCAGCGTCCCCAGCGAGCGGGTGGCGCGGCGGGCCAGCGCCAGCGTCAGCAGACCGGCCAGCGGAGCCGCCAGCAGGGCGACCAGCAGCACCCGGCCGCGGATCGCCGAGAGCTGTGCGTTGTCCGCGCTGACCGGTGCGAATACCCAGAGCGTGCCACCCTGCGCGAGGGACTCGCCCAGGGCGTGGAACCCGGCGACCGTCTCGGGGCGGCCGGTCGGCGCGGGCAGTACGACCGCAGGACCGGGCTGCGGGCCGCCGCTCAGCACCGTCGTGCCCTGCGGGTCGAGGACGAGGACGCCGGAGTCGAGTGCCGAGTCGAGGACGCGGCGGTTCTGGTTCTGGGCCACCTTGGGGCGGCCTGCGCGGTCCGCCGCGAGCAGCGACCGCACGTCGGGCGCGACGGCGACGGCGAGCGTGCGCAGCCGGGTGTTCTGCTGCTGGGAGATGTCATGCCCGACCAGGCCGAGCAGCAGCGCCCCGGCAGCCAGCACCAGCAGCGGGACGGTCAGCGAGACGGAGAGCGCTATCCGCGTGGAGAGCTTCATCGTCCGGCCTCCTTACCGAGTCTGCCGGGGGCGCCGGCTCTGTCTGCACTCCCGGGCCTGCCGGGCCTGCCGGACCTGCCGGGCCTGTCGGGACTCCGCGGCCCGCCGGAGGCGCCCGGGCCCTCGCCGGCCTTGGGCAGCCGCAGCACGAAACCCACGCCGCGCACGGTGTGCAGCAGCCGCAGGCGTCCGCCCTCCTCCAGTTTGCGCCGGAGGTAGCTGACGAAGGTGTCCACGGCGTCGGTGCGGACGTCGAAGTCGTAGCCCCAGACGCGGTCCAGCAGCTGGTCCCGGGTGAGCACGATGCCGGGGTTGCGGACGAACTGCTCCAGCAGCGAGAACTCGCGTCGGGTGAGCCGCAGTTCGACGCCGTCGCGGAAGGCCTGGCGGGTCGTCGGGTTGACCACCAGCGGACCCGCCTGCAGCACCTCCGTCGGCGGGGGAGCGGGACGCCGACGCAGCAGGGCGTGCAGCCGGAGCACCAGTTCCTCCAGCGCGAACGGCTTGATCAGGTAGTCGTCCGCGCCTGCCTGCAGCCCGGCGACGCGGTCGGCCAGCTCGTCCAGCGCGGAGAGCATCAGCACCGGCGTCTCGTCGCCGCCCGCGCGCAGCCTGCGGCAGACCTCGGTGCCGCTCAGCCCGGGCATGGAGACGTCGAGTACCAGCACGTCGGGGGAGGCGGTGGCGATCAGGTCCAGGGCCGCCGTCCCGTCGGCGGCGAGCAGCACGGTGAACCCGCTCAGCCGCAGTCCGCGCTCCAGGGAGCGCCGGATCGCCGCGTCGTCGTCGACGACGAGGACCCGTCCGGCTCCCGTACTGCCGGTCATAACGCCTCCAGTCCCAACATCAGTCGAGCGGAGGACCGCTGACCATCAGTCGGCTCAACAGGACGATGATGTGAAAGAAGAAGCAGCAGGTACGGTGGTGTTGCACAGAGCCGGGGTGGAACTCTCGTAAGGTTTGCTCGTGCCTTCTCTGCGCAATCCCGTCGGACCGCTGCCCGCGTCAATCTACTGGCGGCGGCGTCTTGTCGTGCTGGCGGCCCTCGCGGGCGCGGTCGTGCTGGCATCCGTACTGGTGTTCGGTGGCGCAGGTGGCAGCAAGCAGGCCGCGGCCGGAAGCGTGAGCACTCCGGTCGGGTCGATCACGCCCGGACCGACGAGTACGGGCCACGGCTCCAGCGACGGCACGGCGGGCGGCGGCACCGGCGGTACCAACCCGAGCGCCCCCGCGGGCGGGTCGAGCACCCCGACCCCCTCGCCGAGCGGCGCCCCAGTGGTGACCCTGCCGGGCGGCGGCGCGTCCACCGGCGGATCGGGCGCCTCAGGCTCGACGTCGGGCGGAACCGCAGGCACCGGCGGCTCCGGCGTGGCCGCGCCGAACCTGCCCGGCACGATGAGCCTGGCCGTCTGCAACGCGGCCGACCTCGACCTCAGCCTGAACAGCAACGAGCAGACGTACGCGGCCTCGCAGCTCCCGCTCTTCCGGCTGGGCATCGCGAACACCGCGCAGAGTCCCTGCCGGATCGACCTCGGCCAGAAGTCGGCGGTGCTGACCATCACCGCCGACACCGGGGCGCAGGTCTGGTCGTCCGGCGACTGCCCGAAGGACACCTCGGCCCAGTGGTACGCCGTCCCGGCGTCCACCGACGGCCCGCTGCAGGCGACCTTCGGCTGGGGCCGGACGAGCTCCAGGCCGGGCTGCACCCCGGGCACCGGCGGTGCGGCCGTCCCTGCCGGGACCTACGTGGTGCACATCGGCATCAACGGCGTGGCCACCCAGCCCTGGCACTCGTTCAAGCTGGCGCAGTTCGGCAGCTGAGCACCGGGGAGCCCGAGCACCAGCCCGGAGCCGGACCGGAGTAGCGGCCGGAGTAGGGCCGCGTCGGGCCTCAGACGTAGCGCTCGAGGATCGACGACTCCGCCAGGCGGGAGAGGCCCTCGCGGACCGAGCGGGCCCGGGACTCGCCGACGCCCTCGACCGCCTGCAGGTCGTCGATGCTGGCGGCGAGCAGCTTCTGCAGGCCGCCGAAGTGGTCCACCAGTCGCTCGATGACGGTGTTGGGGAGCCGCGGGACCTTGGCCAGCAGGCGGTAGCCGCGCGGGCTGACCGCGGAGTCGAGCGCCTCGGGGGTGCCCGGGTAGCCGAGCGCCTTGGCCACCGTCTGGATCTCCAGCAGCTCGGTGTGGGTCAGCGCCTCCAGGTCGGTAAGGACGTCCTGGACGGTGCGCCCGCGCTTCGCGGCCCGCTCAGGGAAGTAGTCGTGGGCGACCAGCTCGCGGTCCGGTTCGACGCCCGCGATCAGCTCGTCCAGCTGGAGCGAGAGCAGCCGGCCGTCGGTGCCCAACTCGACCACGTAGCCAGCGATCTCACTGGCGATCAGGCGGACCATCTCCTGCCGCTGTGCCACGGCGGCGACATCACGTACCGTCACCAGGTCCTCGATCTCCAGCGCGGAGAGCGTGCCGGAGACCTCGTCCAGTCGGAGCTTGTACCGCTCCAGGGTCGCCAGCGCCTGGTTGGCGCGGGAGAGGATCGCGGCGGAGTCCTCGATCACGCGACGCGTGCCGTTGACGTAGAGGGCGATCAACCGCATCGACTGGCTGACCGAGACCACCGGGTAGCCCGTCTGCTTGTTGACGCGCTCGGCGGTGCGGTGCCGGGTGCCGGTCTCCTCGGTGGGGATGTCGGCGTCGGGGACCAACTGCACGCCGGCACGAACGATCTTGGTGATGTCCTTGTCCAGGACCACCGCGCCGTCCAGCTTGCACAACTCACGCAGGCGGGTCGCGGAGAATTCGACGTCGAGCACGAAACCGCCGGTGCAGAGCGCCTCGACCTGCTTGTCGAAGCCCACCACAATCAGGCCGCCGGTACGGCCGCGCAGGACGCGTTCCAGGCCGTCACGCAGCGCGGTACCTGGTGCGACGGCACTCAGCGAGGCCCGGAGCAGGGCCTCCTCGCGGGAGGAACGATCCGCCCGGTCGTTGGCTGCCACGAGGGCGACTCCTCCGGTGGGGGTGCGGTGTGCGCGTACGAGTTTACCGATGACCGCCTACGAGTGTGTCGGGATATTGCGGGGGCATGGCAAACGGTGCAACGCGTTCGGCCGTCTCCCAGGTTTCTTCCAGCTTCGGATCCTTTGCCGATCCTCCGCGAAAATACGTGGGCATTCGCGAACTACTCCGGCTCGATCTCGTCCCAACCGCGCATCAGCTCGTCCGCACTGTCGGGAATGTCCAAGTATCCCGGCACGGATCGTTGCTGGTCGTTCGTGAGATCGACCTTGTCGGACTGGTTGGCGAGGCTGTCGCGCTCCATCAGCTCGCTGACCGACTTGCGCCGCTGTCCGTTGCTGCTGCGCCCGCGGCGGTCGGGGTCCCTGCCGAGACGTCCGGGCTTGCCCGGAATTGCCGCCATGGCATCGCCGATCGTAGTGACCTCTATCACGCGCATTCCCTTGGGCACCTTGCCCGGCTCCGGCGGGACCAGTGCATGGGTGAAGCCGAGCCGGGCCGCCTCCGCCAGCCGCCGCTCCACGCCGGTGACCCGCCGCACCTCGCCCGCGAGGCCCACCTCGCCGATGGCGACCAGCTCCTGAGGCAGCGGGGTGTCCGCGGCGGAGCTGGCCAGCGCCAGTGCGATGGCCAGATCTGCGGCCGGCTCGGAGAGTCGCACCCCGCCGACGGTGGCGGCGTAGATGTCCATCTTGCCGAGCCGGACTCCGCCGTGGCGCTCCAACATGGCCAGGATCATGGCGATCCGGGGCGACTCCAGCCCGGAGGTGGCCCGGCGCGGCGACGGGATCGACGAATCCACCAGCAGCGCCTGCACCTCGGCGACCAGCGGCCGCCGCCCCTCCAGGGTGACGGTCAGACAGGTGCCGGGCACCGGCTCGGCCCGCTTGGTCAGGAAGAGGCCCGACGGGTCCGGCAGTCCGGTGATGCCGGAGTCGTGCAACTCGAAGCAGCCGACCTCGTCGGTCGCCCCGTAGCGGTTCTTGACGCCCCGGATCAGCCGCAGCCGGGCGTGCCGGTCGCCCTCGAAATGCAGCACCACGTCGACCAGGTGCTCCAGCAGACGCGGCCCCGCGATCGCGCCCTCCTTGGTGACGTGGCCGACCAGCAGCGTGGACATGGCCCGGGTCTTGGACTCGCGGATCAGCGCGCCCGCCACCTCCCTGATCTGCGCGGGTCCGCCGGGCGCGCCGTCCAGCTCGGCGGAGGCGATGGTCTGCACCGAGTCGAGGACCAGCAGGGACGGCCGGACCTGCTCGATGTGCCCGAGCACGGCGGCCAGATCCGTCTCGGCGGCGAGGTAGAGGTGCGGCGACAACGCCTTGATCCGGTCCGCACGCAGCCGCACCTGGCTCGCGGACTCCTCACCGGTGATGTAGAGCGTCCGGTGCTCGGGACCTGCGGCCTTCGCGGCGACGTCCAGCAGCAGCGTCGACTTGCCGACGCCTGGTTCTCCCGCCAGCAGCACGACGGCGCCGGGCACCAGCCCGCCGCCGAGGACGCGGTCCAACTCGTCGATGTTGGTCGCCCGCGAGGCCGCGGTCGTCGCGTCCACCTGCCCGATGGGCCGCGCCGGGGCCGAGACCGGCCCGGCCGCCGTGGTCCGCACGGCGGGCCCGCCTGCCTCCTCGACCGTGCCCCAGGCGTTGCACTCGCCACAGCGTCCGGTCCATTTGGGCGGTGTGGCACCGCAGTTGGTGCAGCGGTAGCTGCTGCGGGACTTGGACGAGCTCGATCGTGCGGCCATGTCGGGAACGCTACCGCGCACCACTGACAACAGAGCCGGTGGGCAACCTCCCTCGCGCTTCAAGGTGGCTGTCCCACTTCTGATTGCTGTCTCGGTGGCGCGTGTACATCACCCGAAAGGGTGGATCGGAGGCGCATCCCCCGAGGGGGGTGGCGCGGCGCGCCTACCGTCGGAGGCGTGGACACCGTGCTGGACCAGCTCGCCGACGCCCTGTTCAGCTACAGCCTCTCCGTGCTGTGTGACCAGGACGAAGCCGTTGCCGCCGTGCGCCAGACGCGGCGGCTCGCCGTTCGGCACCGCCGACGCCTCCGTCGGCCGGAGCTGCAACGTGCCTGGTTGTACGCGCTGAATCGTCACATCTGCCTGCTCCGGCTGGAGGCCCGCACCGCGTCGCCCGCCCCCTCCGCGCCACCCCCGGCGCTCGGCGCAATCGGCGCGAGCAGCGCGCCCGCCGCGCGCTCCCGGCTCGCGCGTCTCGCCTGGCCCGAGGCGGCGGGGACGACGCCCGCCCAGCGGGAGGCGTTGGAGCTGTCCGGTCGGCACCAGCTGGAGACGCCCGAGGTCGCCGCCGTCCTCGGCCTGCGGCCGGACGCCGCGGCGGTGCTGCTCGCGCAGGGGACCTGCGAGGTGGAGCGGACCGCCGCTGCCCTCGCCGTGCTCACCGCCGACGTGTGCCCGGAGCTGAGCCGGATCGGACGCGGACGCGGGCCCGTCCTCGGGCGGGCGCTGCGCGGTGAGTTGGTGCGCCACGTCGACGACTGCCCGACCTGCCGCGGCGCCGCCGAGCGCGCTGTCGCGGAGGGCCCGTGGCCGGGGACGCCGCGTGACGCGGGGGCGCTGCCGCTGGTGCACCTGCCGCGCGCCGCCCTCCGGGCCCCTCGCGGGGAGGAGCCGCTCCCGGACCCCCGGTTCGACCGGCGTGGCTTCCCGGTGCACCTGCCGCCGCAGGCGGAGCGCGCGGTCGCGGTCCGGCATCGCACGGTCATCGGGTCGGTCGCGGCGGCGGTCGTGGCCGCGCCTGCGGTCGCGCTGTGGGCGATGCATCTGGCGGACGCCCCCGGCATCCCGGCGGCGCAGGTCACGTCGGTGCGCGTGGCCGACCCGCAGTCGGCCGATCCGTCCGAGGGCTCGGCCGCTCCCTCCGGGTCGGCGACGGACCCCGCCGGCTCGGGCAGCGGGCACCTCGGCGAGAACGTCGCGTTCACGGTCACGACTCCGGGCGTCACCCCGCCCGGCTCCACCGTGCCGCCGGGGACGGTTCCCATACCGGTCGGCTCCCCGGGCCTCGGCGCCGGGCAACTCGAGGTCGGGGCGGCGCAGTCGGGCGGCCGGACGGTGATCACGCTCACCAATGCCGGTGGCAGCGCCCTGCTCTGGACCGCGTCGACGCAGGCCCCCTGGCTCCGACTCAGCCGCGACGGCGGCACGCTCGCGCCGGGCGCGCAGCTGACGGTGCTGGTCACCGTCGACGAGGACCAGACGCCGCGCGACCCGTGGACCGCCCAGATCGTGTTTCAGCCCTCGGGCAGCACGGTCACCCTCTACGGCACCGGCAGCTCCCGTCGCGGCATCCCGTCCCCGACGCCGAGCCCCACCTCCGCGTCGCCCACGCCGCCGCCCACACCGTCGAGTTCGCCCAGGCCCACGCCCGCACCGACGCCGTCCGCCTCGGCATCCGCCACGCCGTCCGGGTCCACGCCGTCCGGTTCTCCGTCGGCCGACCCGACGCCGCAGCCGTCCGACACGTCGTCAAGCAGCAGCGCTGTGCCGACCGGAGGGCGCTAGGGTCTGTCAGCTGTCCGGCTGCTGGTCCGCCGGGTGCGGGGCGACGGGGCCGGCCGGGTTGGCCAGGTGGCGTTCGCACTGGCGGACCAGTTCGGCGTAGCCGTCCCCGCCCATCAGCTCGACGAGCTCCGCGCGGTAGCTGACGTAGACCGGGTCGGCCCCGACGTGCGCGTCCGGACTGCCGGTGCACCACCACTGCAGGTCGTGGCCGCCCGAGCCCCAGCCGCGGCGGTCGTACTCGCCGATGGTGATCTGCAGGTAGCGGGTCTCGTCCGGGCGGTCGATCCAGTCGTAGGCGCGGCGGATCGGGAGCTGCCAGCAGACGTCCGGCTTGGTCTCCAACGGTTCGAGGCCCTCGCGCAGCGCCAGCGTGTGCAGCGCGCAGCCCTCGCCGCCGGCGAAGCTGGGACGGTTCAGGAAGATGCACGCGCCGTCGATCCGGCGGGTGCGCAGTTCGCCGTCCTCGTCGGGCTCGGAGATGCCCTTGGCGCCGGTGCCCTGCTTGTGGAACTGCCAGGTCTCCGGGGTGAGCCGGGCGGCGTGGCCGAGGACGCGCTTCTGGTCGTCGTCGTCGGACCAGTGCGCGCCGAGCGTGCAGCAGCCGTCGCTGGCCCGTCCCGGGCGGATGCCGTGGCAGCCGCGGCCGAAGACGCAGGTCCAACGGGAGGTGAGCCAGGTGAGGTCGCACCGGAAGACCTGCTCGGCGTCGTCGGGGTCGACGAACTCGACCCAGGCGCGCGGGAAGTCCAGCCCGACCTCGCGCTTGCGCGCCGCCTTGGCGGCCTTCTTGGCCGCCTTCAGGTCCATCGTGCCGCTGATCTGTACGTCTACTGCTGCCACCCGCTCAGCCTATGCCGGTTCTGCCGTACCACCGCCACGGCCTGCGGGGCGGTATCGGGCGAATTTCCCGACGGCCTGTCGGTATGTGCCCGAATGTGTCCGAAGGACGAGCGGCCCCGACCGCGGCCCGACCCCGGTAGGGCCCGCGAGGCGTCGGGCAGGGCGTCGGCAGGTCGGCCATGTGGGCCGAGGGTGTGACCGGGCAGGTCCGGGCGGATGAAACCCGCAGGTCGGGACGGAGTGCCGTGCCGTCCCGCCCGGAGCCGGGCCGCATCCTGCCGCCATGACGAAAGGGTGGAGATCTGCTTGTTGGACAAGCGTTCTGACGGCTTGTCTGACCACTGCTCTGGTGGCAGTCGGTGTGGTGGCCCCGGGCGACCGGGCCCGTGCCGACGAGGGGACCGTGTCGCAGGACACCCTGCGCACCGGCTGGGACCAGAGCGAGCCCGGTCTCACGCCCGCGCAGGTGTCCAGTTCGCGGTTCGGCCGGCAGTTCTCCACGGCAGTGGACGGCCAGGTCTACGCCCAGCCGCTGGTCATCGGCTCGACGCTGATCGCCGCGACCGAGAACGACAAGGTCTACGGCATCGACGCGGCCACCGGAGCGGTCCGCTGGACCCGGACCCTCGGCGCGCCGTGGCCCGCCTCCGCGATCGGGTGCGGCGACCTCACCCCCAACCTCGGCGTGACCAGCACCCCCGTCTACGACTCGGCCGACAACACGGTCTACCTGACCTCCAAGGTCAACGACGGACCGGACCAGACCCACCCGAACTGGTACATCCACGCGATCGACCCGGGCTCAGGGGCCGAGCGCAGCGGCTGGCCGGTCAAGGTCCAGGGTGCGCCGACCAACGACCCGACCCGCCCGTTCGACGCCTACACCGTCAACCAGCGGGCCGGCCTGCTGCTGCTCGACGGCAAGGTCTACGCCGGCTTCGGCTCGCACTGCGACGTCAACCCCTACGTCGGCTACGTCGCCGGGATCGACACCGGCACTCGGGCGCTGAAGCTCTGGGCCACCGAGAACAGCGCCGCCAACGGCATGGCGGGGGTCTGGCAGGCAGGCGGCGGCCTCGTCTCCGACGGGCCGGGCCGGATCATCCTCTCCACCGGCAACGGGATGTCGCCCGCTCCCGATCCCGGCAGCAGGCCGCCGGGGCAGCTCTCCGAGTCCGTGATCCGACTCGGCGTCAACAGCGACGGCTCGCTGCACGCCCAGGACTTCTTCAGCCCGTCCAACGCGCCCACGCTGGACCAGAACGACCAGGACTTCGGCTCCGGCGGGCCGGTGGCCCTGCCCGCCTCCCCCTTCGGCGCCAGCTCCGCCCATCCGCATCTGCTGGTTCAGGTCGGCAAGGACGGCCGGGTCTTCCTGCTGGACCGGGACAACCTGGGCGGACACGACCAGGGCCCCGGCGGCGGTGACGCGGTGCTCGGCGCCACCGGCCCGTTCGAAGGTGTCTGGGGACATCCCGCCGCCTACGGCGGGCAGGGCGGCTACGTCTACGAGATCGGGTCGCGCGGACCCCTGCGCGCCCTCCAGTTCGGGCTGAACGGGAGCGGCAACCCGACACTGACCCCGGCCGGGGCCAGTCCGGAGACCTTCGGCTACACCTCCGGCTCCCCGGTGGTCACCTCCGACGGGACCACGCCCGGTTCGGCGACCGTCTGGGCCGTCTACACGGACGGCAGCAACGGCGCCAACGGCCAGCTCCGCGCCTACGACGCGGTACCGAACAGCGGCTCGATGCACCTGCTCTGGTCGACGCCGATCGGGACCGCGTCCAAGTTCTCGGTGCCCGCGACCAGTGGCGGCCGGGTCTACGTCGGCACCCGCGACGGGCATCTGCTCGCCTTCGGCCTGCCCGCCGCGTCCGCGCTGATCGGCTCCCCGGCGGCGCTCGGCAACGTCGCCGTCGGCACGACCGGGACCGGGACGCTCACCGTGCGGGCCTCCCAGCCGGTCACCGTCACCGCGGTCACCACCCCCACCGGCAGCCCCTTCACCGTCGCGGCGACCGGGCTGCCCAAGACGCTCGCCACGGGTGCGAGCTACTCGGTGCCGCTCACCTTCACGCCGACCACGCCCGGACCCGCCAGCGGAGTGGTCAGCTTCACCGTCTCCACCGGATCGTCCACCGTCACCATCGGCTTCGGCGCGACCGCCTACGGCACCCGGCCCGGCTTCACCGCCTTCCCGGCCGCTCTGGACTTCGGCCAGCTGGCCACCGGCACCACCAGCACCCTGGGCGTCAGCATCACCAACACCGGCACCTCCGCCGAGACGGTGACCTCGACGTCCGCGCCAAGCGCTCCCTTCTCCGCCTCCGGGCTGCCCGGAGCCGGCACGGTGGTGCAGCCGCAGCAGTCGGTGACCGTCCAGGTCACCTACGCGCCGACGGCCGCCTCGTCCGGCGACAGCGGCACGCTCAGCGTGGTGGGCCCGGACGGGACGGCGACGGTCCCGCTCACCGGCAGCGCCGTGACCGGCGCCGCGCACCTCACGATCACCCCGACCAGCACGTCGTTCGGTTCCGTGCCGATCGGCACGTCCAAGACGCTGACCTTCGACATCAGCAACACCGGCAACATCCCGCTCACCATCACCAAGGCGGCGCCGCCGGCCGCGCCGTTCCTCGCCACCGCACCGATCAGCGAGGGCCAGGAGCTGGACCCGGGCGCGGTGGTGCACCAGAGCGTCACCTTCTCGCCGACCTCGACCGGCAGCTTCACCGGCGCCTACCAGATCACCGCCGACGACGGCAGCGGCCCGCAGCCCGAGACGCTGACCGGCACCGGCACGCAGCCGTCCGGACAGATCGTCGTCCCCGACCCCGGTGCGGGCGGCTGGCAGCTCAACGGGTCCGCGTCGCTCTCGGGCGGTGATCTCGACCTGACTCAGGCACTGGCCCGGCAGGCGGGTTCCGCGGTCTTCCCGGTGCCGGTGGTCACCAACGGGCTGAACGCGACCTTCACCGCCGTCATCGGCGGCGGAACGGGGGCCGACGGCCTCTCCTTCGCCCTGCTCGACCCGGCCAGGGTCACTCCGACCGCCGTCGGACAGCCGGGCGGCGACCTCGGCTGGGCCCCGTCGCCGGGCGTCGCGGTCACCCTCGACACCTACAAGAACGCCGCCAACCCGTCGAACAACTTCGTCGGCCTGGCCACCGGCTCCAACGCCAACGGGTTGACCTACGCCGCCACCAGCACGAAGGTCCCCAACCTGCGCAGCGGACCGCACACCGTGGGCGTCCAGGTCAGCGGCCGGACCGTGACGGTCACCCTCGACGGCGTCCGGCTCTTCGCCACCCCGGTCGCCTCGCTGCCGCCCGCCGCGTTCCTCGCCTTCACCGGCGGCACAGGGGCGCTGACGGACATTCACACCGTCCGCAACGCGGCGATCACGGCCCCGGCCTACGCGGTCCCGCCGCCCGGACCGAACGGCTGGGTCCGCAACGGCTCGGCGACGATGATCGGCACCACGCTCCAGCTCACCCCGGCCAAGCGCGACCAGGCCGGATCGGACTTCCAGTCCACCGCCGTCCCCTCCGCGAACCTGGCGGCGAGCTTCACCGCTGCCATCGGCGGTGGCACCGGAGCCGACGGCCTGACCTTCGCGATGCTCGACGCGACCAAGCGCGGTCCCGCCTCCCTGGGCGCCGACGGCGGCGGGCTCGGCTGGCTCGGCCTGCCGGGCGTCGCGGTCGCCCTGGACACCTACAAGGACCCGACCGACCCCTCGGCCAACTTCGTCGGGGTCACCGTCGGCTCGACGGCCGGGCACCTCGTCTACGCGGCCACGTCCAGCGCGATCCCCAACCTGCGCTCGGGCCCGGTCGCGGTCGCGGTGACGGTGTCCAACGGCAGTCTGCTGGTGTCGGTCGCGGGCAAGCAGGTGATCGCGGTGAAGGTCACCCTGCCGACGGACGTCCGGGTCGGCTTCACCGGAGGCACAGGAGCGGGGACCGACGTCCACTCCGTCAGCGGCGTTACGATCAAGTACTGAGGGCCCAGGAGGCCGCAATGCCCGTCCCGAATCCCGTCCGGCCAGCCGGACCGGCCGCGCCGCACACCAGGCGCAGGCTGGTCCTGATGGCGGCGCTCGCCGTCGCGCTCGTCCCCGCCCTCGTCGGCGCCGCGCCCACTCCGCTGCCGGCCGCCGCGCACACTCCGACGCCAGCTCCCTCCGCCTCCGGGCCGCCCTTCACCGTGCTGGTCACCGACACCGACACCCAGGGCCGCGTGCTCAGCGACCTGAACGGTCTCGTCCTTTACCACTTCGACGGCGACCACCCCTCAGCAGGCGTCTTCGGCTGCACCGGCAGCTGCCTGAAGACCCGCCGTCCGCTGCTGACCACCCCCGGCACTCCGCTGAACCTGCCACCCGGAATCCCCGGCACCCTGGCGGCGACGGAGCGCCCGGACGGCGTCGGCGACCAGGTCACCTACGACGGGGCTCCGCTCTACACCTACACAGGTGACCAGCCCGGCGACACCAACGGCATCGCGCCGGGCTGGCACACGGCCCAGGTGCCCCACGTGGCGCCGGCCTCCGTCTCCTTGGGCGTCTCCCTGCGCTGACCGGCGACGATCCGTTGAGCGATCGCGTAGCGTGGACAGTTATGCGACTTGGGGTACTCGACGTGGGATCCAACACCGTCCACTTCCTCGTGGTGGACGCACACCCGGGTGCTGCGCCGCTGCCCGCGTACTCGCACAAGATAGAGCTGCGTCTGGCCGAGCTGCTCCATGCGGACGGCTCGATCCACGGGGACGGCGTGGAGCGGCTGGTCGAGATGGTGGCCTCGTCGATGCGGGTCGCCGAGGACAAGGGTGTCGAGGAGGTCCTGCCCTTCGCCACCAGCGCGATCCGGGAGGCCACCAACGGCGAGAAGGTGCTCAAGCGGGTCCTCGACGAGACGGGCGTCGAGCTGCGGGTCCTCTCCGGCGGCGACGAGGCCCGGCTCACCTTCCTGGCGGCCCGCCGCTGGTACGGCTGGTCGAGCGGTCGACTGCTGCTGCTCGACATCGGCGGCGGCTCGCTGGAGATCGCCTGTGGTCTGGACGAGCAGCCCGACACCGCGATCTCCCTGCCGCTCGGAGCGGGGCGGCTCACCGCGTCGTGGCTCCCGGGCGACCCGCCCGCGCCCGAGCGCGTCCGCGAGCTGCGCAAGCACGTGCGGGCGGAGATCGCCCGCACCGTGGCGGAGGTCTCCCGGCTGGGATCCCCGGACCACGTGGTGGGCACGTCCAAGACCTTCAAGCAGCTCGCCCGGATAACGGGCGCCGCCCGCGAGGCCGACGGCCCGCTGGTGCCCAGGCGGCTGACCCGCGGCTCGCTGGAGGACTGGGTCCCGCGGCTCGCCGCGATGAGCACGGAGCAGCGGGTGCTGCTGCCCGGGGTTTCGGTGGGGCGCGCGAGACAGCTGCTCGCGGGCGCGCTGGTCGCCGAGGGCGCGATGGACCTGTTCCGCGTGGACGAGCTGGACATCTGCCCGTGGGCGCTCCGCGAGGGCGTCATCCTGCGACGGCTGGACCGGCTGGCGTCAGGCCAGTAGGAGTGGGCAGATGTGGCAGTTGCGCCCCTGGGGGCAGTGCGAGTGGCCGCCCGTGCGCAGCCTTTCTCTAAGCTGATTGCTGTGGCGAAAGCACGCGGTACCGACGTGAACCGAGACGAAGAGTGCATCCTCGTGCCGAAGGCGAAGGTCGCGCTCTCCACCGCCTCCGTCTACCCGGAGAACACCGCCGCCGCGTTCGAGATCGCGGGGCGGCTCGGATACGACGGTGTCGAGGTGATGGTCTGGACGGATCCGGTCTCCCAGGACATCGAGGCCCTGCGCCGCCTCTCCGACTACCACCAGGTGCCGATCCTCGCCGTGCACGCGCCGTGTCTGCTGATCACGCAGCGGGTCTGGGGCACGGAACCCTGGCAGAAGCTGGAGCGGGCCCGCAGCGCGGCGGAGAAGCTCGGGGCGGGCACCGTCGTCGTCCACCCGCCGTTCCGGTGGCAGCGCCAGTACGCCCGGGAGTTCGTGCAGGGCGTGTGGCGGATGGCGGACGAGACCGACGTCCGCTTCGCCGTGGAGAACATGTACCCCTGGCGCTACCGCGACCGCGAGGTCGCCGCCTACGCCCCGGACTGGGATCCGACGACCGAGGACTACCGGCACTTCACCATCGACCTCTCCCACGTCTCGACCTCGCGCGCCGACGCCCTCGCCATGCTGGACCGGATGGGCGACCGGCTCGGCCACGTCCATCTCGCCGACGGGTCCGGCTCGGCCAAGGACGAGCACCTGATCCCCGGGCGTGGGAACCAGCCCTGCGCGGAGCTGTTGGAGCGGTTGGCGCGGAACCGGTTCGACGGGCATGTGGTGCTGGAGGTCAACACCCGGCGGGCGTCGGGCCCGATCGAACGGGAGGCCGACCTCGCCGAGGCGCTGGCCTTCACCCGGCTCAACCTCGCCGCCGCACCCGCAGACCAGCCCGGCGGCAGCCCCGCTTCAGGTGACCGCATCTCGGACAGTCTGTCCGATGGGCGGTCATAGGGCGTACCCTCGACGGCACTAGCCAAGGAGTTGAGAACAGTGCCGCAGCTCAGGTCTCGAACGGTCACCCACGGTCGCAACATGGCGGGCGCGCGCGCTCTCATGCGCGCCTCCGGTGTAGCCGGCGAGGACATCGGCAAGCCGATCGTCGCGGTCGCCAACTCCTTCACCGAGTTCGTCCCGGGCCACACGCACCTGGCGCCGGTCGGCCGGATCGTCTCCGCGGCGATCAAGGCCGCGGGCGCGGTGCCGCGCGAGTTCAACACCATCGCGGTGGACGACGGCATCGCCATGGGCCACGGCGGCATGCTCTACTCGCTGCCCTCGCGCGACCTGATCGCGGACAGCGTCGAGTACATGGTCGAGGCGCACTGCGCCGACGCGCTGATCTGCATCTCCAACTGCGACAAGATCACCCCGGGGATGCTGATGGCCGCGCTGCGGCTGAACATCCCGACGGTCTTCGTCTCCGGCGGCCCAATGGAGGCCGGCCAGGCCACCCTGGTCGACGGCACGGTCCGCAAGCTCGACCTGATCAACGCCATCGCGGACGCGGTCAACGAGAACGTCTCCGACGAGGACATCCGCCGGATCGAGGAGAACGCCTGCCCGACCTGCGGCTCCTGTTCCGGCATGTTCACCGCCAACTCGATGAACTGCCTGACCGAGGCCATGGGCCTCGCCCTGCCCGGCAACGGCTCGGTGCTGGCCACCCACACCGCCCGCCGCGACCTCTACGAGCGGGCGGGCCGCACGGTCGTGGAGCTGACGAAGCGTCACTACGAGCAGGGCGACGAGTCCGTGCTCCCGCGTGCGATCGCGTCCAAGGCCGCGTTCGAGAACGCCATGTCCCTGGACATCGCCATGGGCGGCTCGACCAACACGATCCTGCACCTGCTGGCCGCCGCGCAGGAGGCCGAGGTCGACTTCACCGTCCACGACATCGACCGGCTCTCGCGCAAGGTCCCCTGCCTGGCCAAGGTCGCCCCGAACGTCGCGCCGACCACGACCTACTACATGGAGGACGTGCACCGTGCGGGCGGCATCCCGGCCATCCTGGCCGAGCTGCACCGAGGCGGTCTGCTCAACGAGGACGTCCGTACCGTCCACTCCGACTCGCTGGCCGAGTGGCTCAAGACCTGGGACGTGCGCGGCGGTTCCCCGTCCGCGGACGCGGTCGAGCTGTGGCACGCGGCCCCCGGCTGCGTCCGCTCCGCGGAGGCGTTCTCGCAGTCCGAGCGCTGGGAGACGCTGGACACCGACGCGGCCGGCGGCTGCATCCGCTCCGTCGAGCACGCCTACTCCAAGGACGGCGGCCTGGCCGTGCTCCACGGCAACCTGGCCGTCGACGGCTGCGTGGTGAAGACGGCCGGCGTCGACGAGTCGATCTGGACCTTCGAGGGCCCGGCGGTCGTCTGCGAGTCGCAGGACGAGGCGGTCGAGAAGATCCTCGCCAAGCAGGTCAAGGAGGGCGACGTCGTCGTCATCCGCTACGAGGGTCCCAGGGGCGGCCCCGGCATGCAGGAGATGCTCTACCCGACCTCGTTCCTCAAGGGACGCGGTCTGGGCAAGGCCTGCGCGCTGATCACCGACGGGCGCTTCTCCGGCGGCACCAGCGGTCTGTCCATCGGCCACGTCTCGCCCGAGGCGGCCTCGGGCGGCATCATCGCGCTGGTCCAGGACGGCGACCGGATCCGGATCGACATCCCGGGCCGCGGTATCGAACTGCTGGTGTCGGAGGCCGAGCTGGCCACGCGCCGGGAGGCGCTGGGCGGCGTCTACGCGCCCAAGGCCCGCGAGCGCAAGGTCTCGGCCGCGCTGCGCGCCTACGCGGCGATGGCCACCAGCGCCGACAAGGGCGCGGTCCGCGACGTCTCGAAGCTGGGCTGACCCGGGTGGTCCCACGGCCCACCCGTCGGACCACGCATAATCGAATGGTGTCCCCGCGCGCCGAGAACCCCGCCCAGAGCCCTGTGACGTCCGACAGCCATGTCGGCAACACCTCTGGCGGCAGCACCCCTGCTTCCGCCCCTGCTCCTGAGCCGATCCGCTGGTTCGGCACCACCTGGGTGGAGCGGGGGCGCGGCTACTGGCTGCGTCGGGTCGGGGTCAGCGTCGGCGCGCTCGTCGCCGCCCTGCTCGGCGGCTACATCATGCAGCTCGCGGTGGAGGGCGTCTTCATCGCGCAGACCGGCGGCTTCGTCGAGGCGGTCATGGTGCTCGCCATCGCGGTCTGCAGCTGCATCGCCGCGCTGCGGAACTGGACCATCCTCTCCCGGGGCAAGGAGTCGCTGTCCGGCTGGATGGAGGACGACAAGTCGATGGGCGTGCCGATGATCGTCGGCTTCGTCGGCTCCCTGGTCGCCTACTTCGTCCGCAGCCTTGTCGAGGCCCCGGGCGAGTCCCTCCTGCGGTCCCGCTACGAGCGGGCCGTGGCCGCCGCGGCCCGCCGCAAGGCTACGCCCAAGCCGCAGAAGGCCCGCTCGGGCGGCGGCAGGTCGGCCGCCAAGGCGAGCAGCCGGCGCAAGCGCTGACCAGCCCGGACCGGATCAGGTGCGGCTGAGCGTTCCGCAGCCCTGCTGCTTCGTGTCCGGGAGCTTGCTGCGGTCGTACGGGTCCTCGGCGGGGCCGGACGGAGCTTCGGTGTCCGTGTTGGCCACGCTCGGGAACTCCGGGTTGATGTACCCGTTGCTGACCCCGCAGGCGCTGTTGCCGATGTCGGGGGTGTAGTTGGTGATCCACAGCTTGCCGGGGGTGTGCTGCCAGTGGGCCGCATCGGGCACGTCGAAGTCGATGATGCGCCGGATGATGCTGCGGGCCACGTCCCAGTCGTCGGGGGAGTCCGTCAGCGAGGCCTGGACCGCCGCCCCGGACGGGCTCGGGGACGCGGTCAGCCACGGCGCAGGGTGCGGACCGGGCTGCAGCGGGTAGACGAAGGTGACGTCGGCGTGGATGTCCAGCCCGCCCTGTTCGTCGGACGTGTAGCTCAGCTCTCCCTCGACTTTGATCACCGAGCCGATCAGCCGCGCCTGGTCGGGGTTGAAGCGGGTGAACATGTCGGTCGGGTCGTTCTTGGCGGAGGGATGCGCCAGGTCGCTGCGGAGCGGGCCCACCAGCTGTGTCTCCAGCGGATCGACCAGGGCCAGGGCGGCACTGGGATAGCCGCCGCCGACCACGTCGGGCGCGAGGTTGCTGTCGACCAGGAACTCCTTGGCCCGCGCCAGGTACGAGGCGACCGTGCTCGCGTCGTACACGCCGACCGCGTGAGCTGCGGGAACGGTGATGGCAGCGGCGCCCGCCGGCCAGGTGTTCGCGGGCGAGCCGGCGAACGGGTGCTCCAGGGTCGGCGTGTTCGTGTCTGCCGGCGTGGGCGGAGCGGTCGTCGGGCGGGTCGTCTCCGGCGCCTGGGTGATCTGGACGCTGTTCCCCGACTGCGCCCCCGGCGCCTTGCCGAAGGCCCAGTCGTGGATCGCGTGCGCGTCGAGGCTGGCCGCGACCAGTCCGGCGGCGAGCAGCACGAAAAGCGGCGTCTGCCAGCGACGACGGCGCTTCTTGACCGGGGTGACGGGAACCCGCCACCCGGTGTCCTGCGGAGGGGTGCGCTTCCACCTGGCCGAGAGCATCCGGGCGCGGGCGGACTGCTCCTTGTGCTCGGCCCCTTGAATGAAGTCCTCGTCGAGCTTCAGCCCCTCGAACGGGTCCTTCTCGTGATCATCTGTCGCTGGCACCGCGCCAGTATGGCGACGGTCAAACCGCCGCGCCGGAATGATCGGTTAAGAATCTGACAAGATCGTCAGCTGCCGGAGGACTTTCGGCGGGCGCCGGCGACGCTGCTGACCACGCCGACTATGGCGTAGAGGATCGCCGCGTGCCACAGCCCCGTCAGGATGCTGCTCAGTATCCCGGCCGAGCTGAAGACGAACTCCGTCACCGCGTTGGTGACCCACAGCGCGCCCGCAGGGGCGAGCGCGGCCTCCCACGGGTGCTCCGCGGCCCAGCGCCGGATCCGGTGGTCCCCGCCCCGCTTGGTGAGCGCTGCGCCCGCGCCGCCGACCAGGAAGAAGAGGAACAAGCCGATGCTGGCCGGACCGGCCAGGATGCTCAGCGACCAGTGCAACGTGATCAGATCGACGGCCACGGCTGCACCGGCGCCGACCACGCCCACGGCAGCCGCCGTCTTCCAAGGACCGCGCGACGCCGAGGCGACAGCAAGAGTGCTGGACTCCCGCCGGTTGACCTCACTACTACTCATACGTCCACGGTGCGCCTCCGACGCCGCGGAAGCCATAGGGGACTTCCCTGAGTTTGCCCCTAGTCAGCCCGGAGGAGGCCCCAGCCAGGGCCGGGTGTCGTGGCCGGACAGGCCCCCACGACAAGCCCTAGCCTTGAGCCCATGCTGTCCCGTCGTGTTCTGTTCGCCGCCGCGCGGAGTCCGCAGGCGCAGCGGGCGCTGGTGGCCGCGCCCGGTGGGCGGGCCGTGGTGGAACGTTTCGTCGCGGGTGAGACCCGCGACGAGGCGGTGGCCGTGACCGACCGGCTGATCGCGCGTGGCCTGCGGGTCACGCTCGACCACCTCGGCGAGGACACCGTCGACGAGGACCACGCCGCAGCCGTCGCCGCCGAGTACACGGGCCTGCTGCGCGCCCTGGACGACGCCGGGCTGGCGCGGCGGGCGGAGGTCTCCGTCAAGCTCTCCGCGCTGGGCTCGGGCCTCGGTCGGGACGGAGCGGTGCTGGCGCGCGGACACGTCCGGGCGATCTGCGAGGCGGCCCAGGCCGCAGGCACCACGGTCACCCTGGACATGGAGGGCCACACCGCCACCGACCTCACCCTGGAGACCGCCGCCTCGCTGCGCGACGCGTTCCCGTGGCTGGGCGTGGTGCTCCAGACCTACCTGCGCCGGACCGAGTCGGACTGCCGCGACCTTCTCGGCGCGGACTCACGGGTGCGGCTGGTCAAGGGCGCGTACGCCGAGCCGGACTCGGTCGCGTACCGGGGGAAGGACGCGGTGGACCGCTCGTACGTGCGCTGCCTGCGGTTGTTGATGGAGGGTCAGGGCTACCCGATGGTGGCGACCCACGACCCCCGGCTGATCGAGATCGCCGGAGCCCTCGCCGTCCGCGCGGGGCGCCCGCAGGACCGCTACGAGTTCCAGATGCTCTACGGCATCCGCGAGGACGAGCAGCGTCGACTGGCCGGTGCGGGCGAGACCGTCCGGGTCTACGTCCCGTACGGCGTGGACTGGTACGCGTACTTCGTGCGCCGCCTGGCCGAGCGCCCCGCGAACCTGGCGTTCTTCGCCCGCGCGCTGGTCCGGGGCTGAACCGCTCAGGCAGCGCGGGCGACTCGGTGACCGTCACCCGATGACCGCCACTCGGTGACCGCCACTCGGACGCGTCCGCAGGACGCGGCGACCCGGTGCCACACTGGCTCCATGACGCAACGAGTCGCCGTCCTCGGTACCGGGAAGATCGGTGAGGCCCTGGTCTCCGGCCTGCTGCGGGCCGGAAAGGCGCCTGATGACGTCCTCGTCACCGCGCGCCGCCCCGAACGGGCGGCGGAGCTGCGCGAGCGCTACGGCGTGGAGCCGGTGACCAACGCGGAGGCGGTCAAGCTCGCCGACACGCTGATCCTCACGGTGAAGCCGCAGGACATGGGCACGCTGCTGGACGAGCTTGCCCCGGCGCTCCCGGCCGACCGGCTGGTGATCTCCGGCGCGGCGGGCATCCCGACCTCCTGGTTCGAGGAGCGGCTCGCCTCCGGCACGCCCGTGGTCCGCGTCATGACCAACACCCCGGTCCTGGTCGACGAGGCGATGAGCGTCATCTCCGCGGGCTCCCACGCCCGCGAGGAGCACCTGGTCCGCACCGAGGAGATCTTCAGCCAGGTCGGCAAGACGCTGCGCGTCCCGGAGAACCAGCAGGACGCGGCGACCGCGCTCTCCGGCTCCGGTCCGGCCTACTTCTTCTACCTGGTCGAGGCGATGACCGACGCGGGCATCCTGCTCGGCCTGCCGCGCGCGGTCGCGCACGACCTGATCGTCCAGGCGGCGGTGGGCGCGTCGGTCATGCTGCGCGACTCCGGCGAGCACCCGGTCAAGCTGCGCGAGGCAGTCACCTCCCCGGCCGGGACGACGATCGCCGCGATCCGCGAGCTGGAGAACCACGGCGTCCGCGCGGCCCTGCTGGGCGCGCTGGAGGCCGCCCGCAACCGCTCCCAGGAGCTGGCCTCCGGCGGGAAGTAGGGCGGGAAGTAGGGTTGACCGGGTGCTGCGCTACGACCTGGTGATCTTCGACAACGACGGCGTCCTGGTGGACAGCGAACCGCTCTCCAACCGACTGCTCGCCGACTACCTGACCGAACTCGGTTTCCCGACCACGATCGAGGACTCCTACCGCGACTTCATGGGCGCGGCGGCGCACACGGTCCACGACGTCATCGCCGACCGCTACGCGGGGGCGAAGCTCCCCGCGACCTTCGACGAGGACTTCCATGCGCGCGTCTTCGCGTCCTTCCGCGAGCGGCTGACGCCGGTGGCGGGCGCGCCGGAACTGCTGAGGTGGGTGCGCGAGCGGGGTATCCGCTACTGCGTGGCCTCCTCCGCGCACCACGAGTGGATCCGCACGGCTCACGCGGTGACCGGCCTGAGCCCGTTCTTCTCCGACGACGTGCTCTTCAGCGCCCAGGACGTGGGCCGCGGCAAGCCCGAACCCGACCTCTTCCTCCACGCGGCGGAGCGGATGGGCGTCGCCCCGGAGCGCTGCGTGGTCTTCGAGGACAGCCCCCTGGGTGTCGCGGCGGCACGGGCGGCAGGCATGGACGTCTACGGCTACGCCGCGCTGACGCCGCGGCAGCGACTGGGGGCGGCGACGGGGTTGATAGAGGACCTGCGTCAGGTTCCGGCACTGCTTGCACTTGCCAGGGGCGCGGGGAACTGCGCGACAAGCCACCCTGATCGGTAGAGCTCCGAAGGTTCAGGGCCATCCGCTCATCAGTGGTTGTTCGCGCAGTTCCCCGCGCCCCTGGATAGTGCAAGCGCGCCCTTTGCCTACGGTTCTGCTCAGTCCTCGATCGTGAACCTGCGCCCCCGGCAGGGGGTTCCGGGTGACTCCTCGATGCGGAAGGGCAGGGCCAGCCCCACGCTGTTCTCCGCGCGGACGCGCAGGCTCGGTTCCAGCGCTTCAGCGCTGTTGCCGACCGAGCCCAGCGGCGTCCCCGCCGCAACGTGCTGGCCGCGACGCGGCTGCACGCTGCCCTCGCGAAGGCCGCTGAGGACGATCACGCCGCGGTCGGTGCCGATGCGGACGTGGTTGCCGTCCGGGTGGTTGGCGGACGACACCTGCGGGGCGTGGTCGGGCAGGCCGTCGACGGCGGCCAGGACGACGCCGTCGACGGGGCACTGCACCGGGTGCCCGAAGATCGCGTACCGCTCGTTGGACGCGGGCGCGAGTCCGAGCGCGCGACGGCTGCGCCACTGCGGGCCGTCGCCGAGTTGGACCAGGTCCGCGGCGTAGCGGAGGGCGCGGTCGCCGCCCGGCTGGAGTGAAGCCTCCGCGTGGCGGTTGGTCGCCGGGCCGCCCGCCTCGGTGAAGACGAAGGTGCCGTCGCGCAGCGGCGACCGGAGCAGCAGCGGATGGGCCGTCGGCGCGCCCGGGACCGGGCGGGCCCGCTGCCGGGTCCAGGCCGTCAGGCCGACCACGCCCACGCAGAGGCCGATCTCCGGCAGCCCCGGCAGCCCCCACGGCAGGCCGAGGCCGAGGACCCGGGCGAGCGCCAGCAGGGTGATCACGATCGGCGCCGGTGCAAGCAGCCGAAACCACGGCGGCAGGGCGTGGGTGGGCGCGGTCCGCAGCACGTACCAGGCGAATGCGGGGGTCTGCGCCAGGATCAGCAGCCAGCCCGTCCCGGACCCGGTGATCCAAGGGAACGTCAGTTCTGCCGCGGTGGCGCCGGAGTAGGCGAGCACAGTGCGTTGCAGGGACACCGCAGCCGCCGACTTCGCCACCGGCGTCACCGTCAGAACCGGCACCGGCACCTCGACCGGCGCCTCAACCGCGACCGGCACCGGCGCCTCGACCGCGACCGGGACGGTCTCCTCCGCCGGGCGGCTCGGCGCGGGGACCGTGGTGGCGGCGTGGCGGGCCGTCAGCGCGCCGGGGCCGGTGACGAAGGAGACCAGCCGGCCATGCTCGTCCAGGCGGGCCCAGACCAGCTCCGAGCCGCCGCCGGCGAAGACGAGCAGGTGCAGGTCACGCCGCCGTCGCACGCTCCGCAGCTCGCCGTGACGCTCGCGCAGCCCGTCCAGCGTCTCCTGCAGCCGGTGCACCGGCACCCGTTGCAGCAGCCGCTGGCTGATCAGCATCGGCTCGACCAGGGGTGCCCCGAAGAGCGCGACAAGCGCCTGCGTGACCGGATCGGTCCCGCCGGACGCGCGGAGCCGCAGACGCGTACCCATTCCCATGGCCCCACGGTAGGGAACCGGAGCTCGGCAGCACGGGAACGACGTGGTCCGACGCGGGTTGCCTTTTGCGATCACTTTTCGGACGGGGGTTCCGCTCCCGCCCGCGAGTCCGTACGCTCACGCCAACCTGATCGGGTACCGGCCGGTAGTAACCCGTTGCAGTACGGCAGAGCACGACCGAAGCGGACAAGCAACGTACGACAGCCCAGCGGATCGACACAGCGGACCAAGCAGAGGTGTTCCCGGATGACCACAGCAACACCCGAGATCACGCCGAGACTTCGGCAGGCCCGCACCTCCCTGCTGGTCAGCTACGCGGCCCAGGGCGCCGTCTTCGCGCTGCTGGTCACCCGCATCCCCGGGATCCAGCAGCAGTACGGCATCAGCGACGGCCTGTTGCCGGTCTTCCTCGCGGCGGTGCCGATCCTGGCCGGGGTCGGTTCCATCTCCCTGGAGTACGTGGTCAAGCGGACCTCACCGCGGGCCGTGCTGCGCGTCGTCCAGCCGATCGTCTGCCTGACCCTGCTCGGGGTCGGACTCGGCAACACGCTCTGGGAGGCCGCGCTCGCGCTGGCCGCCTTCGGGCTCGCGGTCGGCGGTCTGGACGCCAGCCAGGCGATGTCGGCGGTGGCCCTGCAGCACCGCTACGGCCGCAGCGTCATGCAGACCTTCTACGCCGCGTACAGCCTCGGCGGCATCCTCGGGGCCTCGCTGGCCTGGGCGCAGGTCCACTACAAGCTCAGCCTGCTGTCCATGTTCGGGACCGTCGGCGTCGTGGTCGCGGCGGTCGTGCTGATCGTCGGCCGCTGGTACGCGGGCCCGCAGGAGCTCGGCCACGCCGTCGAGGAGGCCGCGGCCGCCGCCGCCCGCTCGATCCCGTGGAAGCCGCTGCTGCCGCTCTGCCTGGCCATGTGCGCCGCCTACATCGGTGACGCGACCGTCTCCAATTGGGCCGCCAAGTACCTCCAGGAGGGCCTGCACAGCTCCGAGCAGATGACCACCGTGCCCTACAACGCGTACATGGTCGTCATGCTGGTCGGTCGGCTGCTCGGCGACGCCCGGGTGCAGAGCTGGGGCAGCGTCAGGACCGTCCGGCTCGGTGCGGCGGTCTGCGCGGTCGGGTTCCTGCTGGTCTCGCTCTCGCCGACCTCGTGGGTGGCCGTCGCCGCGTTCGCCGTCGTCGGACTCGGCATCAGCGTGATCGTCCCGCAGGTCTTCGCGGCGGGCGGGCGGCTCTTCCCGAAGGACTCGGACGCGGCCGTGGCCCGGATCAACATCTTCAACTACGTCGGCTTCCTGGTCGGCGCCCCGCTGGTCGGCGGGTTGGCGGGGGCCATGGGCTACCGGATCGCGATGCTGGTGCCGATGGTGCTCATCCTCTCCGTCTTCCTGGTCAGCAGGTCCTTCGGTGCGGGTGCCGTGACGGGGGCGGAGGCCGGTGCCGATACCGTGACGGTATGACCGTTACGCGGCTCTACTGGGACGACGCCCTCACCAGGTACGACTTCGGACCGGGTCATCCGATGAACCCGGTCCGGCTGCGGCTGACCTGGGACCTGGTCCGCGCCTTCGGGCTGGACCGGCTGCCCGACGTCGAGGTCCTCGCCGCGCCGTCGGCGGGGGACTCCACGCTGAGCCTGGTCCACGAGCCCGGCTACGTCACCGCCGTCGAGGCGGTCGCCGAGACCGGCATCCCCAACCCGGCGCGTGGCCTCGGCACCGAGGACAACCCCGCCTTTCCCGCCATCCACGAGGCCTCCGCGCTGATCGCGGGTCAGTCGGTCGCGGCGGCCGAGGCGGTGTGGCGCGACGGCGGCCACGCGGTCAACTTCGCGGGCGGCCTGCACCACGCGATGCCCGGCCAGGCGTCGGGCTTCTGCATCTACAACGACGCCGCCCTGGCCGTCGCCCGCCTGCTGGAGCTCGGTGCGGAACGGGTGGTGTACGTCGACGTCGACGTCCACCACGGGGACGGCGTCGAGAAGATCTTCTGGAACGACCCGCGCGTCCTCACCATCTCCCTCCACGAGCACCCGCGCACACTCTTCCCGCAGACCGGCTGGCCGGAGGAGATCGGCGGCGCGGCCGGTACGGCGGTCAACGTGGCGCTGCCCGCCGGGACCGGTGACTCGGGCTGGCTCCGCGCGTACCACGCGATCGTGCCGCAGCTGGTCGAGGCCTTCCGGCCGCAGGCGCTGGTCACCCAGCACGGCGCGGACACGCACATCGAGGACCCGCTCGCCCACCTCGCCGTCAGCGTGGACGCGCAGCGCGCGCTGATGGTCGCGGCGGCGGAGCTGGCGTCCGCGCATGCGGACGACCGCTGGATCGCCCTGGGCGGCGGCGGGTACGCGGTCGTCGACGTGGTCCCGCGCTCCTGGACCCACCTCGTCGCGATCGCCGCCGGGCAGCCGATCGACCCGGCGGCGGAGACTCCAACCTCCTGGCGCGAGGAGGTCCGGACCCTGACGCGGTCGCACGCACCGGAGCGGATGAGCGACGGTTTCGCCGCGACGTGGAAGGACTTCGACGCGGGGTACGACCCGGCGGACCGGGTGGATCAGGCGATCATCGCTACGCGCAAGGCGGTTTTTCCCCACCACGGGTTGTTGCTTTAGCAACGTCCGAAAGAGGCTGCCGTGACTGTCCCCAGAGAAGACCTCAGAGAAGACCTCAGAGAAGACCTCAGAGAAGACCTCGTCGCGCATCTCCTCAAAACCCGCCTCGCCGGCTATGTCGGCACCCTGCGCGAGAGCAACCTGCGGAGTTACTCCCGCTTCGCGCGGGGGGACGCCGACGCGCTGTTCGGGCTCGATCCGGACACAGCTTGGAGCAAGGACGAGGTGCTCGCGCTGATGGCGCGGCGTTGTGGGGTCAATCCCGACCCCGGGTACCTGCACGGGCCGGACACCATCGACCCCGAGCTGACCGCCGACGCGCTCGACCGGCTCGCTGTCGTGCTCCGGGAGACCGCCGACGCGCGCGGCAGCGTCCTGCTGGGGACCGGGCATCCGCCCCACCTGGCGGGGATGTACGCCGCGTTCGGGCGGGCGTTGCGCGCTGCCGGGTGCGACCTGCGTACGCCCGCGTGCGGGCGGAGCTTTGCGATGCACTTCGCCGAGGGCCCGCGCCGCTGCGCCCTTGACTACCGGGAGCACGTCGGCGTGCTGAGGGTGTATGAAGAGAGCGCGTCAAGCAAGGAGCAGGACCGCCGTCCCTCCCTGGGCGACCCCGTCCACACGCACTCGCCGCAGCCGGTGCGGATCGCCCTCGCGGCCCTGGCCGAGGAGGGCGAGAGCCTGCCTGACCTGGTGCTCGGCGACCACGGGTGGGCCTGCGGCGCGGGTCGGCTGGGGGTCCGTGCGGTCGGCTTCGCCGACAGCAACGACCCGGCCGTCTTCGTCGCGGAGGCGACCGGACTGGTCGCCGTGACGATCCCGCTCGACGACGGCCTGCGCTCCGACTGCTACAGACAGCTGACTGCCTACGTACTGCAACTGGCCGGTATGTCTCAGTAATGAGAGGCCGGTTCTCCCTCTTCCCACCCGTACCACCCGCAACTACTCTGGGGATACGCGTGTGCTGGCTGGAGTCACCGGAGGGGAAGCCGGTGCCCGTCACACGGAGAAGGTTCGGTGTTGTCATGGCGTCTGGAGAGCGGCCTCTGAACGAGGTCAACTTCCTCACCGTGGCGGAAGTCGCCTCGGTGATGCGAGTGTCGAAGATGACCGTGTACCGCCTGGTGCACAGCAGTGAGTTGCCCGCGATCCGTGTGGGTCGCTCGTTCCGTGTACCCGAGCAAGCGGTGCACGACTACCTCCGCGACTCCTACGTGGGACGGGAGACCGCGTAGCCGGGTGGGTAGCACGACTGAACAGCACATGAACGGCGCGACAGAACAGCACAGGTAGCGGCACAAGTGCACAACCATCCGGCCCGGCGTCGCGCACGCCGGGCCGGATTACGTTTCACGCGCCGACTTGGGTAGTCTGTTGGCCTACATCAGTCGTTTGGACCCTGTTGCCCGCACTCGCGGGTGTCCAGTGAGTGAGGTTGTCAATGGGTTCCGTCATTAAGAAGCGTCGCAAGCGTATGGCCAAGAAGAAGCACCGCAAGCTTCTCAAGCGCACGCGCGTTCAGCGTCGTAACAAGAAGTAACACCACGCGGCACTGCCGATGGTGTCCAGCCGCCCGCACCGACGTTAGTGTCTGGTGCGGGCGGCTTTTTGTCTTCTGCCGACCTCTGCACCGAGTGCATCGAGAAGGGCTGTCGTCGTGGGGAACGTCGTGCTCGTCACCGGGGTCGGCCGGCATCTGGGGAGCCGGTTCGCGCGGGTGATCAGAGACCAGCCCGGTGTCGACCACGTCGTCGGCGTCGACGTGCAGCCGGCCCCGGAGGGGGAGCCGGAGGGCCACGCCCCCTACACCTTCGTCGGCGCGGACATCCGCAGGCCGGTGGTGGCCCGGGTGATGGCCGAGCACGGCGTCACCACCGTGGTGCATCTCAACGTCAGCACCACGACGCTCGGTTCGACCAGCCGTGGCGTGGTCAAGGAGACCAACGTCATCGGCACCATGCAGCTGCTCGCCGCGGTGCAGAAGGCCCCGAGCGTCAAACGGCTGGTGGTGAAGTCGACCACGAGCGTCTACGGCTCCGCGCCGCGCGACCCGGCCGTCTTCCACGAGCTGATGCAGCCCAAGGTGCTGCCCACCGGCGGCTTCGCCAAGGACGCGGTCGAGGTCGAGGGCTACGTCCGCGGCTTCGGACGGCGGCGTCCGGACGTCGCCGTCAGCGTGCTGCGCTTCGCCAACATCATCGGCCCGGACGCGGACACACCGCTCAGCGAGTACTTCGGACTGCCGGTGCTGCCCACGGTGCTCGGCTTCGACCCGCGGCTCCAGTTCATCCACGAGGACGACGCGGTCGAGGTGTTGCGGCTGGCAGCGTCGGAGCCGCGGCGCGGCACGACCACCAGCGGCACGTTCAACGTCGCGGGGGAGGGCGTGATGGTGCTCTCCCAGGTCGCGCGGAGGCTGGGCAAACCGACCGTCCCGATGCTGCTGCAGGCCGTCAGCTGGGTGGCCGGACTGGCCCGGCAGACGCGGCTGTTGGACTTCTCGCCGGAGCAGTTGCGGTTGCTGACGCACGGTCGGGTCGTCGACACCACCATGCTGCGTGAGACCTTCGGTTACACCCCGGCCTACACCACCGAGCAGGCCCTGGCCGACCTGGCCAAGGCGCAGCGGCCCGGTCTGCTCGCGCCGGAGCGGATCGCCGACTGGACCGACCGGGCGGCGGAGTTGCTGCCGTCCACCAGCACGAGGAGCGAGGGATGAGCCGGGCCAGGGAACGGGCGTGGCGCGAGGAGCGCGAGGCCAAGGTCATCCCCATCCACCAGCGACGCGGCGCGCCCGCGGCGCAGCCGCCGGTCGAGAAGCCGGATCCGGAGGCTGCGGCTGACTTTGCGGGCTCGACGGGCGGCGGGCTCGCCGACGCGGTCGCGGAGTCGGTCGCGCAGGCGGTCGGCGGCGCGCTGGCCGGGCCGCTGGGCGGAGCGATCGGCAAGGTCTTCGGCGACGGTTGGGAGCAGCGCGCGGCGAACGGCCTGGGCTTTCTGCGGCGACGGCTCACCGGCGACTACGAGGTCGACGAGTTCGGCTTCGACGCGGAGCTGACGGAGCAGGTGCTGTTGTCGCTGGCGCGACCGCTCGCGGAGAAGTACTTCCGCCTGGAGGTGCGCGGCGCGGAGAACCTCCCGACGGAGGGCGGCGCGCTGGTCGTCGCCAACCACTCGGGCGTGCTGCCGCTGGACGCGATCATCACCCAGATCGCGATCCACGACCACGCCGGACGGCATCTGCGGATGCTCGCCGCGGACCTGGTCTTCGTCCTGCCCGGCGTCAACGAGATCGCCCGCAAGGCGGGGCACACCCTCGCCTGCAACGAGGACGCGCAACGCCTGCTGGAGAACGGTGAGATCGTCGGAGTCTGGCCGGAGGGCTTCAAGGGCATCGGCAAGCCCTTCGCCGACCGGTACAAGCTGCAGCGGTTCGGGCGCGGCGGCTTCGTCTCGTCGGCGCTGCGGGCCGGAGTGCCGATCGTGCCGTGCTCGATCGTGGGCGCGGAGGAGACCTATCCGATGATCGGCAACGCGAAGACGCTGGCGCGCCTTCTGGGCCTGCCGTACGTGCCGATCACGCCGACCTTCCCCTGGCTCGGCCCGCTGGGCGCGGTGCCGCTGCCGACGAAGTGGGTCATCCAGTTCGGCAAGCCCATCCCGACGGACGCGTACCCGCCGGAGGCGGCGGACGACCCGATGCTCATGTTCAACCTGACGGACCAGGTACGCGAGACGATCCAGCACACGCTCTACCGCATGCTGGTGCAGCGGCGGTCGGTGTTCTTCTAGACAAGGCAAGAGGGACGCTGCACTTACCCCAGGGGCGCGGGGAACCGCGCGACAAGCCACCGCGTGTGGTGTGTCGCCGAACGAGCAGGGCCATCCGCATGTCGGTGGTTGCTCGCGCAGTTCCCCGCGCCCCTTGGTAGTGCGACGTCCCTCTGTCTGACGGGCTCAGCTCCCGCCGGAGAGGCCGATGCCGATCGTCGGGAGGAGGCCAGGGACCAGCGGAGGGACCGTCAGGCCACCGTTGCCGCCCGCGCCGCTGCCGCTGCTCGACGCCGTGCCGGCGTCGCCCGCGTTGCCCGTCGGAGACGGCGTCGCCGTGGTCGACGCGGCGGAGCCGCCGTTGCCGAGGACGCCGGTGAGGCCGCCGACGAGGGTGCCCGTGCCGGAGGTCGTCGCGCCGCTCGGGGTCGCGGACGCGCTGCCTCCGCCCGTGGCGCCCTGCATCGTGCCCGTGCCCGACGTGGTGCCGCCGGAAGGCTGCTGCTGCGACTGGGACGTGCCGCCGCTCGCAGAGGGGGAGGTCGAGCTGTCACGGGGGCCGCTGGAGGCGGAACCGCTGCCCGACGTGGGCGGCAGCAGCGGGGTGACCTCTGCGTCTATCCCCGAGAGCAGGCTGCGCACCTGCGTGGCCACCGGGTCCAGCTGGCCCGGGAGCCGGGGCTCGATGGTGTTGAGAGCCTTGCTCTGCGTCGCCGCGAAACCGGCCAACTGCCGGAGCGGGGCCAGCGAGTGGCTGTTCCGGTAGATCGCGTTGAGCAGGTCGCGACCGCGCTTGCCCTCGACGTTCATGTCCGTGAGGGCGCGGTTGACGTCCTCGATGGTCTGCGGGCTGAGGCTGTGTCCGTCCGAGCGGCTCATCAGCGCCCGGGCCTCGGTCATGCGGGTGGACGCCTCGTCCAGCAGCAGCCTGCCGCGTTGCGCGTCGGAGCCCGCGAGGTTGAGCCGCCAGTCCTCCAGGCCGCGCTTCATGCCGTAGAGCACGTCGCCCGGCAGGGCCTTGGAGCTGGCGACCGCGACGCCGCCCAGGGTGCCCAGGGCCATCATGGACGCCAGGCCGCCGACGGCGAGACGCCGACCCCAGCGGGCGGACGGCCAGGCCACCGCGGGCGTGCGCATGGCGCGGTGCGAACCACGCCGACTCCGCTGCTCGGGAACGACCGCGGCTCCGCCCCCATCGGCGAAGGTGCGTTCGAACTCGGCTACCAGTAGGGCTCGTTGGGTCAGGCGCACCTCGGGGTCGAGGCTGGGCCCGGGGACGGAGGCCAACGAGGCCACCGTGGCGAGCAGATGATCGTACTGACCATCGCCGTCAGGGTTTTCCTCGTCGAACCGGGCCTCGCGAGCGTCCACGGCGTCGGCGAAGGCTCTCGCCCGGCGGAATTCCAGCACGTTGGCTGTCATGGGCAGCACCTCCTCTCGGCGTTGTCGACTACTCGGCCCGCCGGTTGGTTGCTCCATTCCGCCACGGACCACCCGTTCGAGTGAAGCTGACCCCCGGATCGGGTCTTGCATCCTGCGCAACGAGTGGGGAAGTGCGTGGTTACGCGACCTGCCCGGATCAGCGCGCGTCGCTCGGCAGCAGTCGAGCGAGAGTGCGCACAGCACGGTACTGGAGGGTCTTGATCGCACCCTCGTTCTTGCCCATGATCCGGGCGGTCTCGGCCACCGAGAGGCCCTGCAGGAAACGGAGCGTCACGCACTCCTGCTGCTGCGGGTTGAGTCGCCGGACGGCCTCCAGCAGCGCCGCGTTGGAGAGCGACTCCAGCACGGAGTCCTCCGGGCTGGGCTCGACCTGGTTGGAGTCGAGCATCTCGCCGGTGGTGACCTCCAGCCGGAACCGGCTGGACTTGAAGTGGTCGGCGACCAGGTTCCTCGCGATGGTGACCAGCCAGGCGCCGAAGTCCCGGCCCTGCCAGGTGAACGTGCCGATCCGGCGCAGTGCGCGCAGGAAGGTCTCACTGGTGAGGTCCTCGGCCGTGGCCCGGCCGCCGACCCGGTAGTAGATGTACCGGTAGACCGTGTCCGAGTAGTGGTCGTAGAGCTGCCCGAAGGCCTCGCCGTCGCCGTCCTGGGCGCGCTCGACCAGCGCCATCATGGGATTGCCCGCCGGGCTCTCCCAGCTGGTCGTGGCACGGTCCGCACCGCCGCCGGTGCCGGCGCCGCTGCCTCCCGCCGCGCCGCGGCCACGGGGCGACGTCGTCCGGGTGCGCAGGACGACGGGCGCCGCGGGCGCGGCGACTGGGACCGCTCCGCCGCTGCCCGCGAGCGCGTACGCAGGGGAGTACGCAGGCGTCGGGTGCAGCTGTTCCTGATGGAGCAGACTGCGCAGCAGGGTCAGGCCGTCGTCGTTCCGGACGTGTGGGTACACGGGACTCCCAGGGCAGGACTGTGACGTGCAGGGGGTGGGGACCGCTGGACGAGGATAACGCTTCGTGCAACAACAGCTACACCCAGTTGCCAAATTCACCGCTTCAGTCACTTCTGTTGCCACCCGGTGGCAGAATGTGACCGACTATGCCTCGGTCAGTTGGCGGGCCGTTGGGCAGAGTTGACCCTCAGCAGCCGTGTGCTGACTGCATTCCGGGGTGTTCGACGGCGCGTTCCCGGGTGCGCACGCCGGAAACTCCGAGCAACTGCGCGAGCAGCAACTGATCAGAAGCGGTCATTCGGTGAAGGCCCCGCGATGCGGGGAGAAGCAGGCCGTGACGGCCCGTGGGAAGCCCGGGGAGGGGCGGAAAAGCGCGCGCGGCGTCAGTGCGCCCGGCGTGTCAGTGCTGCCGGTTGCGGTAGATGGCCACGGCCGCCGCCGTGCCGCCTGCTGCGGCGCCGAGCCCGGCCGCGGCCGGGATGCCGACCTTGGCGGCCTTGCGTCCGGTGCGGAAGTCACGGACCCGCCAGCCGTTGCGGCGGGCGTGGCGGCGCAACTCGGCGTCCGGGTTGATCACGTACGGGTAGCCGACCAGGGAGAGCATCGGGATGTCGTTGGCCGAGTCGCTGTACGCGGCGCAGCGCGACAGCTCCAGGCCCTCGCGCGCGGCGAGCGACTTGACCGCCGCCGCCTTGGCCGGCCCGTGCAGCGGCTCGCCGACGAGGCGACCGGTGTAGACGCCGTCCAGCGTCTCGGCGACGGTGCCGAGGGCGCCGGTCATGCCGAGGCGGGCGGCGATCACTCGCGCCGCCTCCTGCGGTGCGGCCGTCACCAGCCAGACCCGCTGGCCCGCCTCCAGGTGCATCTGCACCAGGGCGCGGGTGCCGGGCCAGATCTTCTCGGCCATGTACTCGTCGAAGACGTCCTCGCAGATCGCCTCGAGGTCGGCGGCGCGGTGGCCCTGGACGATGGAGAGCGCGCTCTCCTTGGCATCGGCCATGTGCCCGGCGTTCTCCGCGCCGTGCAGCCGGAAGTACGCCTGCTGCCAGGCGAAGCGGGCCAGTTCGCGGGAGCTGAAGAACTTGCGCTTGTAGAGGCCTCGGCCCAGGTAGAAGATGGCCGCGCCCTGCATGATCGTGTTGTCGCAGTCGAAGAAGGCGCCCGCGTGGGGATCGACCGACGGCTCGTCGGTCTCCTCCGAGTACCGCTCGTGCAGGTCCTGGTCCTTCGCGGCGGCGTCCGCGGACGCTTCGCCCGCGAGTCGCGTGGAGCCGTTCCGCTCCTGGGTGTTCCGCTGCCTGGCCATGCGGCGAGCATAGCCAGACGGAGGCCCGAACCTCGTATCCGCAGCGTGGAGACGCCGTTAACTCTGTGTGGTCCAGAATGTGCCCATGGCCCCTCTTCTCCCGCGACGCAGCACGAAGCAACCTTCCGACCACGTGGTGACGCTGATCGGCAAGCCCGACTGCCATCTCTGCGAGGACGCGGAGGCGGTGATCGACGCACTGGCGGCGGAGTTGGGCTTCGCGGTGGAGAAGTTGAGCATCAACGACGACAAGGAGCTGTTCCGGAAGTACTGGGAGCAGATTCCGGTGACGCTCATCGACGGCAACCAGCACGACTTCTGGAAGGTCGACCCGAAGCGACTGCGCACTGCGCTCGGTGCGTAGGCCTCCGTCCTGCGTCCTCTGTGATCCGTCCTCCGTCCTCCGTCCGCGGTCGGGTGCGGGTTGCAACTTGGTCTCGGGATGGAAGATTTGTCTGGTTTGTCGGGTTGTAAAGCCTAAAAGCATGCCGTTGGTGCGCTTACCATCGAGGAGTTTTGTGCCGCGGGGGGCAGGACCGAGAAGGAGCCCCACGTGCCGTCGCCGCAGTTGCCGACTTCCCGGGGGCTCGCCGTCGTGGACGTCGAGGCGAGCGGGCGCAGTCCGTGGCGTCACCGGGTCGTCGAGATCGGCGTGGTCCTGCTCGGCTACCCCCTGCTCCGCGTCGAAGCGGAGTTCAGCACCCTCGTAGACCCGGGCGGGCCGGTCGGGCCCACCTCCGTGCACCGGATCGTGCAGGAGGAGGTCGTCGGGGCGCCCGTCTTCCGGGAGATCGCACCGCATCTGGCGGATCTGCTGCGGGGCCGCGTGCTCGTCGGGCACCACGTCCGGTGTGATCACGGCTTCCTTGCACGCGAGTTCGCGCGGATCGGCGTCCAGCTGCCGGAGCTGCCGACGCTCTGCACGATGGCGCTGGCCGAGCGCGCACTCGGTGACGCGCTCGCCGAGCACGGCCGTGGTCTCGAGGCCTGCGCCGGCGCGCTCGGGCTGCCGGAGTTCGACGCACACACCGCGTTGGGCGACGCCCGCGCCACGGCCGCACTGCTCCGGAGGCTGCTCGCCACCCCGACCGGCAACGCCGAGCCGATGCGTGCGCTGGTCGACACGGCACAGGCCGCGGCGTGGCCGAAGCTGCACCACCGTGCCGCCCCGCTTCACACCCAGAATCGCTCCCTCGCACCCAGGTCGACTGGCCTCCGCAGCAGTGCTCGCAGCAGCACCCGCACGGCTACTCGCGCCGCCGTCGGCGGTCGGCGCTCCGCGTACGGCGTACCGTGCGCCGTACCGTACGGCGTCCCCGCTGTCCCTTCCGTGGTCACGGGGGAAATGGCGTGATGCGCATCACTCCTGGTGGACAAATCGGACACCATCTTTGTGCACGCGTTCACAAACGCATAGCCTGGCAGGCGCAGTCGAAGCCCAGCTTCACCAACAGGAGCACCGTGGCAACTGGCCGAACCACCCAGAACAACCCGAACCCCGCCGGCGGCGGCGCCCGCCGCAGCCGTGGTCGGGGCATCCCCGACGCGACGGTCGCCAGGCTGCCGCTGTACCTCCGTGCGCTCACCGCACTGTCCGAGCGCTCGGTGCCGACCGTCTCCTCCGAGGAGCTCGCCGCAGCGGCCGGGGTCAACTCCGCGAAGCTGCGCAAGGACTTCTCCTACCTCGGCTCCTACGGGACCCGCGGCGTCGGCTACGACGTGGAGTACCTCGTCTACCAGATCTCCCGCGAGCTGGGCCTGACCCAGGACTGGCCCGTGGTCATCGTCGGCATCGGAAACCTCGGCCACGCCCTCGCCAACTACGGTGGTTTCGCCTCCCGCGGCTTCCGCGTCGCCGCGCTCCTCGACGCCGATGCGGCGCTCACCGGCCAGCTGGTCGCGGGGCTGCCGGTCCGGCACACCGACGAGCTGGAGGAGATCATCCGCTCCGAGCGGGTCTCCATCGGCGTGATCACCACGCCACCCGGCGCGGCGCAGCAGGTCTGCGACCGCCTGGTCGCGGCCGGGGTGACCAGCATCCTCAACTTCGCGCCCACCGTGCTGTCCGTGCCGGACGGGGTGGACGTGCGCAAGGTCGACCTCTCCATCGAGCTGCAGATCCTCGCCTTCCACGAGCAGCGCAAGGCGGGCGACGACCTGCCCGACGACGACGCCGCGGCCCCGTTCGGGCGTGGCCGGCGTGACGAGCGCAACGAACGTGACGAGCGCGACGCCCGGGACGGGGCCGAAGAAGCACCCTCCGCCTCGTCCGCCGCAGTAGTCTCGCGGCCGGGACATGTCGGCCGTGCCGGCCGCGTGGACCGCACGGACGTGGCGCCGCAGAAGTTCGAGGAGGCAGCCGGATGAGCCTGCTTGTCGTGGGCCTGAGCCACCGCAGCGCACCGGTCCAGCTGTTGGAGCGCGCCGCGCTGACCGACCACCAGCCCTCCCGGCTGCTGCACGCCGCGGCCGCGGCCGCGCCGGTCGGCGAGGCCGCGCTGGTCAACACCTGCAACCGGATCGAGCTCTACGCGGACGTGGACAAGTTCCACGCCGGTGTCGAGAACCTCTCCACGCTGCTGGCCGATCACTCCGGCGTCGGACTGGAGGAGCTGACCCCGCACCTCTACGTGCACTACGAGGACCGGGCCGTCCACCACCTCTTCTCGGTGGCCTGCGGGCTGGACTCGATGGTCGTCGGCGAGGGCCAGATCCTGGGCCAGCTGCGCGACGCGCTGAACACCGCGCAGGACCAGCACACCGCCGGGCGCTCGCTCAACGAGCTGTTCCAGCAGGCGCTGCGGGTCGGCAAGCGCGCCCACAGCGAGACCGCGATCGACAAGGCCGGCCAGACCCTGGTCACCTTCGGCCTGCAGCAGATCGCCGAGGTCTGCGGCCCGGTCGAGGGCAAGCGGGCGCTGGTCGTCGGCGCCGGGTCGATGAGCTCGCTGGCCGCGGCCACCCTGGTCCGCGAGGGCACCGGCGAACTGGTCGTCGCCAACCGGACCCTGGCCAAGGCCGAACGCCTCGCCGCGCAACTGGGCGGCACGGCCGTGCCGTTCAGCGAGGTCGGGGCCGCGCTGGCCGAGGCCGACCTGGTCATCTCCTGTACCGGGGCGGCCGGGATCGTGCTGACCGCCGAGATGGTCGAGACCGCCGCCGAGAAGCGCAGTGCCTTCGCCCCGCCGCTCGCCCTGCTCGACCTGGCCATGCCGCGCGACGTCGACATCGCCGCCCAGGCGCTGTCCGGCGTCCACCTGGTCGATATCGAGTCGCTGGCCACCGCGGCCCAGCACACCAGCTCCGGCGCGCTCGACGTGGACGCGGTCCGCCGTATCGTGACCGACGAGGTCGAGGCCTTCGGTACCGCGCAGCGGGCCGCGGCGATCACGCCGACCGTGGTGGCGCTCCGGGCGATGGCCAGCGAGTTGGTCAACGCCGAGCTGGAGCGGCTCGACGGCCGCCTCCCCGGGCTGGACGAGCGCACCCGCGCCGAGCTCCAGCAGACCGTTCGCCGTGTGGTGGACAAGCTGCTGCACCAGCCCACCGTCCGCGTCAAGCAGCTCGCGGGCGAGCCCGGCGGTGCCTCCTACGCGGAGGCGCTGCGCGAGCTGTTCGACCTTGATCCCATGGCCGTTGAGGCCGTCAGTACCACCAGGATGATCTCATGACGGGTCAGACGAGCATGACCACACCCCCCGCGGAAGGTGCCGCGGCCGAGCTCCCTCCGCTCCGGCTCGGCACCCGGCGCAGCGCTCTGGCGATGGCGCAGTCCGGCATGATCGCCGACGCCGTCGGCCGACTGACCGGCCGTCAGGTCGAGCTGGTGGAGATCACCACCTACGGCGACGTCTCCCGCGAGGCGCTCGCGCAGATCGGCGGGACCGGCGTCTTCGTCTCCGCGCTGCGCGACGCGCTGCTGGCCGGGACGATCGACTTCGCCGTCCACTCGCTCAAGGACCTCCCCACCGCGGCCCCCGAGGGCTTGGTGCTGGCCGCCGTCCCGCTCCGCGAGGACCCGCGTGACGCGCTGGTCGCCCGCGACGGGCTGACGCTGACGGAGCTGCTGGAGAAGGGCGCGCACACCCGCCCGGCCCGGATAGGCACCGGCTCCCCCCGTCGACTCGCCCAACTCAACGCGTGGGTCAGGTCGCAGGGCCTGCCCGTGGAGACGGTCGCGATCCGCGGCAACGTCGACACCCGGATCGGCTACGTCCGCTCCGGCGAGCTCGACGGCGTGCTGCTGGCGGCAGCCGGCCTCAACCGCCTCGGCCGCCTCGGCGAGGCCACCCAGATCCTCGACGCCGAGCTGATGCTCCCGGCTCCCGGCCAGGGCGCGCTCGCCGTCGAGTGCGCCGCCGGCAACACCGAGCTGGCCCGCGCCCTGTCCGGCCTCGACGACGCGCCCACCCGCACCGCCGTCACCGCCGAACGCGCCCTGCTGGCCGCCCTGGAGGCGGGCTGCTCCGCGCCGGTCGGCGCGCTTGCCCTGCCTTGCCGGGGCGAGTCCGACGAGATTGAACTGCGTGCCCTCGTCGGCACGGTCGACGGTGCCACCGTCGTGCAGATGTCCGCCACCGGCCATGACGCCGCGGACGAGCTTGGACGCGGCCTCGCCGCGCGCATGCTCGCCGCCGGTGCGGCCGGTCTGATGGGGGAGCGAGCCAAGTGAGCCCCACGAGTCCAGACACGCCGCGCCGTCCCGTCGGGCAGGTGACCTTCCTGGGCGCGGGCCCGGGTGACCCGGGCCTGCTGACGCTGCGTGCCGTCGAGGTGCTGACCTCCGCCGACGTGCTGGTGGCCGACCCGATGACCTCGGACGCGGTGCGCGCCTACTGCCCAGAGCACGTCGAGGTGCACCACGCCGCCGACCCGTCCGACGCCTTCGTCCTCGACGAGGGCGGCGTGCTGGGCAGCGACGGCGGCGAGTCCGTCTCGCGCTTCTTCGGCGCGGTGCGCAACGGCAAGCACGTGGTCCGCACCGTCGACGGCGACCCCGGCCTGGACGGCCGCGCCGCCGAGGAGATGCTGGCCTGCGCCCAGGCGCACGTCCCGTTCCAGGTCGTGCCCGGCGTCGCCCAGTCCGTGGGCGTGCCCGCCTACGCGGGTGTCCCGCTGCGCGCGGGCATGCAGGGCGCGGACGTCCGTTTCGTCGACGCCGGCCACGTGCTACCGGAGGCGGTCTGGGGCGACCTCGGCTCCTGCGAGTCGACCCTGGTCGTGCGCACCCTGCTGGGCTCGATCCCGAGCTCCGCGCAGACCCTGGTCGCCCACGGCCGGAAGCCCGACACCCGGGTCTCCGTCACGCTGGAGGGCACCACGACCCGTCAGCGCACCTACTGCGGCACGCTGGGCACGATCGCGGCCGAGCTCAAGTCGGCCCGGGTGCTGCCCTCGCCGGTCTCCGCGCCGGTCGACCCCGCGAGCAACGTCATAGTCGTGATCGGCGAGCAGGTCGAGCACCGGGCCACGCTGTCCTGGTTCGAGACCAAGCCGCTCTTCGGCTGGAACATCCTCGTCCCGCGCACCAAGGACCAGGCGGGCGCGCTCAGCGACCAGCTGCGGACCTACGGCGCGGTGCCGAGCGAGGTCCCGACCATCGCCGTCGAGCCGCCGCGCACTCCGCAGCAGATGGAGCGCGCGATCAAGGGCCTGGTCACCGGCCGCTACGAGTGGATCGCCTTCACCTCGGTCAACGCGGTCAAGGCGGTGCGCGAGAAGTTCGAGGAGTACGGGCTGGACGCCCGTGCCTTCGCGGGCATCAAGGTCGCCGCCGTCGGCGAGACCACGGCCCAGGCGTTGATCGACTTCGGCGTCAAGCCGGACCTGGTCCCCAGCGGCGAGCAGAGCGCCGCCGGTCTGCTGGACGACTGGCCGCCCTACGACCCGGTCTTCGACCCGATCGACCGGGTGCTGCTGCCGCGCGCGGACATCGCGACGGAGACGCTGGTCGCGGGCCTGGTCGAGCTGGGCTGGGAGGTCGACGACGTCACCGCCTACCGCACGGTCCGGGCTGCGCCCCCGCCGGCGGAGACCCGCGAGGCGATCAAGGGCGGCGGCTTCGACGCGGTCATCTTCACGTCGTCCTCGACGGTCCGGAACCTGGTCGGCATCGCGGGCAAGCCGCACAACGTCACCGTGATCGCCTGCATCGGCCCCGCGACCGCCAAGACGGCGGAGGAGCACGGCCTCCGCGTGGACGTGCTGGCCCCCGCCCCGTCGGTTCACGCGCTGGCGGAGGCGCTCGCCGAGTTCGGCGCGGCGCGGCGCGACGCCGCGATGGAGGCGGGCGAGCCGGTCTACCGCCCTTCCGAGCGACGCCCGGGTTCACGTCGTAAGGCACGGTAAGTTGCACTATTAGGGGCGCGGGGAACTGCGCGACAAGCCACCCACGCAGCTGGCAGGCCGAACGAGCAGGGCCATCCGCGCAGGGTGGTTTCTCGCGCCCACTCGGCGGAGCCGCATATCAGCAGAGCCCCGCGGCCCTGGGTGTTTGCAACTGACCATCTTGCAAAAGGAGTTCGCAGCACATGGGTATCGAGAGTCCGTACATCCGCCCCCGGCGGCTGCGTGCCACCCCCGCCGTCCGTCGGCTCGTCGCCGAGACGCGCCTGCACCCGGCGGAGCTGATCCTGCCGATGTTCGTGCGGGAGGGGCTCAGCGAGCCGGTGCCGGTCGCCTCGATGCCGGGAGTCGTCCAGCACACCCGGGACACCCTGCGGAAGGCCGCCGTCGAGGCCGCCGCCGCCGGGATCGGCGGAATCATGCTCTTCGGCGTGCCCGAGGTGCAGGACGCCGTCGGTTCCGAGGGCACCAACCCCGACGGGATCCTGCAGCAGGCGATCCGTGACGTCGTCGCCGAGGTCGGGGACCAGGTCGTGATCATGTCCGACCTGTGCCTGGACGAGTACACCGACCACGGCCACTGCGGCGTCCTCGCCGCGGACGGCAGCGTCGACAACGACGCGACCCTGCTCCGCTACGCCGAGATGGCCCGGGTGCAGGCCGACGCGGGCGTCCACATGGTCGGCCCCTCCGGGATGATGGACGGTCAGGTCGCGGTGATCCGCGAGGCGTTGGACGAGGCCGGACACCAGGACGTGTCGATCCTCGCCTACACCGCCAAGTACGCCTCGGCGTTCTTCGGCCCGTTCCGCGAGGCGGTCGGCTCGTCGCTCAAGGGCGACCGCAAGAGCTACCAGCAGGACCCGGCCAACGCCCGCGAGTCGCTGCGCGAGCTGGAGTTGGACGTCGCCGAGGGCGCGGACCTGGTGATGGTCAAGCCGGCGATGGCCTACCTGGACGTGCTGCGCGAGATCGCGGACCACAGCCCGGTGCCGGTCGCCGCGTACCAGGTCTCCGGCGAGTACGCGATGGTCGAGGCCGCCGCCGCGAACGGCTGGATCGACCGGGACCGCATGGTCATGGAGACGCTGACCTCCATCCGCCGCGCGGGCGCGGAGCAGATCCTGACCTACTGGGCCGTCGAGGCCGCCCAGCACCTCCGCAACAGCTGAGCCCTCGTCACCACCGCACGACCGCACGACCGCGGCCCCGGGAGTCGGAAGGACTCCCGGGGCCGCAGCCGTGGAAACTGGAGGGACAGGATCGGCGGTGATCAGCCGATCAGGTGCGACGCGGCGGCGTCGCCGTCGGTCTGCGTCGGCTGGCCGACGTTGCAGATCTGGTGCTCCTGCTGGTTGAGAACCGGCACGTCGGCCTGGACCGGGATGAGGCCCACCTGGACGTGGTGGATCTCCGGCAGGCAGATGTTCGGGTTGTCCAGGAAGTGGTAGTTGGGGCTGTCGTTGCCCCACGTCCCGGTGATGTTGGTGCCGCCGGCGCCCTGGGAGGAGACGGCGGAGCCGTCCGCGTCACCGATGGCGGAGGCGGGGGTGGCCGTGGCAGCCAGCGCGGCAGCCGCGAGGCCGGTGTAGGCGAGAGCCTTCTTCAGCATGGGGTCAGTCTCGTTTCTCTACTCGATGGAGCTCGGTGGTGCGGTTCGGCTGGATCAGCCGATGAGGTGGCTCAGCGGGGCGTCACCCGTGGTCTGGGTGGTCTGGCCCACGTTGCAGATCTGGTGGCTCTGCTGGTTGAGGACCGGCACGTCGACCTGGACCGGGATGAGGCCGACCTGGACGTGGTGGACCTCGGGCAGGCAGATGTTGGCGTTGTCGGCCGCGTGGTAGTCGGGGCTGCCGTTGCCCCAGGTACCGGTGACGTCGGTGCCGCCGGCACCCTGGGTCGACATCGCCATGCCGTCGCTGTCGCCGATGGCGAAGGACGGGGCGGCGGTGACGGCGAGCGCGGCGGCGGCCAGGCCGGCGGCGGCCAGGGACTTCTTGATCACGGGATTGCTCCTGGTGGGTTGGGATGCGCCGCGGCACCGGGGTCAGTACCGGTCACTGCGGGGCGGAACTGGAACGCGGAGGGACAGCTCAGCCGATCAGGTGCGACAGCGGGGCGTCGCCGTCGGTCTGCGTGGCCTGTCCGATGTTGCAGATCTGGTGCTCCTGCTGGTTCCCGATCGGGACATCGGCCTGGACCGGGATGAGGCCCACCTGGACGTGGTGGATCTCCGGCAGGCAGATGTTCGGGTTGTCCAGGAAGTGGTAGTTCGGGCTGTCATCGCCCCAGGTGCCGGTGACGTTCGTGCCACCGGGGCCCTGCACCGAGCTGGCCATGCCGTCCGAGTTGCCGAGGGCCATCGCGGGGGTAACGGACGCCGCGATCGCAGCGGCGGCGAAACCGACACCGGCAAGGGACTTCTTGAGCATTGCTGCGCGCCTTTCTGAGCACCTGTCAATTCATTGAGCTGGCACACAAATCAACGAAACCTGAAGCCCGTGGTTGCGCCTCCGAACGGGCGAATCCCTCCTCGTCGCTGTGAGGACCGGGGTAGCTCGAAAGGCGGAACTGGGATCGCGCGGGAGCGAATGCGCACCCGCGTAATGGGCCGGACGAGTGGATTTCGCACGGGCCTTGCCGCACCCGGCTGTTGAATCGACCTCATCCCATGCCTCGAACCGGGCCCGCTTCCGTCGGTCATCGGAAATCCGTCCAGCAACCCGTCCGGGCAAGAGTGTTCGGACAGGAATGAGTGTCACGATGAACAAGTCCCTCCGCGGTACGGCGGTCGCCCTCGCGGCGTGCGCGGCGCCGGTCCTGGCCGCGGTGAACGCCACCGGCGCGCAGGCGGCGGCGCAGCTCACGCCCCAGCAGCAGGAGGCGCTGGAGCAGTCCGCCGCGCGCATGCAGGTGCCCTTCGCCGTCCCGCTGGGCCCGCTGGTGCAGCATGTGACGGGCAACCACTCGGACAGCGGTGTCGAGGGCACGATCCCGGCTCTGCCCCTGCAGCCGCCGGCGATGAGCGGCAACCACAACCAGCTGATCCCCGACCCGCTGGTTCCGCAGCTGAGCTCCGCGCCGCAGACGCCGTCCCTCGACGCCGTCGCGCCGATGCCGTCCCTGGACGGCACGGTCCACGACGGCGGCGCGAGCCTGGCGTTGCCGGCCGCCCCGACGAAGGCGCTGGGCGCCGCGCTGGGCCTGGGCCACCCGGTCACCTACCAGGGCCGCGCCATCCCGTCCGCGCTGGACGCGCCGTCGCGCGTGGAGGCTGCGCAGGCGGAGCAGCAGAGTGCGCTGCCGCAGTTGCCGCAGGTCGACCTCTCCCGCCTGCAGCCGGCGATCACCGAGCCGAGCCTCTCCAGCGCGCCCGGCGGCCAGCTGTCGCTGGACCAGCGCACGCCCGACGCCAACGTCGTCAAGCCGGTCCAGGACATCGTCGCCGACGCGCAGGGCACGCTGAACCGCGCGCGCTTCTAGGCACTCGGGTGACCAGGGGTGCGGGGAACTGCGCGAGTAACCACCCTGTGCGGATGGCCCTGCTCGTTCGGCGAGTCACCACTTCGGGTGGCTTGTCGCGCAGTTCCCCGCACCCCTGAACAGTGCAACGTCATCGCTTGCAGAGGCGCTTCGTCTCAGCCCGGGAGGAGATTCGCGGCTCCGCCGACCAGCGGCAGGCTGCTCAGGCCGCCGCCGTTGCTGAGGCCGCTGGTGACCGGCTTGGTGGAGACCGGGCCCGCGCCGGGGGAGTCGGGCTGGAGGGCGACGGCGTTGTTCAGCGGGTCCGCGGAGGAGTTGGCCAGCGGGTCGAGGCGGAAGTCCTTCGCCGGAGCGACGACGTAGGGGACCGCGCCGGTCAGGCCCGCCACCGCCGGGCCGATGGACGTCGGCTGCAGCTCCGCGGAGGGGCGCGCGCCGCTCGCTGTGGTGAGGGCGGCAGCGGGGGTCGCCGCCGCGATGCCCGCGGCGCCGAGCAGGATCGTGGTCAGTGCCGCAGTACGGGCGGTCTTACGCATCGGACTCTCCGAGGTTGTTCACGAACACAAGAACAGGGCTGGAACGGACACCGCCGTCCCCCCGCGCGCGCGGCGCAGGGGGACGGCGGCAGCGGTCTGCTGGGTGAGGGTCAGCAGCCGGGCTGGTTCACGCACGTGTTGCCGAAGGCCGGGTTCAGCGCACCGATCACGTTGATCGAGTTGCCGCACAGGTTGATCGGAATGTGCACCGGGACCTGCACGAGGTTGCCGGACAGGAAGCCGGGGGAGTTGGCGGCGATGCCGTTCGCGTTGGCGTCGGCAGCGGCGGCGCCGGCGGCGCCCGTCAGCAGGCCCACCGTCGCGAGAGACACGGCAGCGGCGGTCTTGAACTTGCGCACGATCAATCTCCTACGGGTCAGGCTGATCGGTGGTGATCAGCAGGTCAGCTGTTGTTCACGCAGGCGTTGCCGAAGGCCGGGTTCAGCGCACCGATCACGTTGATCGAGTTGCCGCACAGGTTGATCGGAATGTGCACCGGGACCTGCACGAGGTTGCCGGACAGGAAGCCGGGGGAGTTGGCGGCGATGCCGTTCGCGGTCGAGTCGGCGGAGGCGGCGCCGGCGCCGGCCAGGGTGAGGGCCGCAGCGGCGGCGGACAGCGCGATGGCCTTGGTGACCTTGTTCATGTCCATTCCTTTGCGTGAGGTGCCCCTCCGGGATGGAGGGGACGCAAGACGAAACGAGCGCCGGGGCGGCGAGACACGGGGCATGTCGAACGACCACTCGTACAGCCGATACGGATTCGCCCCTGCGATCGAAGCGCGATCGAAGCACGAGCGGACGCGATCGAACGCGATCAAGGCGTGACGGGCCCCGGGCCGAACGGCGAAGGGCCCGACCGCGTCCCGCGGCCGGGCCCTGGGACTGCCTGACGGAGCAGGATCAGCCGACGTTGGCGCACTTGTTGCCGAAGGCCGGGTTCAGCAGGCCGATGACGCTGACGGTGTTGCCGCAGACGTTGACCGGGATGTGAACCGGGACCTGGACCAGGTTGCCCGACAGGAAGCCCGGGGAGTTGGTGGCCGAGCCGTTGGCGGTGCTGCTGGCCGCGGCGACGCCAGCACCGGCGGCGAGCAGACCGGCCGCCGCGACGGTGACTGCAAGGCCGCGCTTGGTGTTGACCATGGGAGGTGTCCCCTCTCGTGAGGAACTCGGAAGTAGGCGGGCGCCGCGTCGTTCCCGGGCGAACGGTGAAACGGTGATCCGTCCACGCCCTGGAATCGGCGGTGCGCCGCACTGGGTAGTCCGGTCTCTCCAACGAAGCGGTGGGGCCGAGGACATGGGCCCACGGCAATGCCACCCGAATGGAGGCATGTTCGGTGTAATCCAACTTCCGGGTGATTGTCCGGGGAGTCCGGTGACGCGACGGCGGAGGTCTCGTTGGGTGGGGTACCTGCTGCGACCCGGATGTCGGGCCCGTGGCGGGTGTCCATCGTGATCAATCCGGTGCGTCTTTCAATCCGGTGAGGAAAGAAGAATCATGACGAACGTTCTCAAGGGCGCCCTGGTGGCCTCCGCTGCTGTCGGTGTCGTTGCTGGCGGTGCCGGCGCGGCCTTCGCCAGCTCGCACGCCTGCGGCGACGCCTCCAACTCGCCGGGCGCGATCAGCGGCAACAACGTCCAGCTGCCCGTGCACATCCCGGTCAACGTGACCGGCAACTCGATCAACGTGATCGGCCTGCTGAACCCGGCGTTCGGCAACCACTCCGCGAACGTCGGCTGATCATCCACGCTGACTCACTGCTGACTGATCGCTGACTGATCCGTCACGCGGACACGCGGCGGCCCTGCTCCATGCTCGGGAGCAGGGCCGCTGCGTATTATCGAAGGTGACGGCGCGTCAGAGCGCGTCACCGTGTGTCGTGCGACTCTCCGGGCTCTGCTCAATCGCAGTCCCCGTCGTGGTCGTGGTTCCAGCCGGTGGCGTTGTCGTCGTCGTGGTGCCACCACATGTGGTGCTGCCAGACGCCGTGGGTGCCGGCGGCGTGCACGTCGCCGCCGTTGGCGCAGTAGGTGCCGAACGCCGGGTTCCCCACGCCGACCACGTTGACCGTGTTCCCGCAGACATTGACGTCCAGGTCCACCGGGACCTGCACGAGGTTGCCGGACAGGAAGCCGGGGGAGTTGGCGGCGATGCCGTTCGCGGTCGCGTCCGCGCTGGCCGCACCGGCCGCGGCGAGGACCAGGCCTGCCGCGATCGTGCCGACTGCAGCCAGCCGGGAGGACTTCCGCATGGTTGCTCCTTGCTGTGTCGGGGGCGTCCGTGCGGGAGGCGTCGCCACCCGACGGTGTCGCCCGTCGTGTTCACAGCAACACTCTGCGTTGTGATGAGCAGACCGGGCCGACGGCGCGACGCCAAGTCGCCCAGCCGGGTGAGCGCCCCCCGGGTGCCGGGGCAGGTCGGCGAGGTGGCGATAATGCAGGCATGCGTCTCCGTCTCGCCTCCGCCGTCCGGGTTCCCGCCGCCGCGGCTGCCGTCGCCGTCTCCGCAGCGCTGGCACTGTCCGGGTGCGCCGGGAGCGGCGTGCAGCGGCAGGTACCGGGGGCGGCGCAGTCGTCCGTCCGGACCAGTGCGGACGGGACGGACCTGTCGCTGGAGGGTCGCAACGTCGACCTGCAGATCTCCAAGGCCGCGGTCCACCTCGCCGCACCGGGCGGAGCCGAGCTGGAGATGGGCGTGATCAACGCGGGTCCGGTGACCGAGCACCTGGCGGTGGCCTCGGTCGGTCCGCACGTGGCGAACATCACGGGCGGGTCGGCCAACCCGCTGTCCGTGGCCGGGGTGTACATCGGCGGCTACAACGGGACGGCGCAGTTCGGTGCGGCCAACGGCCCCAAGGTCAGCCTGCCGGCCGGGGACGCGCCCAAGGCCGGCTCGACGGTGACCGTCATGCTGCAGTTCGGTGTGGCGGGGATGGTCCGCCTGGACGTTCCCGTCCTGGCGAGCTGACCACCCCCGCCGCACTGCCTTGGCCCGGGTGGGCCGGGGCCTGGCCCTAGCTCAGGGCGAGGTCGTCGGCGAAGACGTTGCCCTGGCCGTACCAGCCGTGGACGTAGACCGTGACGGTGCCGCTGGAGCCGGTGGTGAACGGCACGTTCAGCTGGTTCCAGCCGCTGTTGCTGGACCAGGTGCTGGCCGTCGCGCCGCCGCTGACGCCGACGTACGCGTAGTTCCCCTGGACCCAGCCGGACAGCGTGTAGCTGGTGTCGGGCTGGAGGGTGACCGTCTGGTCGCACTCACCCGTGGTCGACGAGCTGGGCGTCACCTGGAGCGCGTGCGAGCCGCTGTGTGTGGGTGTGGTCACCACCTTGCTGCCGGACTGGCAGGTCCACGGGCTCAGGCTGCCGCTCTCGAACCCGCCGTTGACCAGGCTGCTGCTGCCGCCGCCGCCACCGCCGCCGGTGCCGGTGACCGTCAGGGTGTACGTCGCCGAGTGGCTGCCGGAGGCGGCCGTCCCGGTGGCCGTGATCGGGTAGCTGCCCGCCGCGACCGAGGCCCCGACCCTGGCGGTCATCGTGCTGCTGCCGCCCGCCGTCACCGAGGCCGGGCTGAAGGAGACCGAGACGCCGGACGGTGCGCCGCTCGCGGTCAGGCTGACGCTCTGCGTGCTGCCGGAGGTGACCGCCGTGCTGACCGTCGCGGTCGCCGAGGCGCCCTGCTGGACCGAGGCCGAGCCGGGGCTGACGCCCAGTAAGAAGTCGTTCGTGGTCTGGCCGCCGCTGCCGCTGGTGAAGGGCTCCATGGCGTGGCTGAAGTCCCAGGTGTTCTGGGTGATCCCGGAGCAGGTGTCGGACCCCCCGGTGCCGGGACAGCCCCCGTTGTCGCGCTCCACCGCCCAGAAGGAGAGTTCGGCCAGGCCCTTGCCCGTGGCCCAGTTCTCGACGTTGCTCGCGTCGGCGACCGTGGTGGTCTCGGCCGCGCCGTAGTCGTCGATGCCGGGCATCATGGTGATGCCGACCATGCCCCAGAGCTGCGCGGCGGTCTTGGACGGGTAGAGCGTGGCGAGTTGGCCCTCCAGCCCGGTGGCCGCGTTCTCGGCGTCGGTGCCCATCTCGTGCGTGGCGCCGTCGTAGTAGTCGAAGGTCATGATGTTGACGACGTCGATCCGCGCGTTGTTCTGGACCGCGTTCTGCAGCACCGCGAGGCCGCTGGAGGCGAGCCCGCTCGTGGTCGTCGGCAGGGTGTACGAGAACTGCACCGTCCGGCCGTTGGCGGCGGCCCAGGACTCGACCTGCGCGATGGCCTTGTTCCGGCGGTCGATGCCGGCGCTGTTGGTCAGCGAGTTGTCCTCGGTGTCGAGGTCGATCCGGGTGACGCCGTAGGTGGTGATCACGCTCTCGTACGCGGCGGCGATGGAGTTGACGTTCGTACAGCTGTCGGCGATCTCGGTGCCGCCGTGGTCGGCGGAGTAGCCGCCGAAGGACGGGACGACGTCGCCGCCGTTGGCCTGGATGGTGGAGATCGAGCTGCCGAAGGTCGAGGAACTGATCGGCTGGCTCGTGGCACCGTTCCAGTCGACGCTGCAGGACCCCGCCGAGGGGGCCTGGATGAACGCCATGGACAGGTACTTGGCGCCGGACTCCGAGGACAGGGTCGCGGGGTCGTCGCCGCTGTACGCCTCGAAGTAGGGCGAGAAGACGTGGGCGGGCAGGGGTGTGTTGGCCGCGTGTGCCGTGGGGGCGCCCACAACGGCCAGGCCGGCGCCGAGCAGCGCGGCGGTGAGCACGGAACGTACGGATCTCATGCAGGACTCCCGTGGGGTGGAGCGGTGCAAGAAAGGCCGCCGGCGGCCGTCGTGTCGACGGACGGCAGGTGACCGGACGCTGCCAATGATTGGACTAGACCAAATAACTGTCAAGAGTCTTACCAGTTCCGGCTTCGGACGTCCCTACGCTCTGCCCGAACCGCCCTGACCCACCGTCGGACTGCCGTCCAGTGCCGTGCCGAAGTGCTGCACCAGCCACGGGAAGCCCCACTCCCACAGGGCGAAGCCGCAGCTCACGGCCGCCGCCAGCAGGACGGCGAGGCGCAGCCAGACGGGGCCCGGAAGCGCCCGGAACAGCCAGGGGAGGATCACCGGACCGGCTCCTTCGTGGTCGGCTCCTTCGCGGTTGGCTCCTTCGTGGTCGCGACCAGGGTGCCGAAGACGACGTACCGGCCCGAGGAGCCGTAGCGCGGCGTGCAGGTGGTGAGCGTGACCAGTCCGGGCGCCGGGTCCGCGTGGCGTCCCTGGTCCGGGCGGAGCACGGCGACGTCGGACGGGCCGGTCCGCTCGGTGCCGCTGATCCGGTACTCGTACTCGGCGGCAGCGGTCTCCACCACGATCGGGTCGCCGACCCGGACGACGTCCGGCAGGTCGGCCAGCGGTTCGAAGCCGCTGTCGGACGACCGGTGCCCGGCCACCGCGAAGTTGCCGCGCCGACCGGGCTCCGCGGTCCCGGAGTAGTGGGCCAGGCCACGGCTCAACGCCGCGGCGCCGGTGCCCTCGTAGACCGGGTACTGCCAGCCCGCGCCCAGCGCCGGGATCCGGATCAGCGCCACCACACCCGGCGGCACCACCGTGCCGGTGCGGAAGGCGTGCTGGATCGCCTGGACGGTCTGCAGCTGCTCGGCCGTGGGCAGCGGGCTCTGCCCCCAGGACAGCCAGGCGGCGAAGAGCCCGACCACTGCGCCGCCGACCAGCAGCAGCTCACCCAGCAGGGCGAGTACGAACCGCAGGCCGGACCACAAGCCCGACCACAGGCCGGGGACGAGTGCGGTGGGCATGCGCCTTATCAGACCGCACCGACCGCACCCGTCGGGCTGAGGCGCGCCCGCAGCGGGTCGGGGATCCGGCTTGACCCTGACACAGTGGGAGGCTCTGGACTGGAGGGGTCATGTTCACCATCGGAGACTTCGCCGCCTACGGTCAGGTGTCGGTCCGGATGCTGCGTCACTACGACGCGCTCGGGCTGCTGCGCCCGGCCCGGGTCGACCCGTACACCGGCTACCGCTACTACGACGCGGCCCAGTTGGCCCGCCTCAACCGGATCATCGCGCTCAAGGACCTCGGCTTCAGCCTGCAACAGGTCGGCCAGGTGCTCGACGAGTCGATCGACGTCGAGGAGTTGCGCGGCATGTTGCGGCTGCGGCAGGCCGAGCTGGCCGAGACGGTTGCGAGCGCGACCGCGCGGCTGGCCCAGGTCGAGACGAGGCTCCGGACCATCGAGAGCGAGGGCTCCATGTCCACCGAAGAAGTCGTCGTCAAGCCCCTCCCCGCCGCCCGCGTCGCCGTGCTCACCGACACCGCGGAGAGCTTCGACCCGCGCCACATCGGCCCCGTCATCCAGCCCCTCTACCGGCGCCTCTTCGAGCAGCTCGACGTCGTCGGGGTCCCGCCGACCGGGCCGACCCTGGCCTGGTACGAGCAGGCCGGCCCGGAGCTGGGCGACCCCGTCGTGGTGCACGCGGGGGTCACCGTCTCCGCCGCCCCCGGCTCGGTGCCCGGTGTGGAGATCGTCGACCTGCCACCGGTCGCGGAGGCCGCGACCATCGTCCACCACGGTTCCATGGACCGGGTGCTGACCACTGTTCAGTTCCTGGCCCGTTGGATCGAGTCCGCCGGCCGCCGGGCCGACGTCCTCGGCCGTGAGCTCTACCTGGACTCCTGCGGTCCGCAGGAGCAGTGGGTCACCGAGATCCAGTGGCCGCTGGTCGTGGAGAACGGCTGATTGTCAGTCCCAGGTGCTCGAATGGAACGTGGACAGCGGCCGGTGGTACCCACCGACGAGTTCCCGGTGCCACCATGCGCCGGTGGCCCGTCGCTCGGCGCGGGTGGTGTAGCGGTAGCGGTAGAGCGTGGCCCGGACGTGCGCGGGGGGCATGTCCGGGAACGGGTTGCCGTCACGGCGCAGCAACCGCAGGGTATCCCGGTCGCCGTCCAGCAGTTTGCGCAGCAGGGGAGTGAGCCAGGGGCGGGCGTAGCCCGGGTTGAGCGCGGCGAACCACATCAGCCAGTCCAGGCGCAGGTGGTACGGCGCGAACTGCCGGGGTCTGCGTCGGGGGTCCCCTGGCTTGCCCTTGAACTCGTAGGCCAGCCAGGTGTGTCCGTCGGCGCTGCCCTCCAGCACCACCTCGTGGCGCAGTCGGGTGACGCTGCCGAACGCGCCGTAGGTGTTGACCAGGTGGAGCGAGTCGAAGGAGCGGTTCATCACCTGGCGTGAGGAGAGAAGGTTCCTGGCCGGACGGTAGCTGAGCACCAGCACCAGCGCGCCGTAGGCGAGGACGAGGACGGAGAACCAGAGCGGCGTGGCCGGGTAGGCACGGTCCCCGCCGGTGCTGACGGTGCTCAGCGCCAGGGTGATCGTGACCCAGTTCAGCCAGGCGAAGTTGCCGGACAGCACCAGCCACAGCTGCGTCGTCACGATCAGCCCGGCCGCGACTGTCGCGACCGGCTGCGGCAGGAACAGGGCGACGGGCGCGCCCAGTTGCACCACGTGGTTGGCGCCCGCCTCCACCCGGTGCAGTGGCTTCGGCAGCCGGTGGAACCACCAGCTGAACGGGCCCGGCATCGGCTGGGTCTCGTGGTGGTAGTAGAGGCAGGTCAGCTCGCGCCAGCAGCGGTCCCCGCGCAGCTTGATCAGTCCCGCGCCGACCTCGACCCGGAACAGGATCCAGCGGATCAGCAGCAGCGTGGTGATCGGGGGCGCGACCCTTCCGTTGCCGAGGAAGACGGCCAGCGCGCCCGTCTCCAGCAGCAGTGACTCCCACCCGAACGAGTACCAGGTCTGCCCGACGTTGACGATGGACAGGTACAGCACCCAGAGCACGGCCCAGCAGAGCATCCCGGCCCAGAGCGGCACTGCGTCCGCCGCCCCCGCGGCGACGGCGACCGCCAGCGCGGCCCCGCCCCAGGACACGGCGGCGAGGAGCCGGTCCGAGTAGCCGAACTGGAACAGGCTCGGCGCCTCCCGCCAGGTCCGGCGCGCCAGGAAGCGCGGCACGGGCAGCAGCCCGTGCTCGCCGATCAGCGCCTTCCCCTGCCGCGCGGCGACCAGGAACCCGACCAGGTACACCCCGGCCAGCGCGCGCTGGAACAGCAGCCTGCCCAACCAGTACCCGGGGGCGTTCAGCCAGTCCAGCGCGTGCAGCCCGTGCATGACACCACTCTGCCGCAGTCTGCCCGCACCGGCTGCCTGCACCGGCTGCTTGCACAACTGCCTGTACGGCTGCCCGTACCAAAGTGCCTGTACAAGCCGCGTGTACAAGCCGCGGGCAAAGGTGTGGCCACGGCTGGTTCGCTGCCGCTACGCTCGCCCCATGCATCTCTCCGGGCCGCACTGACAGGACCTCGCCGCCGCGAGCCGACGCGCGCCATCGCGCTGACGTCGGACGCGTGCCGCTTCGCGACGCCTCTGCCCCGTCGACGTCCCTGTCCCTGCCGCGCCCCCTGTGGCGTAGTGCTCGCATCACCGGAGACCTTCCATGTCACGCCCTGTCCAGGGCGGCGCGTCGTACCGTGCCGTCCTTGTGCTGCCGCATGCCCGCGGACTGGCGCTCGCCGGAGCGCTCGCCCGGCTTCCCTACGGACTCATCTCCCTCCCTCTGCTCCTCGCGCTGCGTGAGGCCGTCGGCTCCTACGGGGCAGCCGGAACCTCCGTCGGCGTCTACGGGCTGCTCAGCGCCGTGCTCGGCCCCTGGCGGGCACGGCTCGCGGAGCGCAGGCCCGGTGCGTTGCAACTGCTCGCGGTGGGGTTCGCCGCGGTGCTGGCGTTGATCGCCGCGCTCGCCCTGCTGGCGGCGGGCGGGGCACGCGGGCCGGTGACGGAGGCCGTCGCGCCGGTGCTCGCGGTCGTCGCCGGGATCCTGCCGCCCCCGGTCGGGCCGCTGCTGCGGGCCCGTTGGGGTGTCCTCGCCGGTGGCGAGGCGCAGCGGCAGGCCGCACTGAGCCTGGACGCCGTCGCCGAGTCGACGGTCTTCTCGGTCGGCCCGCTGCTCGGCGGCGCGCTGATCGCGGTGACCACGCCCGGCATCGCGCTGGCCGTCGTCGCCGCGATCGTCGTGCTCGGATTCAGCTCCCTGGCACCGGTCCTGGCGCGTACGGCCGCGCCCGCGCCGACGCGGTCGGACGCTGCGCGCCTCGGGGCCGACGGGATCGGGGCGGACCGGACCGGGGCCGGGCGGCGCTCGCCACTCCGGTCCGCCGGATTCCTGGTGCTGCTCGGCGCGGTCGCGGCGGTCGGCGCGGCGGGGGCGATGGCCGAGTTGGCCGCCGTCGCCGGGTGGGGCGCGGCCGTGGCCGGCCCGCTGCTGGCGGGCTTCTCCGTCGGTGGCGTCGTCGGCGGCCTCGTCTACGGCCGCCTCTCCTGGCGCCGTTCGCCGCGCACCCGGATGGCCGTGCTGGGCGCGGTCGGTGGCGTGGTGTACCTGCTCCCACTGCTCTGGTTCGCCCCGGCCGGTGCCCTGCCGACACTGCTGGTCGCCGGCGCTGTCACCGACGCGACGCTGATCACCGCCTATCTGCTGGTCGACACCGCCGAGAGCAGCGCCTGGATCAACACTGCCTTCAACCTCGGTGTCGCTCTCGGCACGAGCGCGGCAGGCATGTTGATCAGCCGGGACGGGCCGCGCGTCGTCTTCGCCGTCGCGGCGCTGGTCCCGCTGCTCGCATGCGCAGTCTGCGCGGCATCGGCCCTCACCGGCGCGCGGCGGGTCGAACCGCTGGCCGCGCAGGAGCAGGAGATGACCGACCGTCATATCGACGTCGCGTCAGCTGACCTCGGCTGAGCTGAACGCAGCCTCAGCTGACGCCGACGCCGGCGCGGTCGCGCAGCAGTTCCAGCAGGCGGGCGTGCAGGCTGGTCGGTGCGACCAGGATGCCCTCCGCGCCCGCCTGCCACGGAGCGCCGAGCGCGTCGGTGACCAGCGCGCCCGCCTCGCGGGCGATCAGCACGCCGCCGAGCAGGTTGCCGTCGTCGCGGCCACCCCACCGATGTGGCGCTGATCGACAGCCTGTGCGACGACGCCCGCCCGCCCGCCGCGGCCGTTGCCACGCGCAGCAGGCTGCCGGAGTCCACTGTCCGCCGCCGGCTGGCCCGCCTGACCGCGTCCGGCGCGCTGCGCACCCAGCCTGGACGCGGTCGGCCGTGCGCTGGCCGCGCATCCGGCCGTCCATGGCGCGCTGGCGACCACCGGGGAGGCGAACCTCGCGGTCGCCGTCTGGTTCCGCGACCTGGCGGAGCTCTACGCCTTTGTCACCCGGGACCTCGGTGCGCTCGGCGTCGACTCCGCCGAGACGGTGATCGTCGGCGAGGTGGTCAAACGCCCCGGTGTGAACCGGCTCACCGCGCGCCCGGCGCGTTCTGTGGCGCGCACCACGTTGCGCGCGTCACACGCCACCTCGCGCGGGCAGTGACGCGCCTCACCGGGCAGGGGAGGGTCTGCGGGCCCGTGCGCCGGGTCCGCGACAGTCGCCGGCGGCTCAACAGAGCCGATCCGGCCGTGTGAGCGGGTATTCCCGAACGCTCAGGAGGTTTGTCCGGGTTGTTGTGGTCTGAACCACTTGGGGCGGAAGTCCCTTGCCCGGGCCGCGGGCGTCGTGTGAACGTGGAGAACGTCCAGGAACGAGTGCGGTCGATGTCGTCGAAGCCACGACCGCCGAGGGCGCGAATCCCCTTGAGGTGTGCGCCCGGGCGAGAAGCCCCGCGACGTTCCTGAGCCGCTCGACTGCAAAGCCTGAAGCGCGGGTGTGTGCGCCAGGTGTGTCGGGACAACCGCCAGACCCAGTGCCCAGTGCGGTACCGCCCTGCCCTGCCCGGCAGGTGCTGAGTGCTGCCCGTGTTTCCAGGAGTGACATGCGTCTCGCCACCCGTACGCCCGCCCGTCTGACCGCCGACCTGCTCATGGGCTCCGCGGTCGCCGGGATGGTCGTCGTCGCGAACTTCGTCCCGGCCCTTGCCGCCGACCATGGGACCCCGACCGCGGCCCCGTCCGCCTCCGCCAAGGCCGACGCAAAGCCGGACGCGAAGACCGACGGCAAGACCGACGCCAAGACCGACGCGAAGCCCGCCCCGAAGACGGACGCCAAACCCGCGCCCGCGAAGCCGGCCGCGCCCGCCAAGAAGACCTACCCGGACAACCTGAACGGGTGGATCGCCGAGGCGCAGGACGTTCTCCGCGCCCACGGCGACCAGGTCCCCCCGGCGTCCGCCATCTACGCCCGGGCCATGACCGAGTCCTCCGGCAACCCGGACGCGCAGAACCACTGGGACGGCAACCAGGCCCTCTACGGCGGCACCTACGGCCTGCTCCAGACCATCAAGCCGACCTTCGCCGAGTGGTCCCTGCCCGGCCACAAGGACATCCTCAACCCGGTCGACTCGATCATCGCCGGCGTCCGCTACGCCAACGACCGCTACGGCTCCTTCACCACCGTCGCCTACACCAAGGCGGGTTACTGATCCGGCGCCGAGCGTCCGGTCAGTCCGATCGGTCCGATCGGTCCGATCCTTCGAATCAGTCGAAGTTGAGCGAGCCGGTGCGCGTCCGCTTCAGCTCGAAGAAGTCCGGGTAACCCGCCAGCGCGCGGACCCCGTCGAAGATGCGCGCCGCCTGCGCGCCCCGCGGGATGGAGTTGAGCACCGGCCCGAAGAAGGCGACCCCGTCGACGTGGATCGTCGGCGTGCCCACGTCCTCGCCGACCGGGTCCATGCCCTCGTGGTGGCTGCGCCGGACCTGCTCGTCCCAGGTCGTGTCGTGTGCGGCCTCGGCCAGTTCGGCCGGCAGCCCGACCTCGGCCAGTGACTCCCGGATCACCAGGTCGAAGTCCTCGTTCTTCTGCTTGTGGATCCGCTTGCCGAAGGCGGTGTAGAGCTCGCGCAGCACCGCGTTGCCGTGCTGCGCCTCGGCGGCGACCGCCACCCGCACCGGGCCGATCGACTCGTTGACCAACTCGCGGTACCAGTCCGGAAGTTCGCGGTTCTCGTTGAGGACGTACAGGCTCATCACCCGGAACCGCAGGTCGATCGGCCGCTGCTGCTCCACCTCGAGGATCCAGCGCGAGGTGATCCACGCGAACGGGCAGGCCGGGTCGAAGTAGAAGTCGACGCGTGCGGGGGCCTCGGCGGCGGTGGGGCTCGACGTCATGAGTCTCAACTTCCTTGGGTCGTTGATCGCTTGGTGGAGTGGGCCGGAAGGTCGACCGCAACCTAGCGCTTCGCCGCGGTCCGGGCGAAGGGTTTCCGGACCGTCGCTCAGAGCCCGGCCAGGTTCTCCACCAGGTCGTCGAGCCCGAACGAGCCCTGCCGCAGAGCCTTCATGTGCCAGGCCGTGAGATCGAACTCCGCGCCCAGCCGGTGCCGGGCCGCCTCCCGCCCGGCCAGCCAGGCGCGTTCGCCCAGCTTGTAGCCGATGGCCTGGCCCGGACGGCCCAGGTAGCGGACGATCTCGCTGTCCCGGGCGGCGGGCGGCATGCCGACGTAGTCGGACATGAACGCGGTGGCCAGCTCCGGCGTCCACCGCTCGCCCGGGTGGAACGGCGAGTCGGCCGGGATCGCGAGGCGCAGGTGCATGCCGATGTCGACGATCACGCGGACGATGCGCATCATCTGCTTGCCCAGGTAGCCGAGTCGGCGTCCCGGATCGGTCAGGAAGCCCAGCTCGTCCATCAGCCGCTCCGCGTAGAGGGCCCAACCCTCCACATTGGCACTGATCTTGCCCAGGGTGACCTGGTAGCGCGACAGCTGGTCCGCCGCCGCGACCCAGGAGGCGAGCTGCAGGTGGTGTCCCGGAACGCCCTCGTGATACCAGGTGCTGACGAGCCGCCAGGTGCGGAACCGTCCCTCGGCGTCGCCGTTGGCGAGCGGCAGGTGCGTCCGTCCCGGGCGGCTGAAGTCGAGGCTCGGGCCGCTGTAGTAGGGCGCGGCGGCGGTGCCCGCCGGGGCGATCCGGGTCTCCACCCGGCGCAGCGGCCCAGACAGGTCGAAGTGCGTGCCGTCGAGCGCCTCGATGGCCTCCTCGGTGATCCCCTGCAGCCAGGCCCGCATCGCCTCGGCGCCCTGGACCATGTGCCCGTGCTCGTTCAGATGCGCCCGCGCCTGCTCCACGTCCGCGCCGGGCAGCACCCGCGCCGCCTCCGCGCGCAGCTCCGCGTGGACGCGGTGGAACTCCTCCCAGCCCCACGCGTACGTCTGCTCCGGGTCGAGCGTCGCGCCCAGGAACGCACGGGCGCAGAGCAGGTAGCGCTCCCGCCCGACCGCGTCCGGCGTCCCCGCCGCGGCGGGCGCGTAGCCCTCGCGCAGCCAGTCGCTCAGCCCCGAGACGGCTTCACCCGCCTTCGCCGCCGCCGCGTCCGCCTCGTCCCGGAACCGCTCCGGGGCGGGCGCGACCAGCTGCGCCAGCCAGCCGCCGTTTCTGCTGCCGGTTCCGGTGCCGGTTCTGGTGCCGTTTGCGTTGCCAGGTCCCGTCCAGGCGTCGAGCTGGGTGGCCAGCACCTCCGCCTGCCGCGGTGCGGCGAACAGCCCGCGCGCGACGCCCTCGGCCAGCGTGGTCCGGTAACCCGCCACCGCCTCGGGCACCTGGCGCAGCCGCGCGAGCAGCGGGACCCAGTCCTCCTCAGCGGCGGTCGGCATCATGCCGAAGAGACTCTGCAACCCGTGCATCGGCGTGTGCAGGTTCGCCACCGCACGGTAGTGCTCGCCCGCCTCGTGCCGGTCCAGCGTCGACCCGAGCCGCTCCCGCAGCAGCCGCGCACAGGCCTGCTCCGCCGCGTCCGCGCTCGCGTCCGTGTCCGCGCTCGCGGGCAGGGCCTCCAGCCGGGCCAGGACGGCGCGGGCCAGCTCGGCCTCCGCGGTGCACCCCTCGGGGGAGAAGTCCGGCAACCGCTCGTCCTTGGGATCCAAGCCCAACCAGGTGGTGACGGTGGGGTCCTGCGCGGCCATCCGCGCCACGTAGTCGTCGGCGATTCGGCGCGGCGTGAGCATCTCTGACGCCTCTGACGCCTCTGACACCTGGGTCACTTTCGGGTCACCTCGTTCACCTCGGTCGTCTCGTCGGGCATGCCTGCATCCTCACCTGGCGACGCCCGCCCTGTCAGCCGATCAGCCCTCCGTCTCGGGACTCCGCCCCCGGCGGACGACCGCGCTGCCGCTTCCCCGCCCACACGGGCATGACCCCGGGCGCGTACAGGCCGGCCTTCCGCGCGCCGTGAGCTGCCCCTATGCTCCAGCAATGCTCATAGGGGTCCTCATCGGGTTCGCCGCTCTCGGATGCGGCATGGCGGCGTTCCAGGCCTACAAGCGCCAATGGCTCGAAGTCGCGCGTACATCCTCAGCACCGCGTTCGGCGTGGCCGCTTATGCGTCGATGCTGCTTCACAAGTCGTGGATCGACGTGGTGGCGACGCCCGTCGCTGTGGTCGCCTCGATCGCTTATTACGTGATGGCACGGGGCCAGGCCCGGAAGCGTGGTGCCTCGGCCGAGTCGTCCTGATCCGCGCCGAGTAGGGGTACTCAAAGCGTGGGCCCGGTACCGGTGTTGTGGCGCGACCGACCCCATGGCGGAATGGCTCAGGGCTCGACGACGAGATCAGTCAGGATTCGAGAAGCGCGGGACGCGGGGCCGCTCTAGCCTGCCCTCATGGACATCACCATTCACACGAGCTCCCTTCCCCATGACGACCCGGACGCCTCGGTTGCCTTCTACCGCGACGTGCTCGGCTTCGAGGTGCGCAGCGACGTCGGGCAAGGAAAGATGCGCTGGATCACGGTCGGTCCGGTCGGTCAGCCCGACACGTCGATCCTCCTCGCGCCGCCGGCCACCGACCCGGGGATCACCGAGGCCGAGCGCCGCACCATCCACGAGATGATGGCCAAGGGCACCTACGGCTGGATCCTGCTGGCCACTCCGGACCTCGACGCCACCTTCGAGAAGGTGCAGGCCGGCGACACCGAGGTCGTCCAGGAGCCGACCGAGCAGCCCTACGGCATCCGCGACTGCGCCCTCCGGGACCCCGCGGGCAACCTGATCCGCATCCAGGAACTCCGCTGAGCCTGCGCGCATCCACATGGCTGGTCGGGTCAGAGCGAAAGGGGAGTGCAGCGATGTGTCCGGACGAGTGGAGACGTGCACGTATCGAGGCGCAGCGCCTGGCGGATCTCGCGCTGCTGCGCCGTGTCCGTGACCGGATCGACCGGGAGTACGCGCAGCCGCTCAACGTGGAGGCGCTCGCGCAGGGGGTGCACATGTCCGCCGGGCACCTTAGCCGGCAGTTCCGGGCGGCCTACGGCGAGGCGCCCTACGCCTATCTGATGACGCGTCGGATCGAGCGCGCGGCGGCGCTGCTGCGGCGCGGTGACCTCAGCGTCACCGAGGTCTGCTTCGAGGTCGGCTGCGCGTCGCTGGGCACGTTCACCACCCGCTTCACCGAGCTGGTCGGCATGTCGCCCGGGGTGTTCCGCCGCCGCGCGGCAGAGGCAGAGGCAGAGGCAGAGGCAGCGGACGCGACGGGGCCGGCCGCCGGGAGCGTCGACGCCGCAGGTCAGGGTGGTGAGGTGGGGCCGGTGATCCGGGTGGAGGGGATGCCGGCCTGCGTCGCGAAGCAGGTGACCAGACCGGTCAGGAATCGAGAAGCCCCCGCCCCCGGCCGCCCGTAGCGTGAACGGCATGACGACAACCACCGCATCCACCGCATCCCTCGCCTCCGTCACCCTCGAGGTGGCCGACCCCGGGGCCACCCGCCGTTTCCTCACCGCCTTCGGAGTGGACGCCTACGTCGACGTGCGGGCGTCCGAGGCGCAGTCCACCGGGTTCCGCGGCTTCACGCTGGCGCTCACGGTCTCCCAGCCCGCGACCGTCGACGGCTTCCTGGCCGCCGCCGTGGACGCCGGAGCCACCGTGCTGAAGCCCGGCGCGAAGTCGCTGTGGGGTTACGGCGGCGTCGTGCAGGCGCCGGACGGCACCCTCTGGAAGGTCGCGACCTCGGCGAAGAAGGACACCGGCCCGGCCACCCGCGAGATCGACGAGATGGTCCTCCTGCTCGGCGTCGAGGACGTGAAGGCCACCAAGCAGTTCTACGTCGACCGGGGCCTGACCGTGGCCAGGAGCTTCGGCGGCAAGTACACCGAGTTCGCCTCCGCCGGGACCGGAACCGTCAAGCTGGCGCTGTACAAGCGCCGCGCTCTGGCCAAGGACGTCGGCGTCCCCGCCGACGGCTCCGGCTCCCACCGCATCGCCCTCGGCAGCACCGCCGACTCCTTCACCGACCCGGACGGCTTCGCCTGGGAGGCCACCACGTCGCCCACCGCGACGCCGTGAGCCTTCAGCTCGCGGCCACATCAGCCGGTACGGTTGGCATCGCACGTTATGCAGCCGGTTCGCGAAAGTCCTGCCACTCGTTCTGCAGACGATCACCCCAGGGCGTTGACCTGGGGTGATCCGCTCGGCAGGCTTCCGGGCTGGGATTTCGGTGTTCAGTTCCTTGCACTGTCCATGGTCGTTGTCCGCTCCCATGTGCACGCGATGTGCACGCGACGGTTCGCCGCGACGAGGTGCTCCGCCGCAGACCGGACCCTGATCGCATGAGAGCGATACCGTGGAGCGAGTCGAGACTGCCTGGGACAGCGGGGGTGAACCCATGAGCCTCACAGCTGATCGTCGCCCGCAGATGAGCGCCGAGGAGTTCGAGGAGATCGCGGCCCACATGCCCGGCTCCAGCCGCGTGCCCTCCATGTGCCCCGGCAGCCTGAACGGCCGTCTGAACGAAATCCTTTGACGGCACATCAGAAGCGCCCCCGGCTGACCCCGACGGTCAGTCGAACCCCCCGCTCACGGCCACATCAGGCAGTACAGCTGATGTCCCGCGTCGTGCAGCCGGGTCGCGAAGTCCTGCCACTCGTGCAGCATCTTGTAGATCACGAACGCGTCCCGCGGTCCGCGGCGGTCCGGGACCGTGGACCAGATGAAGGCGGCCGTGCCCAACTCGGCCTCGTCGGCCTTGAGGAGGGGTTCGACGACCGTTTGCGGGAGTTGGACCACGGCGTAGTCCGGGTGGAGCACGACGAGTTCGAGTGGGGGGACCTCGGTCAGCGGGATGCCGAGGATGCCGGTGAGGACCATCGCGCTCATGGTCTCCGGCTTGATCTTGGTGGAGAGGCTGCCGCTGATCGACTCCTCGGAGCCGTCGTGGCCGAAGAGTTCGCCGAGGCGGCCGAGTGTGCCGAGTTCGCCTGCGTCCAGGCCCAGACCGTCGCGACCGAGGGCGGTGGGTACGCGCGCGGCTGTGGCACGGTCCGGCGCGCCGAAGTACTTGTAGGTCACCCCCACGCGGCCAGCACCTCCACCTCCGTCACGACGACGTGACGCCTCTGCGAACTCTCGGACCTCGTGGAACTCGCGCCCTCGACCCGAACCGGCCGCGGCACCCGGGGCATGCGGATCACGCATGCCGCCCGTGTCGTGGCCGGAATTGTCGCGCTGCTCGGACACCCCGGACCATCCTTACCGTCCGTCGCTGATTTGCCAACAGGCCACCCCCGTCGGGCCGAGTTGTGACGGACCTGCCGGGGGCGTACCGGATCGCCCGATCATCGTCCCAGATGATCGGCGCGGACATGCCGCATCGCGGGCTGCGATTTTGAAACGACACCGATTTGAGAGCATGTCCCTGTGAGCGATCCCGTGAGCAAGCAGTCCTTCGGCAGTCCGTACCCGTACGAGGCCCCCGCCTCCCAGGCGTTGTTCGAACGCGCCTCCGTCGTCACGCCCGGTGGCGTGAACTCCCCGGTGCGCGCCTTCCGCGCGGTCGGCGGGACCCCGCGCTTCATGGTGTCCGGCACCGGTCCCTACCTCACCGACGCGGACGGGCGCGAGTACGTCGACCTGGTCTGCAGCTGGGGTCCGATGATCCTGGGGCACGCCCACCCCGAGGTCATCGCCGCTGTTCAGGACGCTGTCGCGCGCGGCACGTCCTTCGGCACGCCGGGTCAGGGCGAGGTCGAGCTGGCCGAGGAGATCGTCGACCGGATCGCGCCGGTCGAGCAGGTGCGCCTGGTCTCCTCCGGCACCGAGGCGACCATGTCCGCGATCCGGTTGGCCCGCGGTTTCACCGGTCGGGCCAAGGTCGTGAAGTTCGCCGGGTGTTACCACGGTCACGTCGACGCGCTGCTGGCCGCCGCCGGTTCCGGCCTGGCCACCTTCGCGCTGCCCGACACGCCCGGGGTCACCGGTGCGCAGGCCGGGGACACCATCGTGCTGCCCTACAACGACCTGGACGCGGTCCGCGCCGCCTTCGCCGCGCACCCGGGCGAGATCGCCTGCGTGATCACCGAGGCGTCCCCCGGCAACATGGGCGTGGTCCCGCCGAAGCCCGGTTTCAACAAGGGCCTGCAGGAGCTCTGCCGCGCCGACGGAGCGCTCTTCGTCTCCGACGAGGTGATGACCGGTTTCCGCGTCTCCAAGGCCGGTTGGTACGGCTTCGAATCGGCGAACGAAGGGTGGACGGCCGACGTCAAGCCGGACCTGATGACCTTCGGCAAGGTCATGGGCGGCGGCTTCCCGGCCGCGGCCTTCGGCGGTCGCGCCGACGTGATGGCCCACCTCGCCCCGGCTGGCCCGGTCTACCAGGCGGGCACGCTCTCCGGTAACCCGGTCGCCACCGCCGCCGGTCTGGCCCAGCTGCGCGCCTGCACCGACGCCGTCTACGCCACCGTCGACCAGGTCGCCGCCGAGGTCGCCTCGCTGGTCAGCGACTCGCTCGCCAAGGAGGGCGTGGCGCACCGGCTGCAGACGGCCGGGAACATGTTCTCGGTCTTCTTCACCGACCGGCCGGTCACCAACTACGCCGAGGCACGGACGCAGGAGTCCTTCCGCTTCACGGCGTTCTTCCACGCCATGCTGGCCCAGGGCGTCTACCTGCCGCCGTCCGCCTTCGAGTCCTGGTTCGTCTCGTCCGCGCACGACGAGCGCGCGCTCGAGCGGATCGCCGCCGCGCTCCCGTCCGCCGCCCGCGCGGCCGCGGAAGCCACCGCGTAGTCACCCCCGAGTCACGGTCCCGACCGCCCGACCGCCCCATCGTCCAGGAGCAGCAGGAGCAACTGACGTGAGCAAGAACGACATCACCGTCGTCCATCTGATGCGACACGGCGAGGTGCACAACCCGGAGGGCATCCTCTACGGGCGCCTGCCCGACTACCACCTCTCCGAGCTGGGCCGGAAGATGGCCGACCGGGTCGCCGACCACCTGGCCGGACGTGACATCACCCACGTGGTCGCGTCCCCGCTGGACCGCGCCCAGGAGACCGCCGCGCCGATCGCCGCCGCGCACGGGCTGACCGTGGCGAAGGACGAGCGCCTGATCGAGGCCGCCAACATCTTCGAGGGCAAGACCTTCGGGGTCGGCGACGGCGCGCTCAGCAACCCGGGCTACTGGAAGCACCTGACCAACCCCTTCAAGCCGTCCTGGGGTGAGCCGTACATCGAGCAGGTCGTGCGGATGATGGGCGGGCTCAACGCCGCCCGTGACGCCGCCCGCGGGCACGAGGCGGTCTGCGTCAGCCACCAGCTGCCGATCTGGGTGACCCGCTGCTTCGCCGAGCACCGGCGCCTCTGGCACGACCCGCGCCGTCGCCAGTGCTCGCTGGCCAGCCTGACGACCTTCACCTACGAGGGCGACAAGATCGTCTCCATCGGCTACAGCGAGCCCGCCAGGGACCTGCTCCCGGCCCATCTGACCGGTAAGAAGGGCCCGCTGACGAACAAGTCGTTCGGCGCGTAGCACACAAGGGCGCGCATAAAGATCGACTAAATATCCGATACACGAAGCGTCGTGGCAGGTCAAGGGCCTGCCACGACGTTGTCGTGGGGGCGGTGAAATCGACTTAAACGCCCATGCGAAACTCTTCACATGAGTCGCCGCCCCGCTCGCCGTTCCGCACGCTCTGCGTTCCGCGTCGCCGCCGCCACTGCCGCCGCGCTGACGGGTGTGCTGGCACTCACCTCCTGCAGCTCCACCAACCCTGCCGAGACCAGCGGCAGCAGCGACAGCGGCTATGTGGCCGGGACCGGCGAGTCCGTCTCCGTGCCCGCCGCGCAGCGCGGCTCGGCGATCAACCTCAAGGGCGCCGACCTCAACGGCAAGGCGCTCGACCTGGCCTCCTACCGCGGCAAGGTCGTCGTGCTCAACGTCTGGGGCTCCTGGTGCGGTCCGTGCCGCGCCGAGGCGGACGACTTCGAGAGCGTCTTCCAGGCCGACCAGTCCAAGGGCGTCCAGTTCGTCGGGATCAACACCCGTGACACCCAGATCGACCAGGCCCAGCAGTTCGTCAAGACGCACGGCCTGACCTACCCCAGCTTCTACGACGAGGACGGCTCGCTGCTGCTGCAGTTCCCGGCCGGCAGCCTCAATCCGCAGGCCATCCCGTCCACCCTGATCCTGGACCGGGAGGGCCGGATCGCGGTGCGTGCCCTGCAACCGCTCACCAGCGACCAGCTCAGCAAGTTCGTCGCCCCGGTGATCGCGGAGAAGTCGTGAGCGGCGAGGTACTCCACGGCGCGCTGCTGCTCGCCATCCCGGTCGCCATGCTGGCCGGGCTGGTGTCGTTCTTCTCGCCCTGCGTCCTCCCGCTGGTCCCCGGCTACCTCTCCTACGTCACCGGCTTCTCCGCCGCCGACCTCGCCGACGCCGACGGCCGCCGCCGCGGCCGGATGGCGCTCGGCGCACTGCTGTTCGTGCTCGGCTTCTCCGCCGTGTTCGTCTCGATGGGCGCGCTCTTCGGCTTCTTCGGACTGACCATCAGGGCGCACGCGTCGCTGATCAGTGAGATCTCGGGCGGTCTGATCATCCTGCTGGGCCTGGCCTTCATGGGCCTGCTGCCCGGCTTCAGCCAGCGTGAACTGCGCAGCCATCGCAAGCCGGTGGTGGGATTGATCGGCGCGCCGCTGCTCGGCGTGGTCTTCGGTATCGGCTGGACGCCGTGTGTCGGTCCCACGCTCGGCGCGGTCCAGGCGCTCTCCTGGAACCAGGCCAGCGCAGGCCGCGGTGCGCTGCTGACCGTGGCGTACTGCCTCGGCCTCGGCGTGCCGTTCATCGTGGCCGCGCTCGCCTTCCGCAGGACCATCGGCGCGTTCGGCTGGATCAAGCGCCACTACCAGTGGGTCATGCGCCTCGGCGGCGGCATGTTGGTCCTGGTCGGCGCGCTGCTGATCACCGGCCTCTGGACCGATCTGGTCAACCAGCTGCAGTACTGGACCGCGAACTACCAGGTGGGACTCTGATGACGACCGACGGTCGGACGGCCGAAGAGCGGACGCCGGAGGAGCAGACGGGGGAGAAGACCGCCGACGAGCGGGCCGCCGAACGCCTCAGCTCCGCGCCCGTCGACGACAGCGAGCTCGACGCCGGCAGCGGTGCGGGCGGCGCGGCCGGTATCGGCTTCGTCGGCTGGATCCGCTGGGGCTGGCGGCAGTTGACCTCGATGCGCACCGCGTTGATCCTGCTCTTCCTGCTCTCCCTCGCGGCCGTCCCCGGCTCGCTGGTGCCGCAGGTCTCCGCGTCCCCGACCAACGTCGCCGCGTTCGTCACCAAGCACCACACGCTGGCGCCGATCTACCAGAAGCTCGGGCTGTTCCACGTCTACAGCTCGTTCTGGTTCTCCGCGATCTACATCCTGCTCTTCGTCTCGCTCGCGGGCTGCATCGTCCCGCGCACCTGGCAGTTCGTCGGCGTGCTGCGCTCCGCGCCGCCCGCCGCGCCGCGCCACCTGGTGCGGCTGCCGGTCTACGCGACCTGGCGCTCGCGCGGCGCGGACAGCGAGCAGACCCTGGCCGCCGCCGAGACGCTGCTGCGCCGTCGCCGCTTCCGGGTGGCCCGCAGCGGTGACGCGATCACCTCGGAGAAGGGCTACCTGCGCGAGGTCGGCAACCTGCTCTTCCACATCTCGCTCTTCGGCATGCTGATCGCCTTCGCCTTCAGCAAGCTGTTCGGCGGGATGGGCACCGTGGTCGTGATCGAGGGCAAGGCGTTCAGCAACAACGTCTCGCAGTACGACGACTTCATGCCGAGCACCTTCTACACCGGTGACGACCTGACGCCCTTCGGCTTCAAGCTGGACAAGTTCGAGGCCTCGTACCAGGCGAGCGGCCCGCAGATGGGCAACCCGACCATGTTCCAGGCCAACGTCTCGTACTGGCTCGGCACCGACCCGACGAAGACGAAGAACGCGGTCGTCCAGGAGAACCACCCGCTGGAGGTGGACGGCAGCAACGTCTACCTGACCGCGCACGGCTACGCGCCCGTCTTCCAGGTCACCGACGCCAAGGGCGACGTGATCTACAACGGCCCGACGCCCTGCCTGCCGCAGGACAGCAACCTGAGCTCGACCTGCGCCATCAAGGTCAACGACGGCTACGTCGACAACCAGGGCAACGCCACCCAGATCGGCCTCTCCGGCATCTTCACCCCGACCGCGGCCACCGACCCGGCCTCGATCAGGACGATGGGCCCGCACTCGGTCTTCCCCGACCTGGCCGACCCGGAGATCTACGTCAACGCGTACCACGGTGACCTGGGCGACAACTCCGGTGCGCCGCAGAGCATCTACGAACTCGATACCAAGCACATGACCCAGTACAAGCTCGACGGTCAGCCGCTGACCTTCGCGCTCAAGCCGGGCCAGGGCTTCAAACTGCCGAGCGGCGGCACGGTCACCTTCACCAGCGTCCAGCAGTGGGCCAACTTCACCGTGGCCACCAACCCCGGCAGCAGCTGGGCGTTGCTCAGCTCGATGGCGGCGGTGCTCGGCCTGATCGGGTCGCTGTTCGTGCAGCGCCGCCGGATCTGGGTCCGCGCGGTCACGGCCGAGGACGGCACCACCGTCGTCGAGCTGGCGGGCCTGGCCCGCAGCGAGTCCGCCCGGATCGCCGAGGAGCTCGCCGCACTCGCCCTCGACCTGCAGGACACCGCGCCTGCGGACGAAACAGCCGTAACAGACGAGCCGGACACGGTCGCGGCCGGCACCACGCCCAAGGAGTGAACGTGTTCCTCGCTGACGCGGCGATCGACACCCGGTTCGCCAGCATCTCCAACGACCTCATCTACTCGGCCATGGCGGTCTTCCTGCTCGCCTTCCTGGCCTACGCCTGCGAGTGGACCTTCGGCGGCCGCAGCCGGATCGCCCGGCAGTCCGCCGCGCTGGCCGGCAAGGCGGGCTCGTCGGTCGCGGACACCGTGGCCGAGGCCGAGCGCACCGCGGCCGACGCCGGCAAGGCGCCGACCGTCGCCGTCACCGTCACCCGCGCCGGAGGCGGCACCACCACGCTGACCCGCACCGTGGCGGCCAAGGCGGGCTCCGTCGACGTGGTCACCCGCGGCGACGCGGCCCCGCCGGTCGACGGCGTCGGCGCGTCCGGCGGCGACGAGCGTGCCGACCGCCTCGGCCGGATCGCGGTCTCGCTGACGACGCTGGCCGTGCTGCTCGACCTCGGCGCGGTGATCGCCCGCGGCATCTCGGCGCACCGTCCGCCGTGGGGCAACCTCTACGAGTTCACCTGCGCGATGACGGTCGTCGCCGGGCTGCTCTTCGTCGGTCTGCTGGCGGCCCGCAAGAACGTCCGCTGGATGGGCCTGCCGCTGACCTTCGGCGCGCTGGTCGGTCTGGGCATCGCGGTCACCGAGTTCTACACCGCCTCCGAGCAGCTGGTTCCGGCGCTGCACTCGTACTGGCTGTGGATCCACGTCTCCGGCGCGATGATCTGCGGCGGCGCCCTCTACGCGGGCGGGATCGCGGCGGTGCTCTTCTTCGTCAAGGACGTGCACGAGAGCCGCAAGGCGCAGGATCCGGCCAAGGCCGTCGGCTGGTGGGCCGACGTCATGGACCGCCTTCCGGCCGCCGCCACGCTGGACAAGTGGTCCTACCGGATCAACGCCTTCGTCTTCCCGCTGTGGACCTTCACCATCATCGCGGGCGCGATCTGGGCCGAGGCCGCCTGGGGCCACTACTGGGAGTGGGACCCCACCGAGACCTGGGCGTTCATCACCTGGGTCGCCTACGCCTGCTACCTCCACGCGCGCGCCACGGCGGGCTGGAAGGGCCGCAAGGCGGCGGTGCTGGTCTTCATCGCCTTCGCCTGCTACCTGTTCAACGCCTACGGCGTGAGCATCTTCATCAACGGCAAGCACTCCTACGCGGGCGTCTGACCGACCGCAGCGGGCTCCGACAGCCCGCAGCAGGCTCGAACAGCAGGGCGCGGGGTCTCTCTTGATCAAAGAGGGACCCCGCGCCGTGTTTTCGTCGTTGTCACCCGCACCAGGCAGAATGCGCTCTAACGGCAAGCACGCACGTGCAGCGTTACGGGAGGACGGCGATGACCGGCTTGGATGCGTTCGCTTCGGATGGGTTCGCCACCGACGCGTTCGGTACCGGCGCGCTGCGCCGACGCGTGCTGGACGCCTGGGCCGCCGCGCCCGCCCGCTTCCGCGAGGACGCCAACGCCGAGGAGGAGTTGGCCCTCGGCGGCTACCGCGACCGGCTGGTCGTCGAGCTGGCGCAGAACGCCGCCGACGCCGCCCGCCGTTCGGGTACTGCCCGTTCGGGTGGTGGCGGTCGCCTCCGGTTGACGCTGCGGGACGGCGTGCTGGCCGCCGCCAACACCGGTGTGCCGCTGGACGCGGAGGGCGTCGAGTCGCTCTCCACCCTGCGCGCCTCCTCCAAGCGCGAGGAGCACGACGCGGGGGCGGTCGGCCGGTTCGGCGTCGGCTTCGCCGCCGTGCTGGCGGTCACCGACGAGCCCAGCGTGATCAGCGTCCCCGGCGGTGTCCGCTGGTCGCTGGCGGAGGCCCGCGCCCTGGCCGACCAGGCCGCCTCCGCCGCCGACGCCGAGCCCGCGCTGGCGGAGGAGCTGCGTCGCCGCGACGGCCATGTCCCGCTGCTGCGCCTGCCGTTGCCCGCCGAGGGCACCCCGCCCGAGGGCTACGACACCGTCGTGCTCCTCCCGCTGCGCGACGCCGCCGCCGAGGACCTCGCCCGCCGTCTCCTCGACGACACCGACGACGCGCTGCTGCTCGCCCTGCCGGGTCTGACCGAGGTGGTCATCGAGACCGACGCCGGTGTGCGGGTGCTGCAGCGCCTGGAGGCATCCGGCGCGGGCGAGTCGAAGGACGAGGCGGCAGGCGATGCGCCGGTCGAGGTCGTGATCCTCGACGACGGCTCCGAGACCCGCTGGCAGGTCGTCAGCGAGGGCGGCCCGCTGGACGCGTCCCTGCTGGCCGACCGCACGGTCGAGGAGCGCCACCGCCCGCACTGGTCGCTCACCTGGGCCGTCCCCGTCGATGCGGGCGGCGACCCGCTGCGCGTCCGCACCGCCGCCTACCTGCACGCGCCCACGCCCAGCGACGAGCCGCTCGGCCTGCCGGCGCTGCTGATCGCCAGCTTCCCGCTGGACTCGACGCGTCGTCATGTCGCGCCTGGCCCGCTGACCGACTTCCTGGTCGAGCAGGCCGCCGACGCCTACGTCGAGCTGGTCCGCCGTCGTGGCGCCAGCCTCGGTTCGCTGCGCCTGGTTCCGGCCCCGCTCGGCAAGGGCGAGTTGGACGCCCGGCTGCGTCGCGCCATCCTGGACCGCCTGCCCGAGACGCCCTTCCTGCCGGAGGCAAGCCAAAACCAGCACAGCCTGCCCGCCGCCGGCGCCGACTCCGCCGCCGACTCTGCCGCCGCCGACTCGGAGGACGAGATCGCGCTGCGCCCGCGCGACGCGGTGCTGCTGGAGGGCGCCGACGACGGGATCGTCCGCGCCCTGGCCGCCGTCCTGCCCGGCCTGCTCCCGGCCGGTCTGGAGCGCCGTCAGGAGCTGCGCGCGCTGCAGGTCCGCCGGGTCGCCCTGGCCGAGACCGTCGACCAACTCGCCAACCTGGACCGCGAGCCGGAGTGGTGGCGCAACCTCTACGGCGCGCTGGCCGCCGCCGACCGGGACGCGCTCGGCGCGCTCCCGGTCCCGCTGGCCGACGGCCGGATGGTCCGCGGCCCGCGCCGGGTGCTGGTGCCCGTCGGCCGGCCGGGGGAGTCGGAGGTCAGCGCCGAGGACCTGGCCGTGCTCGACCTGCGGCTGGCCCACCCCGACGCCGCACACCCGCTGCTGGAGAAGCTCGGCGCCGGCCTGGCCACCCCCTCCGGCGTGCTGGAGACCCCGGAGGTCCGCGCTGCCGTCGAGCGCTCCGCCGACCTGGACGACGAGGACGAGGCCGAGGAGCTCGCCGACGCGGTTCTGCGCGTCGTCCAGGCCGCCCTCGGCGACGGCTCGATGGGGGAGGGTCGGTACCCCTGGCTGGCCCGCCTCGCGCTGCCGGACGAGGACGGCGGCTTCACCCCCGCCGGTGAACTCCTGCTCCCCGGCAGCCCGTTGGCGGCCGTCGCGCACGAGGAGAGCGTGACCTTCCCGGACGACGAGTGCGTCGAGCGCTGGGGCCCGGAGGTGCTGCGCGCCGTCGGTGTCACCCACACCTTCGGCCTGCTCCGGGCCGAGGAGGCCGTGCTCGACCCGGACGACCTGGACCGCTTCGACCCGACCGCCCCCGCCGACCGTGCCCTCGGCGGTGAGCCGCGCCAGCTGCTCGACGAGGCCCCCGACGGCCTGGCGGACTGGGCCGAGGAGGTCACCGATCCGTTCCAGGACGAAGACCTCGCCTTCGATGTCCCCTCCGTCCCGCCGGTCGCCGCCGAACTGCTCGCCGTTCGCGACCTCGACCTGGTCGACGACCGCGACTGGCCGCGGGCGCTCGCCCTGCTCGCCGCTCCGCCGCTGCGCTCCGCCGTGGTCGACAAGGTCCGGCTGCTGCTCCCCGACGGCGGCACCGCCGAGGTGGTCCCCTACGCGGCCTGGTGGCTGCGCGACCGTCCGGTCCTGGACGGCCGCCGCCCCGCCGGTCTGCGCGCCGCCGGGGGAGACCGGCTGCTGCGCGGCCTCTACGACGAGGCCCGCACCGACCTGGACGAGGTCTTCCTGCACGCCCTCGGTGTCCGCACCACGCTGGCGGCGCTGCTCACCGAGTCCGACGGCCCCGACGATGTGCTGGAGCGTCTCACCGACGCCGAACGCCCGGTGACGCACCGTCAGCTGCATGGCCTCTACACCGCGCTGTCGGGCGTCCCGCTGGAGCGGATCCCGCTCCCCGACGAGGTCCGCGCCCTGCCGCCGCTCGACCCGGCCACCCACCGCCGTCCGGCGCACACCGTCATCGTCGACGTGGCGGACGCGGTCGTGGTGGACGCGCCCGACCTGGTCCCGCTGCTGGACGAGTTCCCGCTGATCACTGTCGCCCCCGAGCTGGCCCCGGCGTTGGCCGAGCGGCTGCACGTGTCGCTGGCCAGCGAGGTCGCGGGCGGCCGGGTGCTGACGGAGGGCACGGTCCGCCGCGTCCCGGCCGAGATCCGCGAGCTGCTCCCCGGCTGCCCCGCCGTCTACGAGGAGCACGAGGAGCTGCTGGTCGTCGGCGCCGAGGGCGAGGAGGCCGCCGTGGAGTGGCGCTGGGACGCCGCCAGCGAGGCCCCCGAACTGCCTGCGTCCGCTGGACTGCCCGACGGCGAGACCGAGGAGGAGTCGGACGAGTTCGCGCCCGTCGTCCCCTTCGGCACCCTCCACGCCGCCACGCCCGAGGGCCTGGCGGCGGGCCTGGCCTGGTCGGCGGGCCAGTGGGTGCGCCGCTTCGAGGTGCTGGCCCTGCTCGGCGACCCGGACCGCGCCTACGAGCTCTCCGGCGCACGGGACTTCGAGGGGTAGCCCCGGCAACCCCCCTTGTGACGCCGGTTCAGGTCACCAGTTGCAGCACCGCGAACTGCTGCTGGTCGAAGAGGATCCGGTAGGTCGCGCCCGGGTGCAGCTGCGCCGCGTACCCGGGCAGGTCCGACGGCGGGGACGGCGCCCAGCCGTAGGAGAGGTCCAGCACGATGTACTGCGGCGGGCTCGCCTGGCTCCCGCCCAGCCAGTAGACGTCGGTGCGCGCGGCCAGATGCGCCATCGGCGTGATGTTGCACTCGACCGTCGTCCCGTTCGGCACCTCGGCGAGCGCTTGGCCGATCAGGTCGGTGTGGTCGGTCGAGCGGTACGTCGACGGCATGAAAATCTGTTTGGCGGGCAGCGTCATCGTCGCGCAGAGCGCGATCGAGACCGCCGTCACCGCCGGCACCACCCCACGCGCCGCGTACCCGCGCAGCCACTCCGGCGCGGCGGTGCCCCGCTTGGGGGTCCGCGCCTCGGTCGGATCCTCGCCTCGTTCCCCGCCCCGCGCCCCGCCCCGTTCCTCCATCCGCCGGATCGCGTCGACCAGCGCCAGGAACAGGATCGGCATCAGCACCGCGTTGTAGTGCCAGTCCTGCCCCCAGTAGTCGGGGTTGACCGAGACGAACCGCCAGCCGAGCGTCGGTACGGCGATCAGCACCAACGGCGACCGCAGCGCCAGAAACCCGGTCACGCCGAGGAGGAACGCCAGCGTCGTCAGCTTGACGTCGGCCGGGCTGAGGAAACCGGTGACCCAGCCCGTCCACGACCCGCTCGGCAGCTTGTTGTCGTAGCCGTAGCTGCCGGTCGCGCTGAAGTGCGGGATCACCGCGTAGACGGTCAGCAGTGCCATCCCCGCGCCGAAGACGGCCAGCAGCGCGCCGAGTGCCCGCTGCCGCAGCAGGAACAGCACGACGCCGATCGCCACGACGGTGAAGCCGAGGTCCTCCTTGACCAGCGTCAGCGGCAGCGCCCAGAACGCCGCCCGGTGCCACCGCTTCAGCAGCATGTTGCGCAGCACGACCGCCAGGATCGGCACCGCGAAGGCGATCTCGTGGAAGTCGAAGTCGACGGCCCGCTGCATCCCCCACGACAGCCCGTAGCCGAAGCCCAGGCAGAGCGCCTTGGTCCGGGAGACGAACCGCCCCGCCGTCGCCGCCACGATCGTCACCGAGCTCGCGAACAGCGCCGACTGCGCCAGCAGCAGCATCACCCCCGACGGCCAGATCCACCACAGCGGGGCCAACAGGGCCATGATCGGGCTGAAGTGGTCGCCCAGGATGTTCGCGTGCGCGCCCTTGATGTGCACGATCGGCGCCTGGAAGTGCGCGTACTGCTTCACCTCCTCCTCGAAGATCGCGAGGTCCCAGGACATCGAGGCGAAGTGCGTGTAACGGCTGATCTCGATGACCGAGTAGCCGACGAGGAAGACCAGCCCGAGCAGGAGGTACGGCCAGGTGGACCGTTTCGGCACGATCCGGCGGTGCATCCGCTGTGCGGGCACGCCGATCGGGGCCGTGCTGGTGCCGGTGGTGTTGCTGATGTCTGACGCACTCGTGTTTGCCGCACCCGTGCTCATCTGCTGCACGGTACCGGCCCCGGGGCAGGCGAACCAGAGGTCTGGACCAATTCCGTGTCGGGCAGCTGCTCGGCGGCTGCTGGGTGGCTGCTCTGCGGCTGTTGGGCTTTCGGGCAGCAGGGATCAGCGGCGCGGTTGCGGCAGTGCGTTCTTGACGAACCGCCAGACGATCTCCAGCAGCACGCCCGCCCCCACGCCGATCAGCGCCCCCGTCAACGGGTCGCGCACGCCGACCAGTTGGAGCTGGAAGAAGTTCTGCGCCCAGGGCACCGTCATCACCAGCACGAATCCGGCCCCCATCGCCGCGACCAGCACGATCTTCCACAGCGCGTACGGCCGGGCGATGATCGCCAACACCCAGAGCGCCACGATGAACAGCGTCAGCGTCGCCGTGCTGGTGTCCGCCACCTGGCCGGTGGCGGGGTCCGACCGCGCCAGCATGTAGGAGGTGAACGCCGCCGCCCCCGCGATGATCCCGGCCGGAACGGCGAAGCGCAGCACCCGCCTGACGAACCCCGGCCGCGCCCGTTCGTTGTTGGGCGCCAGCGCCAGGAAGAAGGCGGGCGTGCCGATCGTCAGCGCGCTCAGCACGGTCGAGTGCCGCGGCAGGAACGGGTACGGCACCCGGCAGATGATCGTGGCCAGCGCCAGCAGCACCGCGTAGACGGTCTTGACCAGGAACAGGTTGGCCACCCGCTCGATGTTGCCGATCACCCGGCGTCCCTCGGCCACCACCAAAGGCAGTGTGGAGAACCGGTTGTCCAGCAGCACGATCTGCGCCACCGCCCGGGTCGCCTCGCTGCCCGAACCCATCGCCACGCCGATGTCCGCGTCCTTCAGCGCCAGCACGTCGTTGACGCCGTCGCCGGTCATCGCGACATGGTGCCCGCGCGACTGCAACGCGCCGACCATGTCCCGCTTCTGCTGCGGCGTGACCCGGCCGAAGACGGAGTGGTGGTCCACCGCGTCGGCGAGCTCGCTCGTGTTGCTCTTCGGCAGCTTCCGGGCGTCCATCGGGTCGTCCGCACCGGGGAGTCCGAGGGAGCCCGCCACCGCGCCGACCGACAGCGCGTTGTCGCCGGAGATCACCTTGGCGGAGACGTTCTGCCGCTCGAAGTAGCGCAGCGTCTCAGCCGCGTCGGGCCGGACCCGCTGCCGCAGCACCACCAGCGCCTGCGGCACCAGGTCGCGCGCCGGATCCGGGTCGTCGAGGGAGGTGGGCGTGCGCCCCAGCAGCAGCACCCGCAGTCCCTGCGTGCCGAGTTCGTCCGCCTCGGCCAGCGCCGGATGCCCGGCGGGCAGCAGCACGTCGGGCGCGCCCAGCAGCCAGGTGGCGACCTGCCCGTCCGGCTCCGCCAGCTCGGCACCCGACCACTTGCGCGCCGAGGAGAACGCGGCCGCCTGCCGCACCTGCCAGCCTTCGGGTGCGGCGTAGACATCCATGATCGCCTGCATGCTGGCGTTGGGTCGCGCATCGGCCGTGCCGAGCGTGCCGAGCGCCCGCTCCACCGCCTCCGGACGTGCGCCGTCCAGGGGCGTCAGCCGCTCCACGTCCATGCCGCCCTCGGTGAGGGTGCCGGTCTTGTCCAGGCAGACGGTGTCCACCCGGGCCAGCCCCTCGATCGCGGGCAGCTCCTGCACCAGGCACTGCCGGCGCCCGAGCCGCACCACGCCGATCGCGAAGGCGACGGAGGTCAGCAGCACCAGCCCCTCGGGCACCATCGGCACGATCCCGGCCACCATCCGCCGGACCGCCTCGCGGAAGTCGCTGCCGTAGACGTAGAGCTGGCTGATCACCAGTCCGATCGCGGTCGGGACCAGTAGGTAGGTGATGTACCGCAGGATGGTGTTGATGCCGCTGCGCAGCTCCGACTCGACCAGCGTGAACCGGCTCGCCTCCTCGGCCAGCTGCGCGGCGTAGGCCGCCCGCCCCACCTTGGTGGTGGTGAACGCGCCGCCCCCGGCCACCACGAAACTGCCGGAGAGCACCGGGTCGCCCGGATGCTTGAGCACCGGGTCCGCCTCGCCGGTCAGCAGCGACTCGTCGATCTCCAGCCCGTCGGCCTCGGCCACCGCGCCGTCGACGGTGATCTTGTCGCCGGACCCCAGCTCGACCAGGTCGCCCAGCACGATCTCGCCGTTGCTCAGCTCCCGGGTGACCCCGTCACGGCGGACCCGCGGCTTGGCCTCGCCGATCACCGCCAGGTTGTCCAGGGTCTGCTTGGCCCGCAGCTCCTGGATGATCCCGATGCCGGTGTTGGCCACGATGATGAAGCCGAAGAGCCCGTCCTGGATCGGCCCGACGACCATGATGACGACGAACAGCGACCCGATGATCGCGTTGAACCGGGTGAAGACGTTGGCCCGGACGATCTCTCCGGTCGACCGGCTGGAGCGCAGCGGTACGTCGTTGACCTCACCTCTGGCGACACGCTCCGCGACCTCGGCCGTGCTGAGTCCGGTGCGGGTGGGGAGCGTGCTGGTCATAGCGCCGACCCTAGGCGGGGGGTTCCTCCTGCGCCTGCGGGGCGCGCCGCTCGGCGCTCTCCCGCCCGGCGTCCCGTTCCCGCGCGGCGCGGATCGCGTCGCGCCGCCTGCGGCAGTACCAGATGCCCAGCAGCCCGAGGGCGAACCCGGCCAGGCAGATCCACGGCCAGTCGCCCTTGCCATGCGCCGCCAGTGAGCTGTGGAACGGGATCAGCACGAGGAAGCCGAGCAGCCACAGCACCGTGCCGCCGGTGACGATGGCGACGTCGTTCGCCTCCATCGGCGGCGCGGCGGGCAGCTTCGCCGTCTTCTTCACGAGCCCGGGCATCTTCACAGTCCTGAGCGTACCGCTTTAGATGTTCCTCTAATCTACGCGCGCAGATAGCCAAAACATTTTGTTTATTTGATACTGGACGGGTTCGAACGACAGAGCGGTCCGCCCTGCCCGAGTGACCTCGCCCGTCGAGGCGAGCACCTCCGGGCCGTGACGACCGAAGCGCTAGGAACCCTGCCCCCATGACCTCGTCGGCTTCCGCCACGACCGCGCCCGCTGACCCCGGATCTCAGCCACCGCGCAACGCGCTGGACCGCTACTTCAAGATCTCCGAACGGCGATCCAACTTCGCCCGGGAGATCCGCGGCGGCGCGGCCACGTTCTTCGCGATGGCGTACATCATCGTGCTGAACCCGATCATCCTGTCCTCGGCGACGGACAAGTTCGGCCAGCACCTGAGCAGCGGCCAGCTGGTCACCGCCACTGTGGTCACCGGTGGGTTCACCACGCTGCTGATGGGCGTCTTCGCCAACGTCCCGATCGCGCTCGCCGCGGGCCTGGGCGTCAACAGCGTCGTCGCCCTCCAGCTCGCCCCCAAGATGACCTGGCCGGACGCCATGGGCATGGTGGTGCTGGCCGGTATCGCGATCATGCTCCTGGTCGCCACCGGCCTGCGCGAACGCGTCATGGCCGCGGTCCCGCTCAGCCTGCGCAAGGCCATCGCCATCGGCATCGGCCTCTTCATCGCGCTGATCGGCCTGGTCGACGGCGGCTTCGTCACCCGCATTCCGGACGCCGCCCACACCACGGTCCCGCTGGAGCTCGGCAGCAACGGTCACCTGAACGGCTGGCCGACCTTCGTCTTCGTCATCGGCGCGCTGCTGACCCTGATCCTGATCGTCCGCAAGGTCCCGGGCGCGATCCTGATCTCCATCGTGGTCGCCACGGTGCTGGCCATGGTCATCGACAAGGTGGCTCACGTCCCCGACGCCAGCTGGGGCCTGACCGTCCCGGTCCTCCCGCACAACCCGGTGGCGACGCCCGACTTCGGCCTGCTCGGCAAGGTCAGTCTCTTCGGCGGCTTCAGCCAGGTCGGTGTGCTGACCGGGATCCTCTTCGTCTTCACCGTGCTGCTGTCCTGCTTCTTCGACGCCATGGGCACGGTCCTTGGGGTGTCCGAGGAGGCCCACCTCCTCGACAAGCAGGGCAACCTGCCGGGCATGAGCAAGGTCCTGATGATCGACGGCATCGCCACCCTGACCGGCGGTGTCACCTCCAGCTCCGCTGGCACCTGCTTCGCCGAGTCCACGACGGGCGTCGGCGAAGGCGCCCGCACAGGCCTGGCCAGCGTCGTCACCGGCCTCTTCTTCGTCGCGGCCCTCTTCCTCACCCCGCTGGCCACCATGGTGCCGACCCAGGCCGCCACCCCGGCGCTGCTGGTGGTCGGCTTCCTGATCATGTCCAGCGGCATCGGCCAGATCGACTGGGCGGACTTCACCATCGCCATCCCGTCGTTCCTGACGATGATCATCATGCCGTTCACGTACTCGATCACCAATGGAATCGGGATCGGCTTCATCGTCTTCTGCCTACTGCGCCTGGTGACGGGTCGTGGGCGCGAGGTCCCGATCCCGCTGTACGCGGTGGCGGCGGTGTTCACGTTCTACTACCTGATGCCTTCGCTGGGGCTCGCTCAGTGAGCTGAGCACAGTGACTCTCGCGCAGTGAGCTTCGCGGTTCGAACGTCAATGGCGGTTCGAACCGATCGAGAGGCGGTGGACCCTGACCGGGCCACCGCCTCTTGGCGTTTCGGGGTTCGCCCGCCAGGTCCCCGGTGCGGCTCAGCGCGGATCAGACGTCCACAGCCAGCTCGTAGACGCCGCTGCGCACGTCGTCGCAGAGCGCCCGGCAGGCGGCGACGCTCTCTGCGAATTCGGGCCGCCCCTGCCAGGCACGCAGGGTGGCCAGGTCCTCCCATGAAGCGAACGAGACGAAGTGGCTCGGGTTCGCCAGGTCGCGGATGAGGCGCGCGCCAAGGAAGCCCTTGTTCTCGTCTCGGGTCCAGGTGAGGAAGGCGCGCCAGCGCTCGATGAACTCCTCTGTCTTGCCGTCACTGACCTGCCAGTTTCCGGAGGCCCAGTGCTTGTTCTCCGAGAGCATGCCGATCACCTCATTCGGCTGATTCCCTTCTCTCCAGGCTATGTTCGCGTCGGCGGGTCCGCTGGGCGGAGTTGCCTGGGTCACAGCGGGCGCAATCGCGTTTCGTTAGCAAAGGTAATGAGCTAAGGTAATCAATATGCCTGAGTTGCGGGAGTCGAACGGTGCCAGTGGTGCCGACGACGCTGGAGCCGACGCGGTCGCAGTGGCAACACTGCGCTCCGCTGTGATGCGGCTGGCCCGACGGTTGCGCAATCAGCGGGTGGAGGAGTCCCTCACGCCCACCGAGATGCAGGTCCTCGCCACGCTCGCGCGGTGCGGAAGTGCCACCCCGGGGGAGCTCGCCAAGCGCGAGCATGTGCAGCCGCCGTCGATGACGCGGATCATCGCGATGCTGGAGGAGAAGGGCCTGGTACGGCGGGAGCCGCATCCCCAGGACCGCCGACAGGTCGTCGTGAGCAGTACCGAGCAGGCCGAGAGCATTCTCGACCAGAGCCGGGCCAAGCGTGACGCCTGGCTCGCCGATCTCGCGTCCGGCCTGACCGAGGAGGAGTGGGCGGTGCTGCGCGCCGCCGCGCCCGTCCTCGAACGTCTCGCGCAGCTCTGAGGCATGCGGAGGAGAAGAGAAGAACAATCGCACAGGGGACGCACGCCTTGATTTCGTCGCACGGAGAGACTGAGACCACCCAAGCCAAGACGAACGACAACAACCGCAGCACCAGCACGAGCGCCAGTAGCACTGGCGCCAGCAGTACCAGCAGCACCACCGACGAGGTCGGCGACGGCGCCGACAACGCCGGCGACCCAGGCAACGCCGACAGCAGGAACACTGCTGGCGGCGACGACAGCTCCGCAGGCAGGTCCATGGGCAAGTCCATCGGCAAGTCCGCGGACGGGAAGCGCGGCGGGATGTTCTCCGCCCTGCGCAACCGCAACTACCGCTACTTCTTCGCCGGTCAGGTCGTCTCCAACTCGGGGACGTGGATCCAGCGTGTCGCACAGGACTGGCTGGTGCTCAGCCTCACCGGCAGCACCTTCGCGGTCGGCATCACCACGGCCATGCAGTTCCTGCCCGTGCTGCTCTTCGGCCTCTTCGGCGGTGTGATCTCGGACCGCTTCCCGAAGCGGCAGCTGCTGATGTTCACCCAGGGCGCGATGGGCCTGCTGGCCGCGGCCCTCGCCGCACTGACCCTCGCCGGAGCGGTCCGCGCCGAGCAGATCTACGTCTTCGCCTTCCTGCTGGGCCTGGTGACGGTCGTGGACAATCCGGCCCGGCAGACCTTCGTGGTCGAGATGGTCGGCAAGAACGACCTCGCCAACGCGGTGAGCCTCAACTCGGCCAACTTCCAGACGGCCCGGCTGATCGGCCCCGCCATCGCGGGCGCACTGATGGCCGCTGTCGGCGCGGGCTACGCCTTCGCCGTCAACGCAGCGTCCTTCGGCGCGGTCATCCTCGGCCTGATGGCGATGCGCAGCAGCGAGCTCAGGCGCACGCCGCGACTCCCGCGCGAGAAGGGCCAGTTGAAGGAGGGTCTGCACTTCGTGGCGGAGCGTCCGGACCTGATCTGGCCCATCGTGCTGGTGGGCTTCATCGGCACCTTCGGCTTCAACTTCCCGACCGTGCTGTCCGGATTCGCCTACTCGGTCTTCCATGTCGGTCCCGGCCTGTACGGTCTGCTCAACACCGCTCTGGCAGTGGGCTCGCTGGTTGGCGCCCTGCTGGCGGCGCGCCGTTCCCGTCCGCGCCTGCGCCTGCTGGTGGGCGCGGCCCTCGGGTTCGGCCTGCTTGAGGCACTGGCCGGCTTCGCCCCGGACTACTGGACCTTCGCCGTCCTGCTGACGGTCGTCGGCCTGCTCGGTCTCACTTTCAACACCGCTGCGAACGCCATGGTCCAGCTGCGCACCCCCCCGGAGATGCGCGGCCGCGTGATGAGCCTGTTCATGATGGTCTTCGCGGGCGGCACGCCGCTGGGCGCGCCGGTCGTTGGCTGGCTGACGCAGCAGTACGGCCCCCGAATCGGCCTGCTGGCGTGCGGGTTGGTGTCGGCGGCAGTCGCTGGTGTGATCGGGCTGGTGCTCGCGCGCATCGGCAACCTTCGGCTTCGACTGGACCTGATCCACGGGTTCGGACACGAGGGCCGAGTCGTCGCGCTCGTGCCGCGGTAGGGGGTACAAACCGGGTCTGAGCTGGGGTTTTTCACTCGTGTGAGTGATGGCCTCGGCTTGGCCCTGGAGTGGTGCGGTGTCATAATTGTTCTATGGACGCCTCGATGTTCGGGGGCGGGTGTGAAGACGGAGATGGCGTCCATGGGTGGGGTGGGTCCCCGGAGTCCCAGG
>NZ_JBGCCL010000011.1:0-208266 GCF_041262505.1 Streptacidiphilus sp. MAP5-3
AGTCCGCTCAGCCCTTCCGCTGGACCAAGACCGCCGACCAGATCCTCGACCGCATCTGCCGCTACTGCACGCGCATCTCAGAACCAGATCACTAGGCGTCGATGTCCGCCACCAACTGGCGGAACCGGCGCTGGAATTCGGCCGCCCGCTCCGGAAGGACCCGCCAGTCGCTGAACATGACGACGGGCCGCCGCGCGTCGTCCGCCGCGTCGATGTCGACCCGGCCGCTGCGCAGCGCGTTCTCGAACTCCTGCAGGAAGGTCTCCGCAGCAGCCCCCACCAGATTGACCGCCGCATCCAGCGCCACGGCCTCGACCTCGTCCTGGAACTCGCCTTCATCGGCTCCGGACAGGAGACCACGGCCGAGCTGGAGACGGCGCTGGGCCGCCACATAGCGCTGCTCGACGATGCCGGAGACCAGCCGGGTCTCGGCAACGGCGATCAGCCCGGCCTCCTCCAGGTGCTTGAGATGTCGGTAGAGCTTGGTCTGCGGCTCGCCCAGCTCCTTGGCCAGTTCCTTCGCCGTCCAGGCCCGCGGCTCGGCCCCGCTGTCCGTCATCAGCCAGAGCGGCATGGGTGGTGCACCGAGAGAGTGCCCCGAGGCCGCATCAGGCTCGCGGCCGGGCGGCCCTTGCCTATCCGCCCGCCCGCGTGGGTACTTCACCCGTAAAGGTCGAGCCGGGGCGGTGGGCGGATGATCGGCGATCTGTGGGTGCTGGTGACGCGGCTGGAGGACCCTCGCCGGCACGGCGTCCCTGTCACCGAGCCGCCACTGCTCACCCTGACCGCCCCCGTCAACATGGACACCGAGGCCGACACGACTGCGAGTGACCGAGCAGCCGGGAGTGATCCAGGGGCGCCCCAGGTCGACGGTCCGATCCCGATCGACCGGGTCGAATGGGACGCCTGGCGTGCCGCCGCAGACCGCTATCTCACCGCTGTGCACGAAGCCTCCGCCACGCTCGCCACGGCCGAGCGGCGGGCGGGTCGGGCAGCAGCCCGGCTGCTTCCGGGCGCGCGTCGCCGGGCCACCGTCGCCGCCGAGGCCGCCTGTGCACTCGCCGCAGCGGACTACGCGGCGAGGGTCCGGGCAGCCACGACCGCCTACTGGCCGATCCACTGCGAGATCGGCCGCCGGTTGGAGTCACAGACCGCAGCACGCCGCTGGCTGGCCATCCGCGGCCGGTTCGCCGGCGACGGCACCGAGCCGGTCTGGGGCTGGTCCCTGCGCGAGTTGGATCCCTCCGAGAGCCCGGGGCTGGTCGAGCTGACGGTGTTCCACTGGGACAGCCGTCCCGAAACCCCGTCCTCCGCCGCCGACTTCGTCTCCCCCGACCGGTTCGGCGCCCGGGACCTGGACCGGGAACTGCTGCGCCTGCGCGCCGCCTGGACCGTCCGGCGGATCGTGTGGGACGAGGCCGCACGCCGCCGGGTGGAGCAGGACACGGACGGCATCCCCTTCGCCCTGTGGTGGCGCGCGGTGACCACGCGGGTGGACGCCGACGAGAAGGTCGTTCCGCCGCGTTCAGCAGAGGCTTTCGCCGCGCCGCCCGCCCCCAGAACGGCCCGCCGCATCGAGGTGCTCCAGCTTCCGGAGCAGATTCCGGACCAACTTCCGGAGCAGGGCGACGAGTTGTGAACCGATTCCCGACCGCCCTGCTCTCTGCTCCCTGCTCCGTGGTCCCCTCCCCGCTCAGCGGACCACCGAGGCGCTCTCCTCCTCGCCGACGAAGGCGCGCCACAGGCGGGCGTAGGCGCCGTCCAGTTCGAGCAGTTCGGCATGGCTGCCGTCCTCCACGATCCGGCCGTGGTCCAGCACGATGACACGGTCCGCCCGAGCCGCCGTGCTGAGTCGGTGCGCGATCACCACCGTGGTGCGACGCTTGCCTCCGTGCCGGGCCAGCCGGTCGGCGGCACGGTTGACGGCGGCCTCGGTGGCCAGGTCAAGCGCGGCGGTCGCCTCGTCGAGCAGCAACAGGTCGGGGTCGACCAGCTCGGCCCGGGCCAGGGCGATCAGCTGTCGCTGACCGGCCGACAGGTTCCGGCCGCGCTCGGTCACCTGGTAGAGGTAGCCGCCCTGTAGGCGCGCGATCATCTCGTGCGCGCCCACCGCGCGGGCCGCCGCCTCGACCTCGGCGTCGGTCGCCTCCGGGCGGCCGTACGCGATGGCGTCCCGGATGGTCCCCGCGAACAGATAGGCCTCCTGCGGGACGACACCCAACCGATGCCGGTAGCCGGCCAGGTCGAGCTCCCGCACGTCCCGCCCGTCGACACGCACGGCACCACCGGTGACGTCGTAGAACCGGGCCAACAGCTTGACCAGCGTCGACTTGCCCGCTCCGGTCTCGCCGACCAGCGCCACCGTCTCCCCGGCCGGGATCCGCAGCTCCACGCCGGTGATCGCCTCGGGCTTGCGCGGACGCGCCGGCCCCGCCGATGACGCTGCCTGTGCCTGCGCCTGTCCTGGTGCCTGAGTGGTCGCCAGGGAGCCGGTGGCCCCCGGCTCCGGATCGGGCATCGGCGCGAGGGCGTTGTAGGCGAAGTGGACGTCGTCGAAGTGGATCTCCCCGCGCAGTCGCCCGGCCTCGGCCGGGTGCTCGGCCTGCGGCGTGGACGTCGGCGTGCGGAGCAGTTCACGGATGCGAGTCAGGCCGACGGCAGCCTGCTGGTAACCGTCGAAGACCTGCGAGAGCTGCTGGACCGGGGAGAAGAACAGGTCGATGTAGAGCAGATAGGCGACCAGTGCACCGGTCGTCAGCGTCCCCGCGGTGACCCGATGCGCGCCGACGATGAGCACCAGCGCCGCGGCGACGCTCGACAGCATCTGGACAAAGGGGAAGTAGATCGATATGTAGAGCTGCGCCCGGACTCGGGTGCGGCGGTAGGCATCGCTGCGCTCGGCGAACCGGTCCCGGTTGTGCTCCTCGCGCAGGTAGGCCTGGACGATACGCATCCCGGCCACGTTCTCCTGCAGGTCGGCGTTGACCGTACTGACCCGCTCACGGCTCAGCTGGTAGATCTTGGACGACTTGGCCCGAAACAGCACGGTCGCGGCTATCAGCACCGGCAGCACTGCGAAGACGTAGAGCGCCAGCCCCGCGTCGAGCACGAGCAGGACCACGAAGATGCCGAGGAAGGTCATCACGCTGACCACCGCGGTGACCACGCCGGTCTGCAGGAACGAGCTCAGGGCGTCCACATCGGTGGTCATCCGGGTCATGATCCGGCCACCGAGCTCGCGCTCGTAGTAGTCAAGACCGAGCCGCTGCAGATGCGCGAAGATCTTCACCCGCAGGCTGTAGAGCACCCGCTCACCGGTGCGCCCGCTGACCTGCATCTCGGCCATCTGCACCAGCCAGTCGCCGAGGACGATCAGCAGCGCGACCACCGAAGCGCCCATGACCGCGCCGGTAGCCGCCTTCGAGACGCCGTCGTCGATGCCGTGGCGGATCAGGATCGGCAGGGCCAGCGAGGCCAGGGCGTCCAGCCCGACCAGCAACAGCGCGAGCAGCAGCGGCCGCTTGAACGGCGCCAGCATGACACGCAGGTTGAAGCCCGGATCCGGGCGTCGGGCCTGGTCCAGCGGGATCGCCGGGCTCTCGTCCGCGGGCGGCAGCGCCGCGACCTTGGCGAGCAGCTCCGGTGTGGCCGGCAGGCTGCCCATCGCGGCCTGCATGCCGCCACCGCCGCGGCCTCCGCCGCCACCGCCTCCGCGCGGAGCCGCGTTCCCCGCGGCGTTCTGCCCCGCTGTGACGGGCGCGTCGGGGTCCTGCACCGGGTAACGCTCGCGGTCCCAGAGTTCCGGCGTGACGCCGCCGGCGGCGACCGGCGCCTCCGTGGCGTCGCCGAACTCAAGGTCATCGAGCTCGTCGAGTTCGTCCAGCTCGGCGGCGAGCTCGGAGTCGCTCATCAGCTCCGCCACCGGATCGGCCTCGCGCACGTCGCCGGCCATGGCGTCCGGGTCGGTCAGCAGTGCCCGGTAGAGCGGGCAGCGCTCCTCCAACTCCTCGTGCGTGCCGATGTCCACCAGCCTGCCGTGATCCAGCACGCCGATACGGTCGGCAAGTTGCAGGGTCGAACGCCGGTGGGCGATCAGCAGTGTGGTGCGCCCTGCCATCACGGCTCGCAGCGCCTCGTGGATCTCGGCCTCGACCCGGGCGTCGACGGCGGATGTCGCGTCGTCCAGCAGCAGGATGTGCGGATCCGCGAGGATCGCACGGGCCAGCGCCACCCGCTGGCGCTGGCCGCCGGAGAGCGTCAGTCCCTGCTCGCCGACGACGGTGTCGTAGCCGCCGGGCAGTTCCGCGATGAAGCCGTCCGCCTGTGCCGCGCGGGCTGCGGCGATCACCTCCTCCTCGGAGGCGTCGGGGCGGCCGTAGGCGATGTTGGTGCGCACGGACTCGGAGAAGAGGAAGCTGTCCTCGGGCACGATGCCGATGGCAGCCCGCAGTGACCGCAGGGTCAGATCCCGCACGTCGTGACCGTAGACCCGGACCGTGCCGGCGGTCGCATCGTAGAAGCGCGGGACCATCATGCCGACAGTGGACTTGCCGGAGCCGGAGGCGCCGACCAGGGCGACGGTCTCCCCCGCGCTGAGACTCAGGTTGAGCCCGCTCAGCACCGGCGGGCTGGACGTGCTGTAGGCGAAGTCGACGTTCTCGAAGGAGACGGCAGGCACGGCCTGCTTCCGGTCGGCGGATCCCCGAGCCACCGCGTCGTGGCCGTCCAGGGAGATCTGGTCACGGGTGGCCAGGTCATGGGAGGCCTGGACATGCGAGACGCGGCCGTCGGAAACCGCCACCGGGCCCTGGACCTCTTCGCCCTGGACCTCGTGGGCCATTACACCCTCTATACCCGTGCGGCCGTCCTCGTCCTCGTACTCGGACAGGCGCAGGTCGATCGCGGAGGCGTGCTCCTTGATCACCGGCCGTTCGTCGATCAGCTGGAGGACTCGCTCCACGCTGGCACGCGCCTGCTGCCCCACGGTGAGCAGGGTGGTGAGCATCCGGACCGGCCCGGTCATCTGCGCGAGGTAGGTCGAGAAGGCGACGAAGGTCCCCAGCGACACCTGGCCGCGAACCGCCAGCCAGCCGCCGAGGGCAAGGACAGCGACCTGACCCAGGGACGGTATCGCCTGCATGGCCGGGCTGTACCGGGCGCTGAGACGGACGCCGCGCAGGCGCTTGGCGTAGAGCCGTCGGCTCGTCGCCTCCAGCCGGCCGAGCTCCTGCTCCTCCTGGCCGAAGCCCTTGACCACGCGTACGCCGGATACCGCGCCGTCCACCACACCGGCCACCCGACCGGCCTCCTGCTGCGCCGACCAAGTCGCCGGGAACAGCCTCTTCCGGCTGAGCAGCGCGAACCACCACAGGGCCGGGGCCATCGCGACGGCGATCAGCGTCAGCATGGGCGACAGGAAGAACATCACCACGAGGGAGAGCAGGAACATCAGGACGTTGCCGGTCATCACCGGCAGCATCGAGAGCAGACCGACGATCATCTGCAGGTCGGAGGTGGCGCGGCCGACCACCTGGCCGGTGTCGAGACTGTCCTGCTTGGCACCGTCAAGACGGGTCAGCGAGTCGAAGAGGTCCTGTCGCATGTCGTGCTGAACGTCCATGGCCAGCTTGCCGCCCCAGAAGCGGCGGGCGAGCGTGAACACGAATACCAGCACGGCCGCCAGCACCAGGGCAATCGCCCACGGCGCCAACGGTCGCCGGTGCGTGGTGATGACGTCGTCGATGATCAGTCGCGGAATCAGCGGTACCAGTGCGGTGATCGTCATGCCGAGCAGGGACGCACCGAACGACAGCAACACATTGCGCCGGTAGCGCCAGGCGTAGCCGCTCAGCCGGCGCACCCACCTGGAGCTGCCTGCTGAGCCGCTCGCAGTGGAGGGGGCAACGGCTTCCCCCGGAGACTTATGAGCCAGAGACATATTTAGCGATACTAATCTTCTCGTCGGTCAGCTGTCCATGCCACTTTCGGCACTTACATCGGCACCCGCAGTGCACAGTGATGCACGCGCGAGCTCGGGGCCCGAACGGTCACCAGCCGGCGGCGCCGTAGTAGCGATCCACATCGATGCGCACCACCACCCGCCGCTCGGCCACCATCGCGGCCCGGTACTCGTCCCAGTTCGGATGTTCACCGGCGATCCGTCGGTAGACGTCGACCAGTTCCTCCACGGTCGCGTCGTCCGGCGCGGCGGACACCTCGCTCACCGCCGCCGTGCCTTCGGCCACCGCGTAGACGCGGAAGTCCGGGCCGGTGACATAGACGCTCACCCGCGGGTCGCGGCGCAGGTTGGCCACCTTTGCACTGCCCGCCTTCGTCGAGAACCGCAGCAGCCCCTGGCCACCCCGGTCGGGATCGAAGGCATAGACGACATTGGAGAGCTGCGGTCTGCCGTCACGCTTGAGGGCGACGATCGCACCTCTGCGGGAACTCGCGACAAGGTCCCGGAGATCCTGGTCCGCCATGGTGCGTCCTCCGTTCACCGGTTCCGATCGGCGCTACCGAACGGCGCCTCCGAACGACCGCGATCAACCGTCGGTCGGGCCGTCGGTCGGGCAATCTGGTCAGCACCAGAATCGCCCCACCTGTTCCCTCCGCGCACCGGGCGCTGGTCGCACGTCCGGTCACCCGTGGGTCGTAGGACCGAGGGCCGAGTCCTCCGGGCAATCGAGAGGCGGGCGGCAGGCAGCAAGCAGCAGGCAGCGAAAAGAGGTCAGGCCTCGGACGCTGCGGCGGCCGCCAGCGCTCCGAGCGCCAGGCGGTGCAGCAACGCCGCCATAGCCTCGCGGCCGTCGGGGTGGCCGAGCCCGGGCGCCGCACTGTGCGGAGTCGAGTTGAGCAGGCCGAACACCGCGTGGACCGCCGGGCGGGCCTCCTCCCCCAACCCGGGGAAGACCTGGCCGGCGACGCCGACCCAGAGCTCCACGTACTGGCGCTGCAGGCTGCGCACCCGGCGCCGATCAGGGTCAGGAAGGTTGAGCAGCTCCCGGTCGTGCAGGGTGATCAGCGCGCTCTCGTCCAGGGCGAAGGCGATGTGCCCCTGGAGCAGCGACTCCAACGCCCCCCGAGGGCCACCCGCCGCGTCCACCCGGCTGCGGCCCTGGTCCAGCAACCGCTCACTGATCCCGATCAGCAGGTCGGCCAGCATGGCGTCCTTGCCGGGGAAGTGCCGATAGAGGCCGGGGCCACTGATCCCCACCGCTCGGCCGATCTCGTCGACGCCCACCCCGAGGAAACCACGCTCGGCGAAGAGCCGGGCCGCCTCGCGGCGGATCTGGGCGCGGCGGGGGTTTTCGACCGGGGGGCTCGTCGGCTTTGCCATCTGGCCATCGTAGACAGACCTGTTAGGGAGCGTTAACCTGAGTCCCATAAGTTAACGCGCGTTCACAGGAGCAAAGGAGCTCGTGGCGATGGCAGCTGCGCCACCCCCCACCGGTTTTGCGCCGGGTCCGCAGGCCCTTGCTGCGGCGCCGCGTCTGGAGAGCACGGCCGATCCGAACTCGTCCGGCTTCCGGGCCAACGCGGAAGCGCACCGGACACTGGTCGACGAACTGCGCGGCAAGCTGGCCGCAGCCGCGCTCGGCGGCGGCCCGCGAGCGCGCGAGCGGCACACCGCGCGCGGAAAGCTGCTGCCACGCGACCGGGTGGACACCCTCCTGGACGCGGGCTCGCCGTTCCTCGAGATCTCGCCCCTGGCGGCGGACGGCCTCTACAACGGGGACGCGCCGGCCGCCGGCGTGATCGCGGGAATCGGCCGGGTGGCCGGTCGCGAGGTCGTGGTCGTCGCCAACGACGCGACGGTCAAGGGCGGCACCTACTACCCGCTCACCGTCAAGAAGCACCTGCGGGCCCAGGAGATCGCCCTGGACAACCGCCTGCCCTGCATCTATCTGGTCGACTCCGGCGGGGCGTTCCTGCCGATGCAGGACGAGGTCTTCCCGGACCGGGACCACTTCGGGCGGATCTTCTACAACCAGGCCCGCCTCTCCGCGGCCGGCATCCCGCAGTTGGCCGCTGTGATGGGCTCCTGCACCGCCGGTGGGGCCTACGTCCCGGCCATGAGCGACCAGGCTGTGATCGTCCGCAACCAGGGGACGATCTTCCTCGGCGGGCCGCCGCTGGTGAAGGCCGCCACCGGCGAGGTGGTCACCGCCGAGGAGCTCGGCGGTGGGGAGCTGCACTCCCGCACCTCCGGGGTCACCGACCACCTGGCCGAGAACGACACCCACGCCCTGGCCATTCTGCGTACTGCCGTGGCCGGCCTCGGCCCGCGCACGCCGATGCCGTGGAGCGTGGAGCCGGTCGAGGAGCCGACCGTCGACCCCGCCGGGCTCTACGGCGCGGTCCCGGTGGACCCGCGTACCCCCTACGACGTGCGCGAGGTGATCGCCCGGATCGTGGACGGCAGCCGGTTCGCCGAGTTCAAGGCCGAGTACGGCCCGACCCTGGTCACCGGCTTCGCCCGGATCCATGGACACCCGGTGGGGATCGTCGCCAACAACGGCATCCTCTTCGCGGAGTCCGCCCTCAAGGGCGCGCACTTCATCGAGCTCTGCGACCAGCGCGGCATTCCGCTGCTCTTCCTGCAGAACATCTCCGGCTTCATGGTCGGGCAGAAGTACGAGGCGGGCGGTATCGCCAAGCACGGCGCCAAGATGGTGACCGCCGTGGCGACCACCCGGGTGCCCAAGCTGACCGTGGTGGTCGGCGGCTCGTACGGCGCGGGCAACTACTCGATGTGCGGGCGGGCCTACTCCCCTCGGTTCCTGTGGATGTGGCCGGGCTCCAAGATCTCCGTGATGGGCGGCGAGCAGGCCGCCTCGGTGCTGGCGACCGTGCGTCGTGACCAGTACGACGCCCGTGGCGAGGAGTGGTCGACCGAGGCGGAGGAGGAGTTCCGCCGCCCGGTGCGCGAGCAGTACGAGCGCCAGGGCAACGCCTACTACGCCACGGCCCGCCTCTGGGACGACGGCGTGATCGACCCGATGGACACCCGCACCGTGCTCGGCCTGGCGCTGAGCGCGTGCGCGAACGCCCCCCTGCCCGAGCCGCGCCCGTACGGCGTCTTCCGCATGTGACATGACGAGAGGTCACCTCCTGTGCCTATGTTCGAAAGTGTTCTGGTGGCCAACCGCGGCGAGATCGCGGTCCGGGTCATCCGCACGCTGCGACGGCTGGGCGTGCGGTCCGTCGCCGTGCACAGCGCCGCCGACGCCGGGGCGCCGCACGTCCTGGCCGCCGACAGCGCGGTTCTGATCGACAGTTACCTCGACGGCGCCGAACTGGTCGCCGCCGCCCGCCGCGCCGGCTCCGAGGCCGTGCACCCCGGCTACGGGTTCCTCGCCGAGAACGCCGGGTTCGCCCGTGCCTGCGCCGAGGCGGGACTGGTCTTCATCGGCCCGCCCGCCGAGGCGATCGAGCTGATGGGCGACAAGATCCACGCCAAGGAGGCCGTCAAGGCCGCGGGCGTGCCGGTCGTCCCCGGCAGCGACGGCGACAAGCTGGACGACGAGGCCCTGATCGCCGCGGCGACCGGGATCGGGATGCCGGTGCTGCTCAAGCCCTCCGCCGGTGGCGGTGGCAAGGGCATGCGGCTGGTCCACGACGCCGACCGGCTGCCCGAGGAGATCGCCGCCGCGAGGCGTGAGGCCCGCGTCTCGTTCGGCGACGACACCCTGCTGGTGGAGCGGTGGATCGACCGCCCCCGTCATATCGAGATCCAGATCCTGGCCGACGCGCACGGCAACGTCGTCCACCTGGGCGAGCGCGAGTGCAGCCTCCAGCGGCGCCACCAGAAGCTGATCGAGGAAGCCCCTTCCGTGCTCCTCGACGAGGCGACGCGCGCCCAGATGGGTGCGGCGGCCGTGCGTGCGGCTCAGTCCTGCGGCTACACGGGCGCAGGCACCGTCGAGTTCATCGTCCCCAGCGGCGATCCCTCCTCCCACTACTTCATGGAGATGAACACCAGGCTCCAGGTGGAGCACCCGGTGACCGAACTCGTCACCGGCCTGGACCTGGTGGAGTGGCAGCTCCGCGTTGCCGCGGGCGAACTGCTCCCGTTCGCCCAGCACGACGTCACCCTCACCGGACACGCGATCGAGGCGCGCATCTGCGCCGAGGACCCCAGCCGCGGGTTCCTCCCCTCCGGGGGGAAGGTCCTGCTGCTTCAGGAGCCCGAGGGGGAAGGGGTCCGGGTGGATTCCGGACTGGCCCCCGGCCTCGTCGTCGGCAGCAGCTACGACCCGATGGTGTCCAAGGTCATCTCCTACGGCCCCGACCGGGCTACCGCGCTGCGCAGGCTGCGCGCCGCACTGGCGGACACGGTCGTCCTCGGGGTCGTCACCAACGCCGGCTACCTGCGCCGGCTGCTCTCTCATCCCGACGTCGTCGCGGGGCGCCTCGACACAGGACTGGTCGAGCGCCACCCGGAGCTGACGCTAGTCCCGTCCCCGGAGAGTGGGCAAGGAGACCCCACTCAGCCTGTGGATAACCTGCCGCTCCTCGCAGCCGCGCTGGTCAGGCAGGTGCTGCTGGATCCGGTCCGCCTTGCCGGTGGTTCGGACGGGACGGGCGCGGCCGGGTCCGGATGGGCCGATCCGTTCGCGCAGCCGAGCGGTTGGCGTATCGGCGGCGTCCCTGCCTGGACCCGTCATCAGCTGCGCCTCCCCGGAGGCGACCCGGTCCTCGTCGAGGTGCGTCCCGACCGCGGCGGATCCGCCAACGCCTTCGAGGCTCGCATCAGCGCCACGGCCGGCAGGGTCGGCACGGCCGAGGTGGCCGTTGTCGACGGCAGCGCAGGCGGCGGTAACACGAGCGGCAGCAGCGGCACTGGTGCCGTCCTCCGCGTCGAGGTACGGGCCGATCTGGTCAACGGCCAGGGACTGACCGGCGGAACCGGCCTGGTCGGCCGGGTCGCGGTGACCCTCGACGGGATCACCCGCCCGTTCGCGGCAGCGGTCGAGGAGTCCTCCGACGGCAGCGGCTCGGTCTGGTTGGGCCGCGACGGCGACAGCTGGCTCTGCCAGGTCCACGATCCGCTGGCGGAGCTGGCGTTCGGCGGCACGGGGGCGCACGGCGGCTCGCTGACCGCCCCCATGCCCGGCACGGTCACCCTCGTCAAGGCCTCGGTCGGAGACCGGGTGTCCAGGGGTCAGGCGGTGCTGGTGCTGGAGGCGATGAAGATGGAGCACGTCATCACCGCGCCCCACGACGGGATCGTGGAGCAGCTCAAGGTCGTGCCGGGCGCCACGGTCGCCATGGACGACCTGCTCGCCGTCATCGCCCCGGCGGAGACGTCCGACGGCGCCGCGCCCACCGGCGCATCCGACGGCACGGCGACCGCTGCCGCATCCACGACCGAGGAATCCTGAGGAGTGGTGATGACCAATCACGAACCCACGGTGCTCGAACTGGGACTCCCCGACCCGGTGCGCGCCGACGGACTGCCCGCGCGGGTCCGGATCCACGAGGTCGGCCCGCGTGACGGCCTGCAGAACGAGTCCACGGCGCTCCCGGTGGACGTCAAGGCCGAGTTCATCGCACGGCTCGCGACGGCGGGTCTGCGCACGGTCGAGGCCACCAGCTTCGTCCACCCCAAGTGGGTGCCCCAACTCGCCGACGCAGAGGAGTTGTTCCCCCGTGTCTCGGGTCTCCCCGCCGAGTATCCGGGACTGCGCCTGCCGGTGCTGGTGCCGAACGAGCGCGGACTCGACCGGGCGCTGACCCTGGGCGCCAAGGACATCGCGGTCTTCGCGAGCGCCACCGAGACCTTCGCCCAGCGGAACCTCAACCGCACGGTGGCGCAGTCACTGGAGATGTTCGCCCCGGTGGTGCAGCGCGCCACGTCGGCCGGTGTGGCCGTCCGCGGGTACCTGTCGATGTGCTTCGGCGACCCGTGGGAGGGCCCCGTCGCACTCGACCAGGTGGTCGCCGTCGGACGGGAGCTGTTGGCCTTCGGCTGCACGGAGTTGAGCCTCGGCGACACCATCGGCACCGGCACGCCGGGCCAGGTCGAGGCGCTTCTCGCAGCCTTCTCGGCGGCGGGTGTCGGCCCGGAGCGGCTGGCCGTGCACTTCCACGACACCTACGGCCAGGCGCTGGCCAACACGCTCGCCGCACTGCGCTGCGGCGTGAGCGTCGTGGACTCCTCGGCCGGTGGTCTGGGCGGCTGCCCCTACGCGAAGAGCGCCACAGGCAATCTGGCCACCGAGGACCTGGTCTGGATGCTGAACGGGCTCGGCATCGAGACCGGCGTGGATCTGGCCGCGCTCGCCTCCACCAGCGCCTGGCTGGCCGGGCACATGGGCCGCCCCAGTCCGTCCCGCGCGGTCCGAGCCCTGACCGGGGCCGGCTGACCGCCGGACTGCTCCCCTTCTGCCACCACCCTTCCCTCACCGCCACGTCTGTCACCCCGCGCTTCTGTCCTCCGCTCTTCTGTCACCACCGCACCACGCACCACCCGCTTCCGTGGGCCGTCGGCCGTCGGCGGCCCACAAGGCCCGTCGAGGCCCGCGGCCCTGGGGCCGGGCGGGGCGAGCGTCAATCCGGCGCTTCGACCCACCGGCTCCCGCCTCCGCGAACGCCTCCCATCCTCAGGAGACCGTCATCATGCTGGACCACCGCCTCGACCCCGAGCACGAGGAACTGCGGCGCACCGTCCGCGAGTTCGCACAGGACGTGGTCGCCCCCAAGATCGGCGACCACTACGAGCACAACGAGTTCCCTTACGAGATCGTCCGGGAGATGGGCCGGATGGGCCTGTTCGGGCTGCCCTTCCCCGAGGAGTACGGGGGCATGGGCGGCGACTACTTCGCCCTCTGCCTGGCCCTGGAGGAGCTGGCCCGGGTCGACTCCTCCGTGGCGATCACCCTGGAGGCAGCCGTCTCCCTGGGCGCCATGCCGATCTACCGCTTCGGCACGGAGGAGCAGAAGCGCGAGTGGCTGCCGAAGCTCTGCTCCGGCGAGATGCTGGGCGCCTTCGGCCTGACCGAGCCGGAGGGAGGCTCGGACGCCGGGGCGACCCGCACCACGGCCGTCTACGACAAGACCACCAACGAGTGGGTGATCAACGGCACCAAGTGCTTCATCACCAACGCGGGCACCGACATCACCGGTCTGGTGACCGTCGCTGCGCTCACTCGTTCGAGCGAAGATGCCGCGGAGACCTCGCCGAGCCGGTCGATCTCCACCATCATCGTGCCGACGGGAACTCCGGGGTTCACCGTCTCGAAGAAGTACTCGAAGGTGGGCTGGAACGCTTCCGATACCCGGGAGCTCTCCTTCTCCGACTGCCGGGTGCCTGCGGCCAACCTGGTGGGCGAGCTGGGGCGCGGTTACGCGCAGTTCCTGCGCATCCTCGACGAGGGCCGGATCGCCATCGCCGCGCTGGCCACCGGGCTCTCCCAGGGCTGCGTCGACGAGTCGGTGCGCTACGCGGGCGAGCGGAAGGCCTTCGGCCGCCCGATCGGGGCCAACCAGGCCATCCAGTTCAAGATCGCCGACATGGAGACCCGGGCGCTCACCTCGCGCCTTGCCTGGTACCACGCGGCCAGCCGGATGCTGGCGGGTGAGCCGTTCAAGAAGGAGGCGGCCATCGCAAAGCTGTACTCCTCGGAGGCGGCCGTGACCAACGCCCGCGAGGCCACCCAGGTCCACGGCGGCTACGGATTCATGAACGAGTTCCCGGTGGCGCGCTTCTGGCGCGACAGCAAGATCCTGGAGATCGGCGAGGGCACATCGGAGGTCCAGCGGATGCTCATCGCCCGCGAGCTGGGCATGCAGTACTGAGCCGACTCCAGGCCGGATGACAGGCCTGTCGAACGCAGGTGGTGGGCAGCCGAGCGGCTGCCCACCCCGCCGTTCCCGTCAGGGAATGACCACGACCGGGCGGTTGGCGCGCCGGGCCAGCCGGGCGGCCACCGAACCGAAGAGGCGGCCCAGCAGGCCGTGCGTACCACCGACGACGATGGCGTCCGCGGCGTACTCCCGCGCGACCTCTTCGAGTTCGTGACAGATGTCCCCGCCACGCTCGACGAGCACCCACGGCACGTCGCTGAGGAAGTCCGCACAGGCGAGCTCGAGACCGAGCACCTCGGTGCGGTGGTCCGGCACGTCCACGAAGACCGGCGGCTCACAACCGGCCCAGACGGTGGCCGGCAGCCGGTTGGCCACGTGCACGATCACCAGGCCCGATCCGGAACGTCTGGCCATCCCCACGGCGTACGCCAGCGCACGCTCGCTGGACACCGAACCGTCGAAGCCCACCACGACCCCGTGGAGGAACGCCGGGTCGCACGGGCGTACCTGTTGTGATTGGACTTCAAAACTTGGCATCGGCAGCTCGGGTCCCGTCGTCTGTTTGCGTTCGCGGGGCTCTGGATGCTCGTAACCGGCCATGGCTGTGAACGTTTCGCGAGGTGGGATACGAGGGCGTGGTGCGGGATGAACTCGGAGAACGTGATGCAGAGGGTTGTGCGAGGTCGGCTGGAAAGGCGGCCGGTTTTCCTCTTCCTCCCAGGGTACGGCGACAATCTGTTCACGCCCAGATGCGGAGCGCACAGGCGGCGCAGTTCCCGCTAAAGGGGGATGCGTGCGCCCGGGGCGTGGATGGAGCATGCCTGAGCTCCGGCGCATACGCAACGGTGCAGGCACGCACAGGCCTTCGTCGAGTCGCACTGATTTTCGGACAAAGCCCCCGATCAGCGGGGTGCATATGCCAGAAGGCTGGAACGATGCGGTTCATGCCGCCTCTGCTGCTCTTCGATCTGGACAACACCCTCGTGGATCGGAATCAGGCCTTCCGCGGGTGGGCACGTCGCTTCCTCGATTCCTGGGCACTTCCGGGCGAGGATCTTTACTGGCTCTCCACACTCGACTGCGGCGGCTATTTCCCGCGCGAGGCACTGATGCGGGCGACCGCCGCCCGTTACGGCCTCAGGGTGTCCCTGGAATTGCTCTTGCGCGACTACGCGGACACGATGACCGAGCTCATCCAGCTGCCGGAGACCCACCGGGAGGCCCTGCACCAGGCCCGTGCCGCCGGCTGGACGCTCGGGATCGTGAGCAACGGTGCGACCGAGCAGCAGCTGGCCAAGATCGAGAGAACCGGCTTGGCCCGACTGGTCGACGGCTGGGTGATCTCGGAGGAGGCCGCCTGCGAGAAGCCCGACCCGCGCATCTTCCACCTGGCCGCCGAGCGGTGCGGCCTGCGCCCGCGGCACGACGACGCGTCGTCGTGGACCTCCTCCACGTGGATGGTGGGTGACCACGCCCCTGCCGACATCGCGGGTGCACAGGTCGCGGGACTGCGCAGCGTCTGGCTGCACCACGGCCGCCCCTGGCCCGAACTCGGCTACCACCCGACACTGACCGCCAAGGGGCTCCCGGAGGCCGTCACGGGCGTGCTGAGCGCTCCCCGCTACGCTCCGGCCGCCTGACGCGTCAGGGCCACGGATCCTCGGCGTGGCGCTTGATCGGCGCCACGCGCCTCGGCGCCACGCGTCCTCCGCACCATGCACCGCTGACGCGACGCGACACCTGAGACACCTGATACAGCTGATTCAGCGGCGCAGTGCAGCCGGGGTCGACGGGTACCGCCACCAGCGGGCGACCGCGCGTTCCGTGAAGCCCAGTCGGCGATAGAGGGGTTCACCGAGCAGAGTGGCCGTCAAGGTCGCCGGACGGTCCGGGTGGGCAGCCAGAGCGGTGCGCAGTACGGCTCCTGCGGCCCCGCGCGAGCGGAGCTCGGGAAGCGTGGCCATCCAGTAGACGCCGACGGCTGCTCCGTCGTCCATGGTGATGCAGGCAGCCGCCGGTTCGCCGCCGACCCGGGCCAGCCAACTGCGACGGCCCGGCAGCTGCGCATACCCCGCGGGGAACTGGCCGCCGCGCCGCCAGGGCAGTAGATGGGGAACGGGGAACCCCTCGACCACGACCCGTTCGACGGCCGCGAGATCGGCCGCGTCGACCGCCTCCCATGCCTCCGGCGTCTCCGGCGTCCCTGCCGGCTCCGGCGCCTGCGAAGCCGCCGTCTCTCCCATTCCCGGGTGTGGCAAGCGGGTTGACGGTGCGACAGGTGCCGGGTTGCGGACCATCACGGGCATGGTCAGTGCGGACTCGCAGCCGTACGGGCCGAGGTCGAGCGCGAGATAGGGGTCCTCGAGGGTCAGCTGCCGGGTGTCCCAGTCGCGGAAGAGACCCAGCAGTTCACGGGTGAGCGCCTCGGGGTCGTCCGGGCGGGCGGTCACCAGCACCCGGTGGCCGTCGGTCGCACGGACCGCCGTCCAGCCGGGCCGGACCTCGGTCTCCCAGCCGCGCGCCTCAGCCATGGCCAGCCAATGAGCGACGGCGTTCGCCACCGCAAGATCAAGACCCATGCGCACCACCCTAGGGCCCGGAGGTGGCGTACCCAGGTGCGCCGTATGCGCCCCCACGCACTCCCAAGCGCCGCTTTTCGGTCAACTTGCGGACACGTGTGCCTCATTGACCGTACCCGCAGCCCAGGCGGGTGGGCCGAGCCGCTGTGGAGTCGCCAACTGCGCTGTGCCCGCCCCACAACCGGGTGTCCCCTGGTACGCCCCCTTCCCTGACGGGTCGATGGGTGCCAGTCTTCGAGATCGAATGCTTCACGCCAAATTGCCATGTCGATATAGCGTCTGATGGTGAACTGGTCGCACCGGACTCGCCGGAACCAGTAGATTCGATCTTGAGGAGAGCAAGCGAGCAGGGGGACTCGACAGGCGCCGACACACGCACATCTGGTGTTCATCGCACCGCGAGCACGGGACGGACCGGGACGACCATGACAGCGAGGGGGGCCGGAGCGCCTTGAGCAGGGTCAGCAGGAATACCGCCACCGGGGACGAGGTGGCTGTCGCCCCCCCGGTCGGCGCCGCGGGTTCCGCGGGCCCGGCCGCCCTTCCGCGCAAGCTGTCGGGACGTCGCCGTCCGGAGATCGTCGCCGTGCTGCTCTTCAGCGGCGGGCCGATCTTCGAGAGCTCGATCCCGCTCTCGGTCTTCGGCGTGGACCGTCAGGACACCAGCCTTCCCCACTACCGACTCCTGGTGTGCGCGGGCGAGCCCGGACCCCTGGCGACGACCGGCGGTCTGACCATGACCGCCCCGCACGGCATCGAGGGCCTGGCCCGGGCCGGCACGGTCGTCGTCCCCGCCTGGCGGGCCGCGGCGCAGACGCCTCCCCCCGAGGCCCTCGCCGCACTGCGCAAGGCGCACGCCGAGGGCGCCCGCATCATCGGGCTCTGCACCGGCGCGTTCGTCCTCGCCGCCGCCGGCCTGCTGGACGGTCGCCCGGCGACCACGCACTGGATGTACGCACCGACCCTCGCCAAGCGCTACCCGCAGATCCAGGTCGATCCCCGCGAGCTCTACATCGACGAGGGCGATGTCCTCACCAGCGCCGGGACGGCAGCCGGGATAGACCTCTGCCTCCACGTGGTGCGCACCGACCACGGCGCGGACGCGGCGGCGGCGCTGGCACGTCGTCTGGTCGTTCCGGTGCGGCGGACCGGAGGTCAGGCCCCGTACGTCGACCGGTCTTTACCCGAGGAGATCGGGAACGACCCGCTCGCCGAGGTCGTCACCTGGGCGCTGGAGAACCTCTCCAAGCAGTTCGACGTCGAGGTCCTCGCCGCCCGTGCCTACATGAGCCGGCGGACCTTCGACCGCCGCTTCCGGTCGCTGACCGGGAGCGCTCCCCTGCAGTGGCTCATCTCGCAACGCGTCCTGCAGGCCCAACGGCTGCTGGAGACCACCGAACTGTCCGTGGACGAGGTCGCCCGACGCTGCGGCTTCCGCTCGCCGGTGGCCCTGCGCGGCCACTTCCGGCGCCAACTCGGCGTCTCTCCCGCCGTCTACCGGAGCACGTTCCGTGCGCGGCGACCAGAGACGCCGACCGGAAGCACCTCCGGAGGGACGGGACTGGCCGTGGCCGGCATCACGCCGTCGACGTCCGCAGCGCACCTGGCGGGCCTTGCCGCGGGTCCGCTGGGCGGTCTGCCGAACGTCGACGGGGTCGGCTCCGGCGGGCCGACCGTGCCTCCGCAGGGCGGCCCTGGCGGGCACGCCACACGTTCGAACGGCCGGGCCCGGCAGGGAGCCCGTCCGGCACCGGATGACCACTCCTCCCCCGCGGAGGACGGCCGACCGGGCCCGTCCCAGGGACTGAGTCATCCGGACGGTGCGAACGCCGCACTGCGGCGCCGCGCTGCCGAACGTCCCTGAGTCCGATCGAGGTGCGTCGGATCGAGGTGTGGCTGTGGCCACGGCCCCTGCCGTGGCCGCAGCCACATCGGCGTTCCGACACAGTCTCGCGGCTGCGGTGCCTCGCGTGCCCGACGGGATTCGATCGCCGTGTCGACTTGCGCCCTTCCGGCGGAATGATCGACCATGACGGGTCGGCTGGTCGCCCACCCGGGTAGGGGAGTGGCTCCCGGTTGACGCCGAGCAGCGCACGCGTACGAGCCCCGGGACGGTGAGCCGGATGAACGACCGCATGGTCTGGATCGACTGCGAGATGACGGGCCTCGACCTGGAGAGGGACGCCCTGGTGGAGGTCGCCGCACTGGTGACCGACTCCGAGCTCAACATCCTCGGCGAAGGCGTCGACATCGTGGTGCGTCCGCCGGCTGAGGCGCTGGAGCACATGCCGGAGATCGTGCGGGAGATGCACACCTCCTCCGGACTGCTCGACGAGCTGGCCGACGGAACCACGCTGGCCGAGGCCGAGGCCCAGGTGCTGGCCTACGTCCGCGCGCACGTGCCCGAGGCGGGCAAGGCCCCGCTCTGCGGCAACTCCGTGGCGACCGACCGCGGCTTCCTCTCCCGGGACATGCCCGCCCTGGAATCGCACCTGCACTACCGCATCGTCGACGTCTCCTCGGTCAAGGAGTTGGCCCGGCGCTGGTACCCGCGGGCCTACTACAACAGCCCGAAGAAGCAGGGGAACCACCGGGCGTTGGCCGACATCCGGGAGAGCATCGCGGAGTTGAAGTACTACCGGGAGGCCGTGTTCGTACCCGCGCCGGGTCCGGACACCGACGCGGCCCGGACCATCGCCGCCCGCTACGAGCTGCCCCCGGCCTGACCTGCCGGAAACGTGGTCGTGAGCACCCCGCACGATCCTGTAGAGTTATCTCCGTCAGCGCGCGAGAGCGCAGCGGACAGATGGTGGGTGTAGCTCAGCTGGTAGAGCACTGGGTTGTGATCCCAGGTGTCGCGGGTTCGAGCCCCGTCACTCACCCCATCTGATCAGGGCCCAGCCGGTTTCAACGGCCGGGCCCTGATGTGTTTCTGAGACCAGGTCACGTCCCGGTCCGTGAGCAACCCCGTCAGGCAGCGCCCTCCGGCTTCTCCTGACCGCCCTCATCGGCGCGGTCGCCCTCGTTGTGGTCGCTCTCGTCCTCGAGGGTCAGGTGCGGCTCCTCCAGGCTCGGCAACTCCTCGATCTCGGGGAGGGTCAGACCGCTCGCCTCCAGCTCCGCGTCCGCCTCGGCCTCCAACTCCGCCACCTCGGGGACGCTCGCCACGGCCGGGGGCGGGGTCGGCTTGTCGGGCGCGGCCGGCGCCTGCGGCTTGGGCGTCATGCCGTCGAGAAAGCGCAACAACTCGACCGGGAACGGGAGGACCAGCGTCGAGTTCTTCTCGGCTGCCACCTCGACCACGGTCTGCAGCAATCGGAGCTGCAGCGCGGCCGGGGTGTCGCTCATGACCGTCGCAGCCTCGGACAGCTTGCGGGAGGCCTGGAACTCGCCGTCAGCGGTGATGATGCGCGCCCGGCGCTCTCGCTCCGCCTCGGCCTGCCGGGACATGGACCGCTTCATCGACTCCGGCAGGGCGACGTCCTTGATCTCCACCCGGTCGATGTGGATGCCCCAGCCGACCGCGGGGCTGTCCAGCATCAGCTCGAGGCCCTGGTTCAGCGGCTCGCGATTGGTGAGCAGGTCGTCCAGCTCGCTCTTGCCGATGATCGACCGCAGGGAGGTCTGGGCGACCTGGGACATCGCGAAGGTGTAGTTCTGCACGTTCACCGTGGCGAGGACCGGGTCCTCGACCCGGAAGTAGACGACCGCGTCGACGCGGACCGTCACGTTGTCCCGGGTGATGCCCTCCTGCGCGGGCACCGGCATGGTGATGATCTGTACGTTCACCTTGCGCAGGCGGTCGGCGACCGGCAGCAACAGGGTCAGCCCGGGTTCCTTGATCTCGCGGCGCACCCGGCCGAACCGGAACACGACACCGCGCTCGAACTGCTGAACGACGCGCACTCCCGTCGCCAGCCAGACCGCTCCGGCGCCGAGAACCCCCAGGACGACATCCACAACCAGCATCGTCATCACCCCGACTCTGCCCCGAGGACGCGAAATCGGCCCCGTGATTGTCCACGCTACTCGCGCCACCGGCTTGCGAGGAACGGTCGTGCGCGCGTCACGGATCATCGGTGCATGATCATGGCGCGCATAGGTGCTGTACCACGACCGGAGGAGTAACGCTGGGTAGAACCCGCTCGTTGTACAGAACGTGCACCTGTTCGTCACAGTGTTCACCGCTGCCGCCATCGCCGCACCCACACCGGTGCCCGCGTCGGTCCCGAACCAGGACGCACCTCACCATGTCGACACGATGGCCTGGCTGGTGCCCGTCCTGCTGGGGCTGCTGCTCACCGCCATCGCCTGCTACAAGCACCGGGGCCTCCCCAGCGGCCACTGACCCCCGCTCCCCCGCACGCCCAGGGGCGTCAGTCGCGGAAGGCCGTCTCCGGCGGCTGCGGGGAGGCCTCGGCGTCGACGTCACGCATCGCCAGGGCACCCGCCTGGAAGTCGACGAGGTCGGGTCCCTGCTCGATCCGGGCCATGACCGGGTCTCCGGCCATGGCGCTCCCCAGCTCCACCAAGGGGAGCGGTGTCAGGGCGGCCAGCAGGATCAGGTTTCCGAAGCGCTTGCCGCGCAGCACCGCCGGATCGGCAACCAGCGCCACCTCGGGGAAGACCGCCCGCAACGTCGCCACCTGCCGACGGGCGAACGGCAGTCGTCCCCCGTCGGCGATGTTCACGGCGTAGCGCCCTCCCGGGGCCAGCGCCCGGACCACGGACTCCGCAAACTCGACGGTCGCGCAGTGGGCGGGGACGCGCGCGCCGCTGAAGACGTCCGCGATGACCAGGTCGGCCCAGCCCTCGGGGGTCCGGCCCAGCACTTCGCGAGCGTCGGCGCCGCGCACGCGGATCTGCCAGGCGCGGTCCAACGGCAGCTCACGGCGGACCAGTTCGGTCAGGGCCGTGTCGATCTCCGCCACCTGCTGCCGTGACCGGGGCCGGGTCGCGGCGACGTAGCGCGGCAGCGTCAGCCCGCCACCACCGAGATGCAGAGCGTTGACAGGCCTTCCGGGCGGCCCGGCCAGGTCCGCGATCCGGCCGAGACGACGCTGGTACTCGAAGGTCAGCCGACGCGGATCGGCGAGGTCGACGTGCGACTGCGGAGCGCCGTCGAGCAGCAGGGTCCAGGCGTCGGCACGGTCCCGGTCTGGCACCAGCTCCGCCAGGCCTGAGCCGACCGGCTCGGCCAGGCGCTGGGACGCGGAGCCGCCGGCGGTTCCGGAGCCGGACCGTCCACGCGCGGTGCCCTCGTCGTCGCCCTGTCCCGTGCTCTGCTTCGCTCTGTGCTTCCTTGCCACCCGCCCAGTATCCGGCGTCGGCCGTCAGCACCACATCCGGGGTTCGACCAGGTCAGCAGAGCTCCCGGGCGGACACGCTCCGGACCGCACAGCGCGAGGACCGGAGAGCGCGAGGACCGGAGAGCGCGAGGACCGGAGAGCGGAGAGCTTTCAACTTCGGCACCCGTCGCAGACAGCGAGCGTGCGCGCGGCCTCGCCGAGGGCCTCGCTCAACTGGCCCGGATCGGTGAGCGCGGCACGGCCGAGGCCGTCGCCGGGCGGCAACAGCCAGTCGTACTCCGGACCGGGCACGCGGACGTGCCGACAGGAGCTTCCCGGCAGCTGCCAGGCCTCGGCCGTGCCGAACGGGACCAGGAACGAGAGCGTCGAGCCCGCAGCACCGGTGCCGATGCCCGCACCAGCACCGACGCCGACGCCGGTAGCGGCACCCGGCACCGCCCGCTCCCCACTCAGCAGCGGCAGTGGCAGCGCGGGGGTGTCGTGCAGCACCCCGCCGCAGCCGCCGCGCAGGCGCAGGATGTCGACCGCCTCCAGCCCCTGACGCTCAGGGACCGTCACCACGTCGACCATGCCACGCGCCCTGTCCTCCCATCCGTCGACCCGGTCAACCCGGTCGCACTGGTCGGCGGCCTCGACCAGCCTGCGCGCACGGCACTCGGCCGCCGCCTGACGTCCCGTATCCACCTGCACAGGTGCCTCCTTGGCCGTGCCGGGTCGCACCCGGGCCTCCCTGATCCGGCAGGATCACGCAATCACGCCTGGTCGAACGCGGTCCTGCCGCGCCGCGAACGACCCTGCGGTACCAGGTACAACGCGACAGCCGATCACGGGCCACGGGTGTAGGCAGGGCAGGCCGTGGCATTTCATAGCAGATCGAAGCGAGCACGTCCGATTTGTCACAGAACCCTGCGTGTTCGAATTTTTGCGGAGAGTAACCTCACCACTGCTGTTCCGTACCAGGGGGTGCCGCATGGCTCACGACTCTCTCCGTTCGCAACCCTCTCCCAACCTGCGGATGCGCGATCTCCGCGGGGATCTCTCGCCGCGCGAGTTCGCCGCCTCGGTGCGCCGCGCGGCGCGCGAGATCGGGGAGCACGTCTCCTGCGACGCGCGCTACGTCGGCCGGGTGGAGTCGGGCGAGATCCGGTGCCCCAACTACGCCTACGAGCGGGTGTTCCGGCACATGTTCCCGGGCGCCGGACTGGCCGAGCTGGGCTTCACACCCCGCGAGGAGGCCCGGTGCAGACCCGCCTCCGCGGCACCACTCGATGAGGAGAAAGACGACGTGCAGCGACGCACGTTCCTGACCGGCGGCCCACTGGCCGTGGCCACCGCTCTGAGCTGGGACGTCCCGACTCAGGCCGCGGCCGCCGGGGCGGCGGGAGGCACCGCCGCCCCGGCCGAGCCGGTCGTGGGCACCAAGGTCGGCGCCCGAGAAGTCCGCGAGGTCGAGTCGGCGGTCCGTCAGATCCGACTGCTGGACGACGTCCACGGCGCGGACACCCTGTTCGAGCGGGCCGGTGACACCCTGCGCTCGGCCTACCAACTGCTCAACTGTGGCTCCTACACGGCCAAGGTCGAGCAGCAACTCCAAGCCTGGGCGGGCGAGCTGGCGATCTCGGTCGGCTGGCTCGCCCACGACTCGGGCCGGCTCGGCGAGGCCCGCTCGCTCTACGCCGAGGCCCTCGCCACCGCGCGGATGGCCGGCGACCCCGCTCTGGAGGCGCACGCATTCTGCAACGCCGCCTTCCTCGCGCGTGATGCGGGACGCCCCCGCGAGTCGGTCCGGGCCGCGCAGGCCGCGCGCACGGCAGCGGCCGAGCTCGGTTCGCCGCGCCTGCTGGCACTGCTCTCGCTGCGCGAGGCGGGCGGCTGGGCACTGCTGCGCGATCGCGGAGCCTGCGCCCGCGCCCTGGGCGAGGCCCGAGGCCACTTCGAAGCCGGCACCTCGGAGGCGGATCCCGAGTGGATGTCCTTCTTCAACGAGGGCGAGTTGGCGGGGTTGACCGCCCAATGCTGGGCCGCCCTGGGCGAGTTCGACTCGGCCGCGCGCTGGGCCGAACAGGCCATAACGCTGCAGCCCACCCACTTCGTACGCAACCGCGCCTTGTACACCGCCGAGTTGGCGCACGACGAGCTCGGCCGCGGCTCGGTCGTCGAGGCAGCCTGCACCGGTTCCGACGCGGTCGCCCTGCTCACCTCGGTGCGCTCGACGCGGATCAGGGGCATGGTCTCCGCGACTGCGGAGCGGATGCGCAGCCGCGGGCTCAGCCGCGTCCCCGAGGTGGCTGAGTTCCTGGAGCGGTACCAGCTGGCGCTGGCAAGCTGAGCCGCCGACCGAGGGCGGGGCCCCGCGCCTCGGGCCTCTTGGCTGCGGTCCGACGCCTGAGGGCCGTCGGCTACGGCCCCGCGCCTGAGGGCCCTTGGCCGCGGCCCCGTCCGACTGGGCGTGCCTCAGCCGAACACGCGCGTCAGCACCAACCCGGCGGCGCCCAGGGCCACGGCATCCCGCCCAGCCGGGGCGACGGCGAGGGAGACACGCTGCCAGGACGGGTCGGGGAGCCTGGCGTCGAGGACCTCCCGCACCGCCGCGAGGTAGGCCTCGGGGGCGTCGGCCACCTCACGACCGCCGAGGACGACCTCGTCCAGGTCCAGCAGCCGGACCAGGTTGGCGACACCCTCGCCGAGAAGCCGTGCCGCCTGCTCCGGCGTGGCTGCCGCCTGCCAGAGCGCTTCCAGACAGCCGCGGTTGCCGCAACGGCAGCGCGGGCCCGCGGGGTCGAGGACCTGATGCCCGAACTCTCCGGCATTGGTGCGCGCTCCACGTTGGACCGCACCACCGAGGACGAGACCAGCGCCGAGACCGTGGTCGAGGTGGATGAACGCCCGGTTCGGGGAACCCAGGACGCTGAGCACTCCGGCCGTGCTGTCCTTCTCGATCTCGGTGGGCAGCCCGAGGCGGTCCGCGACGGCATCGCGCAGCGCCATTCGGTTCCAGGCAGGAGCTCCGGTGACCTCGTGCAGCACGCCGGCCTGCTGGTCCAGCGGCCCCGGCGAGGCAACGCCCACCCCGAGGACCCGTTCGCGCTCGACGGCGGTCAGTTGCCGGTCCACCTCCTCGGCCAGCAGGTCGAGCACCGGGCCGGGCCCCCACTCCGCCAGGTCGATGGGCAGGTGACGGGTGTCCGCGACCCGTCCGGCGAGGTCGGCCCGGAGGACCGTGAGGGCGTCGCGCCCCAACTGAACGCCGAGCGCCCAACGCGCCTCGGGAACAAGGGCCAGCAGGGTCCGAGGCTTCCCGCCGGTCGAGGCCCCGCGCCCGGACTCCCCGACGAGGCCGTCCTCCAGCAGCCTCTGGACGATCTTGCTGATCGCCTGGGCAGTCAGCCCAGAGCCCCGCGCCAGCTCGACGCGACTGACCCCGCCCGCCCCGGCGGCACGGACCAGGCTCAGCACGGCCGCCGCATTGTGGTCGCGCAGCGCGGTGAGATTCGCACCCGCCCGGGCGGTCGACGCGCTCGCGGCACCGGCGGAACCCGTGGAACCAGTGGAATCGGCGAGGTCAGCGGGTTCAGTGGAACGGGACGAGAGGGAGGCCACGAATTGATTATGCGGCTTGCTTGCCACTTAATCCACACTGTTGTTTAACTGGGGGGCATGGCTGCGAACCGCACAGAGAACAACGCCGCCCCGCTGCGCGTAGGCCTGATCGGCTACGGCGTCGCGGGTGCGGTCTTCCACGCACCGCTGATCGCGAACACCCCGGGACTGCACCTGGACGCGGTCGTCACCTCGAACCCGGAGCGCAGGGACCAGGCCGCCGCCCGGTACCCGGAAGCCCGACTCCTGGCCGACGCCGCCGAACTCTGGCCGCTCGGGCTGGACCTGGTCGTGGTGGCCTCCCCCAACCGGACCCACGTCGCGCTCGCGACCGCCGCACTGGAGGCCGGGGTCCCGGTCGTCGTCGACAAGCCCCTGGCCGCAACCGCCGCCGAGGGCCGGGCCCTCGCCGAGCTCGCGGAGGCGCGTGGCGTGTTGCTGAGTGTGTTTCAGAACCGGCGCTGGGACGGCGACTTCCGTACAGTGAGCGAGCTGATCCGCTCGGGTCGGCTCGGCACGGTGCACCACTTCGAGTCGCGCTTCGAACGCTGGCGCCCCAACCTCAAGGGCGGCTGGCGCGAGTTGGGCGACCCGGCCGAGGCCGGCGGCGTCCTGTACGACCTGGGCAGCCACCTGGTCGACCAGGCGCTCACCCTCTTCGGACCCGCCGTCCGCGTCTACGCGGAGCTGGATGTCCGTCGACGCGGCGCGCAGGCCGACGACGACTCCTTCGTGGCGCTGACCCACGCCGACGGCACCCGCTCCCACCTGTGGATGAGCGCGGTGGCCGCCGATCTCGGCCCGCGCTTCCGGGTGTTGGGCAGCGAGGCCTCCTACGTCGGCTACGGGCTGGACGGCCAGGAGGATGCGCTGCGCGCCGGACGCACCCCCGCCGACGAGGGCTGGGGCGAGACTCCCCCGGAGCGCTATGGACGGCTCGGCACCGTCGACGACTCGGTCGCCCACCCGACCCTCCCCGGCGCGTACCAGGACTTCTACGCCCGGCTCGTGGAGGCTCTCCACGGGCGCGCGCCCGCGCCGGTCGCCGCGCGCGACGCGATCAACACGCTGACCGTGCTGGAGGCCGCGCGTCTCTCCTCCGCCGAGGGCCGGACGGTGGCACTGTGACGACGACCGCCGAACTGGTCGAGCAGGAGCGGCGGTTGCAGTTCTCCCGCTTCACCAACGAGGACGCCTGGCGTCTGGGCTGTCTGCTCGCCGAGCTGGCCGGGGAGCGCGGGCTGCCGATCACCGTCGACATCCGCCGCGGCGAACAGCAGTTGTTCCACTACGCCCTCCCCGGTACCTGCGCGGACAACGACGCATGGATCGAGCGGAAGATCCGTGTGGTGCGACGCTACGGTGCCAGTTCCTACCTGGTCGGGCAGCGCTTCCGCGAGAAGGGCAGCAGCTTCGAGGAGAAGTCGCGGCTCTGCCCGGACCGCTATGCGGCGCACGGCGGCGCGTTCCCGGTGGCCGTCACCGATGTCGGCCTGGTCGGAACGGTCGCCGTGTCGGGGCTGGCGCAGGTGGACGACCACAAGCTGGTGGTCGAGGCGCTGGAGCGGTTCCTGGAGGGCTGATCCCAGCGTGATCCCGACCTGATCCGGAAGACAGCCCTACGCCAGATGCGCGGCGTCGTTCCAACGTTCGACGGCACGGGCGCCGTACTCCCAGGTCAGCACTGACAGCGTGGCCGGGCCGAGCTTGAAGCGCTGCGCCTGTTCCGGCGGCAGGCCCAGCCAGCGCGCGGTGAGGATGCGGAGCAGGTGCCCGTGGGCGAAGACCACGAGGTCGCGGTCGGCGCTGTGCATCACCGTGGTGTCCGGGTCCGGCACGCCCGCACGGGCGTCGATGTCGGCGAGGAACGCGTCCACCCGCGCACTGACCTCGCCGATCTTCTCGCCCGCGGGGACGCCGTCGCGCCAGATCAGCCAGCCCGGCTGCGCCCCGGCGCGGATCTCGGGGCCGGTCAGGCCCTCGTAGCTGCCGTAGTCCCATTCGAGCAGCCGGTCGTCGAGGGCCAGGCGCTCACCGAAGCCCGCCAGTTCGGCGGTCTCCCTGGCGCGGGAGAGCGGGCTGCTCAGGATCTCCGCGTCCACCAGGCCGTGCCATGGCGCGGCGGCGAACCGCTCACCCAGGCGACGGCCCATCGTGCGGCCCTCGTCGGTGAGGGGGATGTCCGTCCGCCCGGTGTGGCGACCGGTCGCCGACCAGTCGGTCTCACCGTGCCGAACCAGCAGCAGCCGCGCGGGCATGAACGTTCCTCCAGGGGCGTGCGGGGCGCGCAAGGCGCGCAGGACATCTCCCATGATCCCCCGACTGCCGACCCGAACGACGCCGACCCGGCCCGGCCTCACATCCCGCCCCGCCTCACCCCACCCGGATCGCGACCCGGATCCGGATCGCACCCCGCCCCGACCCGAGCCGGTCAGCCACGATCCCGGCTGGTCAGGCCTGCGACGCGGGTGCCTCGGCCGCCTGCCGGGCACGCTCGCGGATGCCGCAGAGGATCAGGTCCAGCCCGTAGGCGTACTGGCCCGCGCCGTCGCCCGCACAGGCGAGCATCTCGGGCGCGAGATCGGCCAGGTTCGGAAAGCGGTCCTGCGGAAGCGCTGCCAGGCGGCTGCGGAAGCGTTCGACTGCCTCCGGGCGGGCGCAGACACGGATCTCGCGGAGCGCGGAGCCGATGGTGAAGCGTGAGAGCGTGCCATAGGCGCGCGTCACGTCCTCGCGCCCCAGTCCCGCCTCGCGCAACAGCATGAGCATCCGCTCCATCGCCGACGTGGCCGCGTCGAGGAAGTCGTCGTGGCCGGTGGACTCGGCGAGCAGGCGCAGCACGGCCGGACGGCCGGTGAAGAGGTCGTGCACCGCGATGCAGGCGGCCCGCAGCTGCTGGTCCCAACTGCCCTCGGTGCTGGGCGGGACGTAGGTGTCGAGCACCCGGTCCCTGGCCGCACGGAACAGCTCGTCCTTGCCGCGGAAGTAGGTGTACAGGGCCATCGTGCCGACGCCCAGGTCCTCGGCCAGGGCGCGCATCGAGAAGGCGTCCAGGCCCTTGTCGTCCAGCAGGCGGAGGGCCCGCTCGATGATCAGCTCGGCGCTCAACGATCCCCGCGGCGCACGCGACCGCCGCGTCGGCCTGGGCCTGGCAACGGTGCCGGCGGACTGCTCGGAGGGCATGCCAGGAGCGTACACAGGTGAGGTAACGGCCGGTAAAAGGCACCACAACGGGTGTGTTCGACCGGGTTCGCGGGCCACTCGCACCGAGACCGGGGGCGGTTGCGACAATACCTGGCGTACGGCGTACGGTACTGCGTACGGTTTCCATGCCGAATCGTCCCGTCGCGCCCGGAGCCCGCCATGTCATCGACCGCCACCACACCGGGGCACAGGAACGTCGCACCACACGACGCACTCGGCGCATCGGTGCGGGAGCTGTTGCTCGTCGTGGTGATCTACCTCGCCTACGACGGGAGCAGCCTCCTGGTCCGCGGCGGCATCAACAGCACCCACCGCGGCGCGACCCGTCTGCTCGACCTCGGCATACCTGCCGACTTCGCCTACGCGACGCTGCACTACCTGGCCACCCCGGCCGTGCTGATCTGGCTGTGGCGACGGCACCGCCACGCCTACCGTCGCGCCCGGACCTGGCTCGGGATCACCACCGTGCTCGCTCTGACCGGCTTCGCCTGCCTCCCCGCTGCGCCACCCCGCGCGCTGCCCGCCATGCCGAGTCTCCATGTGGGCTGGGCGCTCTGGTGCGGCGTGATGCTGGTCCGGTTCGCGCGGGACCGGACGGTCCGGACGCTGGGGCTGCTCTACCCGGTGATCATCGCGTTGGTGGTGACGGGGACCGGCAGCCACTACCTGTTCGACATCCTGGCAGGCGCCGCCGTGGTCGTCCTCGGCGGCCTCCTGGCCGGCCCGGTCCAGCGAGCGAACCCGAGAGCCCTCAGCCGACGCCCGACGTCCATGTCTCCCCCGTGACGCACGTCTGACGCACGTCCCCGAAGGACATCCCGAATTGTCAGTGGAAGGTGCCACACTGGCGGGCACCATGAACCACTCGACGCACATGCGGGTCGACCCGCCGCTCACCCCGCTCGAATCGCGGCTCGCCGCGCTCCGCGGTCGTGCCGCCGCGCGGAGCATGGACGCGCGGACACTGGCCGCGCTCGCCGCCAATCCGGGGTGCGGACGACGGGCTGTGCTGGACGCCGCCGGGGTCGACAAGGCCGCGCTGGCCGAACGGCTCGGCGCTCCGGGGGCGATGGGCCAGTCACCGTTCGCGATAACGCGCGGCCTGGTCTTCGAGCGACGGCTGCGCGCCGATGGCTGCGCCGAGTTGGTCGCCCTGCTGCGTCGGACGCTGCTGCCCGAGGGCGACGAGCAGACTCCGGTCGAGGTGCCGGACCTGCTGGTCAAGGACGGTGCCGCGGTCCGGGCCGCGCGTACCCGGTCGGTGCTGGCCGAGGCTTCGGCGCGGCCCGGCGTGTGGACGGTGCTGGACCATCCGCTACTGCGGCTCGAGGTCGCCGGGTCCACGGTCTCGCTGGAGCCCGATGCCGTCGTCGTCCGGCCGGACGGGCGCTGGACGGTGCTGGAGATCAAGTCCTTCCCGATCCTGGACGGAGCCGCCGATCCGGCCAAGGTGGGCGCGGCAGCCCGCCAGGCCGCCGTCTACGTGCTGGCGCTGCGTGCGACCGCTGCTGCGCTGGAGGGCACGACGCTGCCCGCCTCCCCATACGCCGAGCCGGAGGGTCTGGCCGCGGCTCCGAGCACGACGGGCCTGCTGGTCTGCCCGCGCGACTTCAGCAACGCGCCTACCGCCGCGTCGGTGGACCTGCGCAAGCAGATCGCCGTGACCAGGCGTCAGCTCGCCCGGCTCACCCGGGTGGAACAGCTGCTCGACGTGCTCCCGCCCAGGGCAAGCCTGGAGGACGCGCCGCACTCCGTCGACGCGCTCCCCCATGCCTACGCACCTGACTGCCTGGCCGCCTGCGAGTTGGCGTTCCACTGCAGGTCACAGGCGCGCGCCGCCGGGTCGGTGGAGACGCTCGGTCGTGGCGTCCGTGGCGAACTCGGCAGCCTGACCACGGTCGACGAGGCCCTCGCCGCCACCACACCCGGCGGCGCACTGGCACGAGCGGCCGAGCTCCGCCGCGAGGCGCTGGCCACGGCCACTGCCACGCCCGCTGCGGCAGCGACAGCAACGGCGACAGCGACAGCGACAGCGACGATGTCCGCACGCGACATGGCGGTCGTGCGGTGAGCCTGCTGTCCACCCTGGCCCGACTGGAGGCGGTACGGTCGGGCCGAGCCCAACCGCTGGCCACGGTCCGCCACCGGCATCTGGCCGAACGGCCTTTCGTCCTGGTGCCGTTGACCGCTGCCGGCGAGACGGGCGCGCCACTCGCGGCCCTGCTCGGGTGCGACCGCGAGCGGCCGGTACTGCTCACCGTGCCACAGCCGCTCGACCGCGACCTGCGGTTCGCCTTCCTGGCCCGGTTGGCCGACGAGTTGCTGCCGTATCTGGAGGGTTTCGGCGAGTCCGTCGAACTCATCGAACGCACCGGCAAGGACGCCGACTCGGGCGAGCGCACCACAGAGGTCCGCGAACTCTGCACCGACGCACCACAGTTGATCGTTCCCAACCAGGGCGGCGTCGAGCTGCTCGGCTTGCTCGGCCGGTCGATGCGGTTCCGGCGCACGGCCGAGGACGCCGACCCGGGTCCGTTCCCGGCTCCGCCCCGGGTGCCGCTGTTGGGGCGCTGGCTCACCCACCTCGCCGAGCGCGCACAGGTGCCGGGCTCGTCCCTGCTGCTGCCGCTGACGGGGGTGCTGGCGCGCCACTGGGCGACGGGGCAGAGCTCACTGGAGGACGCGCATCTGGGCGCGTTGCTCGGCTGGATCGCCCCACCCGAGGGCGAACGCGGCGAGCGGGCGGCGCTGCGGGCCGAGAACGAACGGGACGTGCAGGGCCAACTCCTCTGCCCTCCGGCCGGTCCGGCCACCGACCCCGATTTCGACCGTGCCGTGCTTGGTCCCGCGATCACCCGCCACGACGCCGCTCGCGACGCCGCTCGGGATGCCGCCCGCGCCACCGCGGACCGAACCGTCACCGAAGCGGCAGACGGTGGAGTCGGCGACGACGAGCAGGCCGCGCACGTGGTCGCGGCACGCGCGGCCGAGATCGACGCGCTGCTGGAGGCAGTGCTGCTCCCGGTCTGGCAGCAGGTGTGGCAGGGCATCGACCTGCTGCGCACGCTGCCGCCCGGCGCGCATGTGGCCGAGCGGTGGGAGGGCGACCGCTGGTCGTACACCGGCCACCGCGACCGACTGGCCGCGGGCGAGCCGCCGCAGCCGGTGCGTGACGACGCCGTGACCGCCGCGCGCAAACTCGCCCAGCGCGAACGCGAACTGACCCGCCTCGACCTGCAGGAGGCGCTGGACGACCCGCTGGCCATGGCCGAGCACCGGCTTGCCGGACAGGCCTTCGCCGGCGAGGTCGTGTCCGTCGAACCCGCCTACGACACCAGCGGCCGCAGCCCGAAGCCGCGCCCGCTGGTGACCGTCCGCACCGCCGACCGCCCCCACGTCGAGGCCGGTTCGGAGCTGCACCGGGCCAACGGTCCGTCCGCCCAGAAGGCCGAGCTGACCGGGATCGACGAGGCGGCCGGGTTGCTGACGGTACGTCTGCTGAGCGGCATGGGCCGCAAGAAGGAGCCGGAGCAGGGCAGCGTCCCCGAGCCCGGCGAACAGGTCTGCTTCACCCTGTTCGAACTGTCGGCACGTCAGTCCGCGCCATTGCCGGAGCCCGAGGACACCCCCTGGACCCACGGAGGCCCGCCGCAGTGAGCAGCACCACCGACCCGTACGGGGCATCCGAGGCGTCGGGGACGTCCGCCGCCCCGCCGTCCCCGGGCGAGCAGGCCGACGCCGCGGTCGCGGCGATCCTGCGGGCCGCGGTGCACGGCAGCGAGCGCGGCACCGTCGTGGACTCGCCTCCGGGCGCAGGCAAGTCGACGCTCGTGGTCCGGGCCGCCCGCGAGCTCGCGGGTGCGGGCGAGCGGCTGATGATCGTCGCGCAGACCAACAGCCAGGTGGACGACCTGGTCGACCGGCTCGCCGAGAAGGACCCCGGGCTGGCCATCGGCCGTCTCCACGGCAGCGACGCGACCCCGGCCGGGCACGCCCTGCGCCACCCGGGTGTCGTAGCCTCGACCAAGGTCTCCGACCTGCGCGAACTGCCGGTCGTGGTGGCCACGGCGGCGAAGTGGCAGTGGGTGAAGGACGTCGATCCGTGGCGTCACGCGATCGTCGACGAGGCGTACCAGATGCGCTCGGACGCGCTGCTCGCCGTGGCGCGGCTGTTCGAGCGGGCGCTTTTCGTCGGCGATCCGGGCCAGTTGGACCCGTTCAGCATCGTCGATGCGGACGCCTGGGCGGGGCTCAGCTACGACCCCTCGCAGAGTGCGGTCGTCACGCTGCTCGCGCACAACCCCGGCATCGTTCCGCACCGGCTTCCCGTCTCCTGGCGCTTGCCGGCCTCCGCCGCGCCGCTGATCTCCGACGCGTTCTACCCGTTCACCCCGTTCCGCGCCGGGACCGGACCCGGCGACCGCCGACTGCTGCTGGGCGCACCCGCGCCCCTGACCACTCCCACGCTCCCGGGCACTCTCACACGGCGCCTGGCGGCCGCGGCGGACGAGGTCCTCGACGTGGCCGCGGCCTCCGGCTGGGGTCTGCTGGAGCTTCCGCCTCGGCACACCGTCCGCACCGATCCGGAGGCGGTCGCCGCGGTCGCGGCCGTGGTCGCCCGACTGCTGGCCCGCGGCGGGAGCACGCTCTCGGAGCGGGGCGAGGAGCAACTCACCGCCGACCGGGTCGCTGTCGGCACCGCCCATCGCGACCAGGCCTCGGCGGTTCGCGCGGCACTTGCGGCGCTCGGCGTCGGCGGTGTGACCGTCGACACGGCCAACCGCTTGCAGGGGCGCGAGTACGACGTCACCGTGGTGCTCCACCCGCTGTCCGGGCGTCCGGACGCCACCGCGTTCCATCTGGAGACCGGCCGCCTCTGCGTGCTGACGTCCCGTCACCGCCACGCGTGCGTCGTGGTCGCCAGGGCGGGGATCCCGGAGCTGCTCGACGAACACCCCTCGGCCGAACCGGTCCAGCTGGGCGTGACGTTGAAGTTCCCGGACGGTTGGGAGGCCAACCAGGCCGTGCTGGAGCACCTCGGCCCCCACCGGGTCCGCTGCCGGCCCTGAGCCGGCGCCTGTGGTTCCACTCGCGGCCCGCAGACCGCCCACAGACAGCCCGCAGGCGCGGTGAAGCGCGGGAAAACAGGCCGAATCCCGCTGCGCCGTCACGGGAATAACCAGGTGGAGAGGCCCTGTTCCTCACCCGGCAGCTTCGGACCGACAATGGACTGCCGGCAGCTCGTCCGCACGCATCAGGAGGTGTCCGATGTCCGACTCCACGCCCGATCGCTCGTCGCAGAGGAGGCTCCGCCCTGCCCCGCTGCTCTTCGAGCCCGGATTGGCGGAGCCGGAGACCGAGCACTTCTTCGACCTGGAGTCGATCGAGGACCCGCGCGAGCTGCTCGGCCGCGCAACCGAGCTGACGCTCGCGTTCCGCGCGGCTGCGGAGCGCGCCTCCGAGTTCCAGGCGATAGCGGCGGCCCAACTCGCCGACCCGCGCCGGTTCGACAACCTCACTCTCGAGGAGATCGCGGCCCGCGCCGACTGGACTCCGGACTATGCCGCCAAGATGGTCGAGCACGGGCGTGGCCTGATGAGAAGCCGGCCGCTTGCGTAGGGACCGGCCCCGCACCGCCGTTCCTACCCCCCTGGCATATGCCAAAGGCAGCAGATGTTACTCCGATTCACCCCTACGTGTCCGGCTTTCCCAGGTTCCGGTGCGGCCGTCTTCCGCGTCCCGATACAGCTTGGACCGTGGACATGTGGACCTACGACTCCGTCGAGTACGTGACCGTCGCCGGCGAGGCCTGGCTGGCCTCCGCGAGCGAGTACCCGCGCAGCATGCGTGCGCTCTGGGAGACGCGCCCGTGGGCCGCCACGGTCCTGCCCTGCGGCCGCGTCTTCGATGTGATCAACCTGCCCGGACTCTTCGGCCGCAGGGTGCTCGACGAGCTCTGGGCGAGCGGGCCGGGTTGCGGGCCGGTGGCCACCCTCCGCGGCCGGATCCTGATCTTCGCCGAGCCCGGCACCGCCGCGCGCCTCCGCCCGCTGCTGGTCTGGGAGGAGTGGGCACGCGACGTCCCGCCCCTGCTCTGCCACGGCCAGGGCGACGCGATCACCGTTCCGCCGCTGCAGCGACCCCTGGACGCGCCGGAGGCCCAGGGGCGCTGGATCGTCGCGCCCGACGGCCCCGAGCCCTGGCTCCCCGGCGCTTCCACCCTGTTGTGGGCCTGTGTCCGCGCCTCCCGCGACCTGCCCGGCGGTGCGGCCCGCGCGGAGGCCGCCAAGCTGGCGGCGGCTACGTCCGGTGCGCCCTCCCCCGCACCGGACGTGGCCCCGCCCGATTTCGTCCCGGCGGGCTGAGGTTCCGCGCCTGAGGGCTGCAAGGTCACGCCGAAGGACTGACGGGCTGACGGGCTGACGGCCGTGCCGAAACCGGAACGGCGCGGGACTCAGCCGATGGGCACCGCCGTGCCGGAGACCCGCACCCGCTCGTCGTCCGGCGAGGCGGCGACGACCAGGGTGCTCGGGCGGCCCATGTCCTCGCCCTGGCGGATGGTGAAGGCGCCCGACGCCGGGAGTGCGCCCAGGTCGCGCAGGTAACCTCCGAACGCCGCAGCAGCCGCGCCGGTGGCCGGGTCCTCGACCACGCCGCCGATCGGGAACGGGTCGCGCGCGTGGTAGAGCTCCGGGCTCTCGCGCCACACCAGCTGCAGCGTCGTCCAACCTTGACGGCCCATCAGTTCGGCCAGTCCGTCGAAGTCGTAGTCCAGCGCCGCCAGCCGCGCACGGGAGCGAACAGCGAGCACCAGGTGCTCCACCCCGCCGAACGCGACGCGCGGCGGCAGTTCGCCGTCCAGATCCTCCGGGGCCCAGCGCAGTGCAGTCAGCGCCTCGGCGAGCACCGCGGCGTCCACGGACCGCGAGTGGGTCGGCACGCTGGTCAGCGTGGCGCGGATCACACCGCCCTCGCCCTTGGCGGCCTCCAGGGCGATCTCGCCCGCCCCCGTGTCGAAGAGCAACGAGCCCTCCCCCAGCCGCTCGGCCAGGGCCACCGCGGTGGCGACCGTGGCGTGCCCGCAGAAGGCGACCTCGACCAGCGGGCTGAAGTAGCGCACCCGGAAGCGTCGGCGTTCCTCGTCGCGTTCGGTGACGAAGGCGCTCTCGGAGTACCCCACCTGAGCCGCTACCGCGAGCATGTCGGCGTCCGGGACGCCGCGGGCATCCAGCACGACGCCGGCGGGGTTGCCGCCCGCGGGATCGGTCGAGAACGCCGTGTAGCGCAGGACATCACTGGGGAGACGCACGGGTCCGGGCATGCGTCCAAGATCCCACGCGGGTCCGACAAGATCAACGAACGATTCGAGGAGGCAGAACGGCAGCAGGGCGATCCGGGGACGAGGCATTTGCCGGTCGGCGGCCAGGTGGTGGCCGGGCGGAACGGATTCGGCATTCGGTCGCCGTTCATGTAAAGTCTTCCACGTCAGCAGGCGCCGCTAGCTCAGTTGGTTAGAGCAGCTGACTCTTAATCAGCGGGTCCGGGGTTCGAGTCCCTGGCGGCGCACAGACAGCGAAGGGCCTCCTTGTTATCGCAAGGAGGCCCTTCGGCGTTGGCGCGGCAGACGTCCGGCCGAGGACAGGTGGAGCCATGAAGGCACAGGAGCTGGTCGACGCCGCCGCCGAGCTGGTCCCCGCGCCGGGCGGGCGCGCGCTCCTCGGGATCGCGGGCGCTCCGGGTGCGGGCAAGTCCACGCTGGCCCGCCGCCTGGTGACGGAGCTCTGCGACCGGCTCGGCCCGGACGCCGCGGCCTACGTCCCGATGGACGGCTTCCACCTCTCCAACATCCAGCTCGCCCGCCTCGGCCTGACCGACCGGAAGGGCTCGGCGCCCAGCTTCGACGTCTGGGGCTACCTCGCGCTGCTGCGGCGACTGCGCAGCCTCCCGGGGGCGGAGCCGGTGTACGTGCCGGACTACGACCGGACCCTGCACGAGCCGATCGCCGCCCGCCACCTGGTCCGGCCCGCGACCCGGCTGGTCGTTACCGAGGGCAACTACCTCGCCGCAGGTGACGCGGCCGGCCCCGGCTGGTCGGAGGTGCACGCGGCGCTTGACGTCGTCTGGTTCCTGGCCACCGCCGACGAGGTTCGCGACGCCCGGCTGATCGCCCGACAGCACGCAGGCGGCCGTGACGCCCACGCGGCCCGCGCCTGGGTCGACACCAACGACCGCCCCAACGGTGACCTGGTCGACGCCCACCGCGCCCCGGGCGTCCGGGTGATCACCGTCGAGCCGTGATCTTCATTCGGCAGTCGTAACCCTCCGTCACCTTCACCCTCGTCAGCTCCGTCACCGCGGCTCTCGCCCGCCGGGGCCGGACCGGCGCCCAGGCCAGTGCCCAGGCCGGCGCCCGCGCCCGTCGGACGCTCAAGATCAGCGTGCCGAAGGCCGTTTGAGCTCCGCTCCCGTGCCGTTCAGGGAGCCGACGCGGCCCGCGACCGCGCCACCTGCCGCGCCGTCGGGGCCGTAACCCGTCCTGCCTACTCGAACAGGCGGCTCCGGTTCCGCCTACCTAGCGTGAGAGACCTGGCGACCAGACATGACCGCCGTCATCACGGGGGCATCGACGGCACCGTCGTTCCCGTGCCCGATGCGCGCCATCGCGCGCGCCCCGGCAGGAGGTAGATCCGCGTGGGTATACCAGCGCCGCCCGAGTCCGTCTCCGAGAACCCCGCCGAGGAGCCTGAGAGCCCTGGCAGCCCGTCCTCGGCGCACAAGCACAAGCGGTTCCGACGAATACGCCGACTGCTCGGCCTGCGCACCACACGCGTCGTGCTCGCCCTGATCGCAGTGGTGTTCGTCTGGCTCTGCTGGTCCGTGGGCCAGGCGCTGACCGCGCCGGGCGACGACAGCGTGGCCGCCCGGATCGCCGAGTGGGGGCGCGACCACCACCTCGGCCCGCTGGTCACCTTCCTCGAGGACCAGCAGTACAAGGCGCATCCGCCCAAGGTCGGCGGCACGCCGACGATGGCACTCACGCCGGACGGAGCCCCGGTGCAGAACAGCGGCACCTCCTCGATGAAACCGATCGTCCCGACCCGGCTGGTCTCCCCCGCCGGACCGCCGCTCCCCGGCGAAGGGACCTGGCAGACGCTCGGCAGCGTCCACGGCACCCCTGCCGTTCTCGGCGCCTTCCTTCGGCCGGACAACCAGCACACCTCCTACGTCGCGGCGGTCGTGTCGATGGACCAGCGGTTGCTCCGCTTTCAGCTCCACCCCGGCGAGTCCGACCCGGGCACCGCCGACTGGGGTGTCCCGCCCTCCGTTCCGCCCGGTCAGCGCACCGGACTGCTGGCGACGTTCAACGGCGGCTTCAAGGTCAACGACTCCGAGGCCGGGGGCGGCTTCTTCCTCAACGGCATCACCCGCGGCACCCTGACCGACGGCTCCGCCTCCCTGGTCTTCACCAAGGACGGCAAGGTGACGGTCGCCCAGTGGGGCCGTGACGCGACGATGACGCCGAACGTCACCGGCGTCCGCCAGAACCTCAAGCTGATCGTCGATCACGGCGCGGTGCCGGCCAGCGTCGACCAGAACGTCGAGTACGGCTGGGGCCTCACCATCGCCGGCAAGTACTTCGTCTGGCGCTCCGGCCTGGGCGTCACCTCGGACGGACGGCTCGTCTTCGCCTACGGCCCGGCCCTGTCCGTGCGGACCCTGGCCGACCTGCTCGCGAGCGCGGGCTGCGTGCGGGCCATGCAGCTCGACATCAACCCGGCGTGGATGTCGTTCATGTACTACCAGCCGAAGTCGAACCCGGCCGACCCGACACCGGTCAAGCTGCTTCCCGACCAGGAGCGTCCCGCCGACCGCTACTACGAGTCGACGAGCCGTGACTTCACGGCGGTGTACGCGCGATGACCACCCCTCAGCCGGTGCGACCCGCGCAGCCGCCGACCCCGGCGACCCCCTTCGTCGACGGCCGCCGCGCCGGGTGGGCCCGCTGGCCCTCGGCCGTACTGCGCACCGCGCGTCCGCGGCAGTGGGTGAAGAACCTGCTGGTCTTCGCGGCGCCGCTGACCGGGTCCGAACTGACCGCGCGCCACTTCGAGGCGCGGGGCGGCAGCGCGCTGGGCGGTGCCGCGGTGGCCTTCGTGGTCTTCACCCTGGCGTCCTGCGCGGTCTACTTCGTCAACGACACGGTGGACGCGGAACGGGACCGGCAGCATCCGCGCAAGTGCCTGCGCCCGATCGCCTCCGGCGAGCTGAGCGAGGGCACGGCGATGGTCGTCGCCGGGCTGCTGCTGGCCGCCGCACTGTCGCTCAGCCTGACCGCGCCCGGCTACGGGCTGACCATGGCGGTCAGCGCGTACCTGGTGTCCTCGTTCCTCTACAGCCTCGGACTCAAGCATCTCGCGGTGCTTGAACTCACCCTGGTGGCTTCGGGGTTCGTGCTGCGCGCGCTGGGCGGCGCGGCCTCCTCGCAGGTGCCGCCGTCGGGCTGGTTCGTGCTGGTCTGCAGCCTCGGCGCGCTGCTCGTGGCAACCGCCAAACGGCACACCGAGCTGGCCGGTCTCGGCGCACCGGCGGCAGCGCACCGGCCGTCGCTGCGGCACTACACGACCGGCGGTCTCCGGGTCGCCCAGCGGGTGATCGCGTTGGCCATGGTGGCCGCCTACCTGGCCTGGGCGCTGATGGAGCCCGACCATGCGGTCCGCTCGTGGCATGTGGCGACGGTGGTGCCGCTGGTCGGCGCGCTGGTCAGGTTCGACCGGCTGACCTCGCGCGGGACGACCAGCCATATCGAGGACCTGCTCATCAAGGACACCTTGATGATCTTCATGGAGCTGAGCTGGCTGCTCCTCTTCGCCCTCGGATTCGCCGCTCCGGAGATGTGAGGCAGGGACCGCGCGTCCAGTGACGTCCGGCAAGTCCGGTGGGTCAGGTGAATCACGTGACGGCCCGGCAGGCAGCGGCCTGTCGGGCCGTCACCGTCCTCCGGGCGTCGCGTCAGGGTCGGGCCCGGCGGCTGCCTCCGCCTCGCTGTAGAGGTCGGGTTCGAGGTAGATGACCCGCGCGATGGGCTCCGCCGCCCGGATCCGGGCCTCCGCGGCGTTGATCGTCGCCGTGATCTCCGCCGCACCGGCGTCCGGGCGTACGGCGATCTTCGCGGCGACCAACAGCTCGTCCGGGCCGAGGTGGAGGGTGCGCATATGGATGACCCGCTCCACGTCGGGGCCGGCCAGCAGCGCGTCCCGGACGCGGGCCGCGGCCGCCGGGCTCGCACCCTCTCCGAGCAGCAGCGACTTCGTCTCCGCGGCCAGGACCAACGCGATCCCGACAAGCAGCGCACCGATGCACAGCGTGCCGACGCCGTCCCAGACACCGTCGCCGGTCAGCACCGCGAGCCCGACGCCGGCGAGCGCCAACGCGAGACCGATCAGCGCGCCGAAGTCCTCCAGCAGCACGACGGGTAGCTCAGGGGCCTTCGCCGTGCGGATGAACCGGGCCCAGGACTGCGCCCCCTTGAGCGGCCGGGCCTCCGCCACCGCGGTGCGGAAGGAGAAACCCTCGGCCACGATCGCGAAGAGCAGCACGCCCACCGGCCAGTACCAGTGGTCGACGGCGTGCGGGTGACGGACCTTCTCCCAGCCCTCGTAGAGCGCGAAGACGCCGCCGATGGTGAAGAGCACGACGGAGACCAGGAAGCCGTAGACGTACCGCTCCCGCCCGTAGCCGAACGGGTGCGACTCGTCCGCCGCGCGCCGGGCCTTGCGCCCGCCGATCAGCAGCAACACCTGGTTGCCGGAGTCGGCCATCGAGTGCACGCCCTCGGCGAGCATGGAGGACGAGCCGCTGAAGGCGAAGGCGACGAACTTGGCGGCGGCGATGGCAAGGTTGGCGCCCAGCGCCGCGACCACCGCCCGGGTACCCCCGGAGGCGCTCATGCCCGCTCACCCCGCACTCCGCACTCGCCTTCTCGCGTTCCCCGCCTGCTCGCGTTTCCCGTGGTTACGTTTCCCGTGGTTACGGAACGACCGTGACCGGCCAGCGGCCGGACTTCACCAGGCGGACGCCGACCGAGCCGACCAGCCGGTGCCCGGCCTTCTGCGACGCGCCGATGACCACCCCGTCCGCCTTGAGCTGGTCGGCGAGATCGACCAGGCCCTGGTACGGGTCGCCGGGCGAGGTGTAGAACTCCCAGCGCAGATGCTGTCGTTCGGGCATACGCTCGGCCGCCTGGCGGATCTCAGCCAGCAACGCGTCGGCGACCTCCTGCTCCGCCTGCATCACCGCCGCGCCGACGTCGGCGCCACCCATCGCGCTGATCGGCTGCACGTAGACGAGCGCCAGCTTGGCCCCCTGTCGCCGCGCCAGCCCCGCGGCGTAGGCGGCCGCCCGCATCGAGGAGTCGGATCCGTCGATACCGACCACCAGCACCGACGGACCGTCGGTGCCCAACTCGAAGGCGTGCGCGGAGTACGCGGCAGACTGCGGGGTGCCTGCGGCCTCCGCGTCACCAGCGTTGCGCGCGCGCTCGGCGTTGCCCGTGCTTCCCGGCTCGTCCTCGTTGGCCATCGTCCTCTTCCCCTCCGGTTCCCCGACGTTGTTGACGTCGTCCTGACCCTACGCCCCACCAGGCGTCCCTCCCGGGCGGCACAGCGGGAGGGTCAGGCGGCGGCGCCGAACTTCGCGTCGAGGAAGTCCAGCAGCAGGCGGGTGGTCTGGTCGGGGCGCTCCATGGTGGGCAGGTGCCCGGCCCAGGGCAGTCCGACCCGGCGTGCGTCGGGAAGCTCGGCGGCGAGCCGTGCGGCAGAGTCGCGGAAGTCCTGGAAGTCGTGCGCTCCCGAGACGACCAGGGTCGGCACCTCGATCTTCGACAGGTCCCGCTCGACCGGGGCGGCGGCGAAGTCCTCGGTCAATCCGGACTGCACCTCGAACGCGCGGCGCTGCATGGTCCGCAGGGACGCCTTCGCGGCGTCGTCGGCCTCGGGGCCGAGCCAGGTGACCACGTTGAGCTCCGTCGCCGCGTCCAGGTCGCCCGCGTCGAGCAGCGCGTCCTCGCGCTCGCCGAAAGCGAGCAGCTCGGGCTGCCACTGCTGGCCCGGGACGGGAGCGCAGAACAGCGCCAGCCCGCCGACCCGGTCCGGCCGGTCCAGGGCCACGTCCTGGGCGACCCTGCCGCCGTTCGACGAGCCGACCAGAACCGCACGCTCGATCCCGAGCCCGTCCATCAGGGCGAGGACGTCGTCAGCCTCCCGGTACGGGCCGTCCGCAGGCGGCGTCGTGCCGAAGCCGCGGAAGTCGCAGCGCACCACCCGGCGACCGGTGCGGACCAGCGCCGCCCACTGCGGATCCCACATCCGGCTGTCACCGACACCGGCGTGCAACAGCACCAACGGGAGCGCGTCACCACCGGCAGCGGCCCCACGCGTCCCGGCCTTCTGGACCGGCCCCGTCACCTCATGAGAGATCGTCATTCCCCCGACCCTGACCCGGTCTTCGTCAGGGGTCAAGCGGATTCCTCCGACACGGCGGTCAGGAACCGGCGATCTGCTCGTGGTGGCGGATGACCTCGGCGATGATGAAGTTGAGGAACTTCTCGGCGAACGCCGGGTCCAGACGGGCGTCGCTCGCGAGCTCGCGCAGCCGGGCGATCTGCTCACGCTCCCGGGACTGGTCGGCGGGCGGCAGCCGGTACTGCGCCTTGAGGCGGCCCACCTCCTGCGTGCACTTGAACCGCTCGGCCAACATGTGCACGATCGCGGCGTCGATGTTGTCGATGCTGCCGCGGAGGCGGTCCAGCTCCGCCTTCGCGTGCGGGTCGACTTCGGCGTGGCTCTCGGACATGCGCTCCCCTGGTGTCTGTGGCGTGGCTGCGGCGCACCGGCTGCCCGGTCGACGCCACGGCCCTCGTCGAGGGGCCAGGATACCGATTCGGCATTTGCTGCCCAGGTCATGTAATGTCTTCCCCGTCAGCAGGCGCCGCTAGCTCAGTTGGTTAGAGCAGCTGACTCTTAATCAGCGGGTCCGGGGTTCGAGTCCCTGGCGGCGCACAGACAGCGAAGGGCCTCCTTGTTACGGCAGGGAGGCCCTTCGGCATTCGCTGCGATAGGGTCGGGACGACCGTCGTCATGACCGGTCATGACCGGCGCCGACCGAGGAGGTGAGACCCATCAACGCTCGTGCCGCGTGGATGCTCCCCTCGAACGGCCGCCGCTGACGAGTCCGCCAAGGACCGTCACTGGGCCGAGCCGGACCGGGGAGTCCCGTTCAGCCTCCCGAAAGGCCCGTTGGACCAGATGTCTCCGACTCCTCCCCCTCTTTCTCCCGCCAGCTCCCCCGCTTCACCCGCTTCCCCCGCTTCCCCTGGCGCCCGCGACGCCGTCGTGGCCCGGCTGCGCGCCGCCGGATGCGTCTTCGCTGAGGACGAGGCCGACCTGCTGGTCGCCCAGGCGAGCAGTCCGGCGGAACTCGAGGCCATGACCACCCGACGCGTGGACGGCCTGCCGCTGGAGCACGTGCTCGGCTGGGCCGAGTTCTGCGGTCTGCGTGTTCACGTGGACCACGGTGTCTTCGTCCCCCGCCCTCGCACCGAGTTCCTGGTCCAGCAGGCCCTGCTGACCGAGGCGGCCACCCGCCAGGACCTGAAGGACCTGGTCGTGGTGGACCTCTGCTGCGGCTCGGGGGCGCTCGGGGCCGCCGTGTCCGACCGGTTGCGCACCTCGGGCCGCTCGGTCTCGCTGCACGCGGCCGACATCGACCCGGCTGCGGTCGAGTGCGCCCGGCGCAACATCGCTCCCTACGGCGGCCACGCCTACGCCGGCGACCTCTTCGACGCCCTGCCGGCTGCGTTGCGCGGCCGGATCGACGTGCTGCTGGCCAACGTCCCCTACGTACCGACCGAGGACGTGGCCCTGCTGCCGGCCGAGGCGCGTGACTACGAGGCCCTGGTCGCCCTGGACGGCGGCGCGGACGGCCTCGCCGTCCTGCGCAGGGCCGTCGCCGGGGCCGCGCACTGGCTGGCCCCGGGCGGCGTCGTGCTCGTCGAGACCAGCGAGCGGCAGGAGGACGCGGCCATGTCCGCTTTCGCGGCCTCCCGGCTCACCGCCCGGGTGGCGACCTCCGAGGAGTACTGGGCCACGGTCGTGATCGGCGAGCGTCCGGCGGCGTAGACCCTGCCCGTCCGGGCCTGGGCCCTGCCCGTCCGGGCCTGGGCCCTGCCCGTCGGGGTGTGGGCCCTGACCGTCGGAATGACCGTGCTGCTCAGGCGCGGACCGGCTCCGGCCGCCGGGAGCCGGTGATCTGGCGCGAGGCGGCAGGGGCCGCGGGGGTCAGCTGGTTACGCAGCGCGACCAGCGCGATCAGGCCGAGGCCCGCGCCGACGGCCGGGACCAGGAAACCCGCATGAGCGCCGTGGGAGTCGATCAACCGGCCCGCCGCAGTCGAGCCGAGAGCCAACCCGAGGCCGATCGCACCGGTCAGCCAGGTGAACGCCTCGGTCTTGGCGCCCGTCTCGACCAGGGTCTCGACCAGGGTGTAGGCGGAGATCAGTGTCGGCGCGATGGCCAGACCGCAGCAGAAGGCGGCGATGCCCAACGCGAACAGGTTGGGCATCGCCCACAGCGTCGAGCAGCCGATCACCAGCGCGGAGTAGGTCACCAGCAGGCGGAACCGTGGCGAACGCTTCCACTGGACCGCGCCGAACGCCGTACCGGCGATCACGCTGCCACCGGCGAAGAGTCCGTACACCAGGCCGCTCAGTCCGGCCTGGCCCGCCGCCTCGCTGGCAGCGGTGACGGAGACCTGCATCGCGCCGAAGACCGTGCCGACGCCCAGCAGGGCGACGACCAGCAGCCGGACGCCCGGCTTGCCCAGGGCGGAGCCGCCGGTCCGCCCCACCGTCGTGCGGACCGGCGGGGCGGTGCGGCGCTGCGCCGCGAAGGCCAGTCCGCCGACCACCGTCAGGGCCACCTCGGCGACCAGTCCGGCGGCCGGGGCCACCGTGGTGCAGAGGGTGGTCGCCAGGACCGGGCCGAGTACGAAGGTCAACTCGTCCGTCACGGACTCGAACGCGAACGCCGAGGACAGCGCCTCGGGACGCCCGTCCAGGGCGTGCAGCCAACGGGCCCGGACCAGCGCGCCGATCTGCGGCAACGACGCCCCGGCCAGCCCGGCGGCGAGGAACAGGCTCCAGATCGGCGCACCGGCCAGGGCCAGCACGACCAGGGCCACGACCGAGCCGGCATGCACGGTCAGGCAGGGCAGGAGCACCACGGCCTGACCGCGACGGTCGGCGAGTCGGCCGGTCAGGGGAGCGCCGACGACCTGGGTGATCGAGGCGACAGCCGCGACCGCGCCGGCGGTGGTGTAGGAGTGGGTGGTGTCGAACACCAGGAGTACGGTGCCCAGCCCGAGCATCGCGTAGGGCATGCGCGCGACGAATGCGGGGAGCAGGAAGGTCCAGGCGCCGGGGGTACGCAGCAGCGCACCGTAGCCGAACGAGCGGGCCATCGGGGAGGCTCTCTCTGCTGCCTGGTAGCGCTGGGAGCTATGGGTGTGCCCCGCGCGCCGAGGGTCGTCCTCTGTGCGTCGACCGGGGTAGATACCGCAGGTTCCGCCGGATAGGCGCGTCCTGCAGCCGCCGAGCGGTCTAGCCGACTCTGCATCAGGCAGATGTAGCTGGTCTCGGTAGATCTACGGTCATCTTATCCGGTGAGCGCTCACAGCCGGACCGTCCCGGACGTGAGTCCGCCCACCATTCGCCCGACCTTAACCTCGGTTCACTCCCGTTCATTCCGCCGCACCACTCGCGGGGCGCCCGTCACCGTACGGACGCGTGCGGTTGCGGTGCGTGCGGCACGGGGCAATCGTGGCTCTCGACCCGACCCACGCGGGCTCTCACCGACCCGTGTCACTCAGCCCCCGGAGGGCCAGATGCCCGACCGCAGCTCCTACCCCGACGGCGCGCCTTGCTGGGCCGACCTGAACGCTCCCGACCTGGAGTCCGCACGCCGCTTCTACGGCGCCGCCCTCGGCTGGGAATTCCAGGACGAAGGCCCCGAGTACGGCCACTACACGATGTGCCTGTGGAAGGGGAAGCCGGTCGCCGGACTGATGCCGCCTCCCCCGAGCGCGGACTCCCTGGCCCCGGCCTGGAACGTGTACCTCAGCACCGGCGACATCGAGCGGACCCTGGCCGCCGTCGAGGCCGGTGGCGGGAAGATCGCCATGGGGCCGCACGACATCCCGGACTCGGGACGGCTGGCGTTCGCCTTCGACCCGCAGGGTGCCTCCTTCGGGCTGTGGCAGCCGGGCGTCCACGCGGGCGCCGGCCTCTACGGCGAGCCCGGCGCGATGGCCTGGAACGAGATCTACACGACCGCCGGCGGCGCGGCGGACGCCTTCTACGCGGGGCTCTTCCCCTATCGGCAGCGCCAGATCGGCGACGAGGTCAACTTCGACTACACCACCTGGACCCCCGAGGGCGCCGACCGCGAGGTCTGCGGTCGGCTGCGCGTCACCGATCCGGCACACGACCTGGCCGCCGGTGGCGGCTCGCCGTTCTGGTCGGTCTACTTCGCCGTCGCCGACGTGGACGAGACGGCCAAGCAGGTGGCCGCGCTGGGCGGCTCCGTCCTGCAGAGCCCGTTCGACTCACCGTACGGTCGGCTCTGTGTGGTGAAGGACCCCTCCGGTGCGGCCTTCACCGTCATCACCCTGGCGTCCTGACCTGGCCAGGCCGCACTTCGGCCCACCCCTGACGTGACTCACCTCTGACCTGAGTGACGCCTGACCTGAGTGACGACGAGTCACTCCTTGTCCCCACTTTGGAGGCCCGACGTGGCAACCACCCGTATCGCGCGCACGAACTGGCAGGGCAGCCTGCTCGACGGCAAGGGCGTCGTCGCCATGGAGTCGTCCGGCATCGGCGAGTTCCCGGTGACCTGGGCCTCGCGGTCCGAGCAGCCCAACGGCAGGACCAGCCCCGAGGAGCTGATCGCCGCCGCGCACAGCAGCTGCTTCTCGATGGCGCTCTCGCACGGGCTGGCGGGTGCAGGCACGCCGCCCACCTCACTGGAGACCACCGCAGAGGTGACCTTCCAGCCGGGGACCGGCATCACCGGCATCCACCTGACCGTGGTGGGCACCGTTCCCGGCCTCGACGAACCCGGTTTCGTCAAGGCTGCGGAGGACGCCAAGGCGAACTGCCCAGTCAGCCAGGCACTGACCGGAACGACGATCACGCTGAGTGCCTCTCTGGCGTAAGGTACCGCCGCCTCGCGAGCGGTCCAGCGAATCCGGACTCACGTCACGGAAATGAGTGAACGGGGGCGCACGCTGCATGCGCGCGACCCCCACGACGGAGTGAATCAGCCCCGGAATGCTTGGCAGGCCTCCGGGGCCTGCACCTAGGATCCTTACCGTGCGTAGCGGCCCTCCCGGTCACCCCGGCTCCTCCGAGGACATCGACGTCCTCGGCGCTCTCCGCGAGCCCGGAGCGATGACCGTCACGGCCGACGCCGAGTCAATGAGCGCAGTGGATGCAGTGAGTGCCGTGAGTGCAGTGAGCACAGCGAGTGCGGTGAGTCCGGCGGATCGGCGCAGCCTTGAGGACGCGCTGCGGGCCAGCGAGAACCGTTTCCGGGCCGCGTTCGTCGATGCCGGCATCGGTATGGCGTTGATCGACCGGAGCGACCGGATCATCGAGGCGAATCCGGCGCTGGCCGAGATGCTGGGGCGAACCGTCCCGGAGTTGATGCGACTGCACATCCACGCGGTGATGGACATCGAGGAGAGTTCGCGGCAGGTCTACCGCGAGCTGGTCCGCGGTGAACGGGACCGGATCCGCCTGGAGAAACGGCTGAAACACCGTCAGGGACATGCGGTGTGGACCAACATCACCATCTCCCTGATCCGCGACTCCAACGGCGAGCCGCTCTACACGCTGGCGATGGTGGAGGACGTCTCCGAGGCGAGGCGACTCGGAGACCGGCTCCACTACCAGGCCATGCACGATCCGCTCACCCAGCTGCCGAACCGCTCCCTCTTCTTCGAGCGGCTGGCCGGCGCCTTCGCCGAGGCGGATCAGCGGATCGGCCTGTGCTACCTGGATCTGGACGGATTCCAGGCGGTCAACGACACACTCGGCCACCACATCGGCGACGAGCTGCTCGTCGCGGTTGCCCGCCGGCTGGAGCAGCGGTTCACGGCGCGGGGGCATCTGGTGGCCCGGATGGGCGGCGACGAGTTCGCCGTGCTGGTGCCGCGCAGCGCGGGCGCGGAGGAACTGACCGCGTTGGCAGCCGAGGTGGTGGAGGTGGTCGGCGCCCCCTACGACCTGAGCGGTCAGCGGGTCGCCGCCACCGCGAGCGTCGGCGTGGTCGAACGGCCCGTGCCCGGCACCACGCCGACCGAGCTGGTCCGAGACGCGGACGCGACGCTGTGCTGGGCGAAGACGGACGGGCGGTCCCGCTGGGCGCTCTACGACCCGGAGCGGATCGCGTACCAGACGACGCGTCAGGTGCTCGCCACGACCATGCGGCCCGCACTGGAGCGGGGCGAGTTCCTGCTCGAGTACCAGCCGCTGGTCGACCTCAGCGGCGGTCGGCTGTGCGGCGTGGAGGCGCTGGTCCGCTGGCGGCATCCGGACTTCGGCCGCCTCGCGCCGGATCGTTTCATTCAGATCGCCGAGGAGACCGGGGCGATCGTCCCGCTGGGCCACTGGGTGCTGGAGACCGCCTGCGCCCAGGCGCGCAGCTGGCTGGACCGCTTCCCCGAGGCGCAGCTCTTCGTCAGCGTCAATCTCGCAGCACGTCAGTTCTCTGACTCGGACATGGTTGCGGATGTGGCCGAGATCCTTGGTTCGACCAAGCTGCCCGCGCGGCTGCTCCAGTTGGAGCTGACCGAGAGCGCGGTGCTGGGCCCGGTCGGTCGACCGGTCGAGGCGCTGCACGCGCTGTCCGCGATGGGAGTGCGGATCGCCATCGACGACTTCGGCACGGGCTACTCGAACCTGTCCTACCTGAGTCGGCTGCCGGTCCACGTCCTCAAGCTGGACGGCTCGTTCGTCGAGGGCTTCCGGGAGCCCCGCGAGAACCGTGTGAACGGCGAGAGCGGCGAGAACGGCCAGAACCGCCCGCACGGCGCGAACGGCTCGGTCGCGCGGGGCGCGGCGGACGAGAAGATCGTCGCCGCCCTGGTCCGGCTCTCGCACGTGCTCGGGCTGACCGTCACGGCCGAGGGCGTCGAGAGCGCGACCCAGGCCGACCGGCTCCGGGCGACGGGCTGCGACACCGCCCAGGGCTGGCACTTCGGCCGGGCCGTGCCGGCTACGGAGATCGACCACCTGCTTGGCGCGCGCCGCCGTGCCGCCACTCGCTGAGCCGCCCCGCCGCAAGTCCCCCGAAGGGGTGAGGAGTGTCCACCCTGCCGCGCGCCCTGCATCCTGACGGTTCATCAGTCCATACGCTCGGCCGTATGCCACAGCGTCGCCTGCTCACAGTCCTGGCTCTCGCCGTGGGCGCGCTGCTGCTCGTCTTCGCGGCCGGGGCCGATCTGCTCGCGCCCAAGAACCCGCACCAGTTCGGCCCGCTCCAGGCGCAGAGCGGGGACGCCCTGCTCGCAGACGGGCAGCCGTGGCAGGACAACACCGTGCTGCCTGCCCACACGGTCCCGTTCGGGGCCTTCCTCGGGTCGGACTTCGCCGACTCGGCGCAGAGCCAGATGTCCGTCTGGCTGCACAACGCGGACCTGCAGGTCGGCCACACCTACCTCCCCGGCGAGAACTGGTCTGACATCGAAGGGAGCCCGGGGCTGCTGGCGCCCTGGGCGCAGTGGCGGCTGTCCCGTCCCGACCGGATCTTCGTCCTGGCAGTGCCGATGCAGGCGCAGAACGAGGACAACCTGAGCGACGACGAGGTCGCATCCCTGCTGCAGCAGGCGGCAACAGGCGCGAACGACGGTCACTTCCTGACACTGGCCCGACGGCTGGTCGCGCTGGGCATCCCGGACACGATGATCACGCTGGGCTGGGAGATGAACGGCATCACCTACACCAGCCGCTGCGGCCCGGACCCGACGGACTGGAAGACCTACTGGCGGCGCATCGTCCACGTCATGCGCAGCGTCCCCGGCCAGAGGTTCCGGTTCGACTTCACCCCGAACCGGGGGCCGGACGACCACCCGTGGACGGACTGCTACCCGGGCGACGACGTCACGGACGTCATCGGCATGGACAACTACGACCAGGGGCCCGGCGAGACCTTCGCCGACTACGTGACCGAGCAGTACGGGCTGCTGGACCAGGTGCGCTTCGCCGCTGCACACCACAAGCCGGTCTCCTACCCGGAGTGGGGCATGTTCCGCCACGGCGACGACCCGACCTTCATGCGGGACATGATCGACTGGATGGAGACCCACGACACGCTCTACCAGACCATCACCGACTACTGTCCGCACGGCGTGCTGAACTGCGACGAGAACCCCCAGTCGAGCGCGGTCTACCAGCAGATGATGTCCGATCAGCCACCGCCGCTCCCCAGCCCGTCGCCGACGCCGTCTCCCACGCCGACGCGGAGCACCGGGCCGAGCCCGACGTCCAGCGCGACGCCGACGCCCTCCGCGCAGCCGTCGCCGAGTCCGAGTCCGACGCCCACCGCCACGCCGACACCGACGATGCCGCCCACCACGGGCTCGACCACGCCGCCCGCGGTCCCGCTGCCGAGCCCGACCTGCCACCGCCGACGGGACTCCGGCCCCTGCCCGAGCCCGGCCGGACAGCCGCTCCCGTCCCCGGTGGCGTCGAGCCCGACGCCACTCCCGGACAGCACGCACATCAAGCTGCCCGGCCGCTCCTGAGGAGCACCACCCTTCTGCCGGGAACCTTCTGCGGAGCACCTTCTGAGCACCGCGCCTCAAAGCTCCACGCCTCAGAGTTCCACGCCTCCGAACAGCGGTAGGGCAGCGGCTTTCCGCAACCGGCCCTATCGGTTGCGGCATCGGTCCGGGCATCGGTCTCGGCATCGGCATTGACTTCTCCGGCGCGCGGTCCGACCCTCTCCCTCACCCGGACAGCACCCGGGCCACCGGTACGACTGTCATCCCGCCGAGCCCGCACCGCCGGCGAGGACCTCTGCGCGGGACCGCACCGCCCGACGCGTCTCCACCACCCTTCACCGCCGCGCGTCGGCGTTCGGCCGGACGGCCGCGACCTCACGTCGCCCCTGCCCGCACGCCCCGAAGCCGCGCACGGCCGCGCTCCCCACCCACCGAGCGACGTGCGAGCGACCGACCGGCACCCCCGCGCACAGGACGGCGGAGGCGCTGCGCTCGCGCGCCGCTCGCAGAGCCGACCGGAGGACAGTCATGGATCAGCACGACCGCGCACGCCTGTCGAGACGCGCCTTCCTGGGCGCGACCGCGGCCGGTGCCGCGCTCGGGGTAGCCCAGTGGACGCCCGCCTTCAGGGTGTCCGCAGCCGAGGCGGCCACCTCGGCACCGCCGAACTTCCCCAGCACCATCTCCGTCTACCAGCAGGCGTTCACCAACTGGTCCGGCGAGATCAAACTCAACCCGACCTGGACCTGCGCCCCGAGCAGCCCGAACGACGTGGTCACCCTCGCCAACTGGGCCTACGCCAACGGCTGGAAGCTGCGTCCGAAGGGCATGGGCCACGGCTGGTCGCCGTTCCTGGAGCCGAGCGGGGCCTCGGGCAACATCCTGTTGGTCGACACCACCGTCAACCTCACCGCCGTCACGGTCAACTCCGGCTCCCCCGCCTCGGTCACCGCGCAGACCGGGGTCACCATGCTCAACCTGCTGACCTCACTGGAGAACGCGGGCTACGGCCTCACCAACACCCCGGCTCCCGGCGACCTGACGCTCGGCGGCGTGCTGGCCATCGACGGCCACGGCACCTCCGTCCCGGCCGGCGGCGAGTCGCTCGTCGCCGGACACACCTACGGCTCCGTCAGCAACCTGGTCACCTCGCTGACCGCGGTGGTCTGGGACTCCGGCAGCAGCGCCTACGTGCTGAAGACCTTCCAGCGCAGCGACCCCGACATCGGCGCCTTCCTGGTGAACCTGGGCCGCGCCTTCGTCACCGAGGCGACCTTGCGCGTCGGGGCCAACCAGCGGCTGCGCTGCGAAAGCACCTACACGACCCAGGTCACCGACTTGTTCGCGCCGCCCGCGTCGGCCGGGTCCAGTTCGTTCGCGTCGCTGGTGAACAAGTACGGGCGGGTGGAGAGCATCTGGTTCCCGTTCACCACCGTGCCCTGGCTCAAGGTGTGGTCGGTGACGCCAAGCAAGCCGTGGCTGTCGAAGGAGGTGGACAGCCCGTTCAACTACTCGTTCTCGGACTCGATCACCACGCAGGAGTCCGGCTACGTCGCCGACATCCTCTCCGGCGACGTCGGGATCACACCGACCTTCGAGAACCTGGAGATGAGCATCGTCGGCTCCGGGCTGATCACCACCGGCACCTGGGACATCTGGGGCTGGGCCAAGAACCTCCTGCTCTACGTGCGCCCGACCACGCTGCAGGTGACCGCCAACGGCTACGCCATCCTCTGCGCACGCAGCGACATCCAGCAGGTGGTCAGCGACTTCTACACGTACCTGCAAGGGCAGTTGACCACCTACCAGAACGCGGGCCAGTACCCGATGAACGGCCCGTGGGAGGTCCGGGTCACCGGCCTGGACAACCCCGCCGACTGCGGCGTCCCCGGCGCGGTCCAGCCGTTGCTCAGCGCGGTCCGGCCCCGGCCCGACCAGCCGCAGTGGGACACCGCGGTCTGGATGGACCTGCTGACGGTCCCCGGCACTCAGCAGTCCGAGCAGCTCTACCGCCAGACCGAGCAGTGGGCGCTGTCCCACTACACGGGCAGCTACGCGGCGGTGCGGGCCGAGTGGTCCAAGGGCTGGGCCTACTCCGGCACCGCGGCCTGGGCGGACCCGACCGTGCTCGGCACCACCATCCCCAACTCCTTCCGCACCGGCCAACCGACGGACGCCAACTGGGACACCGCGCTGGCCACGCTCGACAAGTACGACCCCGGACGCATCTACTCCACCGCGTTCACGGATACGCTGCTGCCCTGACCTTGTCCTCTTGCTCGTCTTGTCACGGCAGTAGTGGTGGTGGCCCAGGTGACCGACGTACCCACAGCGCATGGCGTTCCTGCGGTGCGGATCGAACGCGACGGGCCGGTGTGGACGGTCGTCCTCGCTCGCCCCGGGCGCCGCAACTCCGTCGACGGACCCACGGCGAACGCGCTGTTCCGCGCGTTCGCCGAGTTCGACGCGGACGAGACGGCGTCGGTGGCCGTGCTGTGGGGCGAGGGCGGCACGTTCTGCGCCGGGGCCGATCTCAAGGAGGCCGACGGCCCCAACGGCAACGTGCTCACCACCGACGGTCCCGGGCCGATGGGCCCCAGCCGGATGCGCCTGTCCAAACCCGTCATCGCCGCCGTCGCAGGCCACGCGGTGGCGGGCGGGCTGGAGTTGGCGATCTGGTGCGACCTGCGCGTCGCTGCGGAGGACGCTGTCTTCGGCGTCTTCTGCCGCCGCTGGGGCGTTCCGCTGATCGACGGCGGAACGGTCCGCCTGCCGCGTCTGATCGGCGCGGGCCGCGCAATGGACCTGATCCTGACGGGTCGTGAGGTTCTTGCCCCCGAGGCGCTGGCCATCGGTCTCGCCGACCGCGTCGTCCCCGTCGGGACCGAGCGCACCGCCGCGGAGGCGCTGGCACGCCGGATCGCGGGCTTCCCACAGACCTGCATGCGCGAGGACCGCCTCTCGGCGCGGGAGGCGGAGGGCCTGACGGAGGAGGCCGCGCTGGCCAACGAGTTCCAGCACGGCCTCGCCACCCTCAAGGCCGAGGGCCTCGCGGGCGCGGAGAAGTTCCGCGCGCGGGAGCGGTAGTCGCGTCGCCTGCGGCCCGAGCAGGGCACTGCGCGGGCGGCAGACGCCGCAGGCCGACGCTCACGTCAGCGGCTTCGCCATGACCCGCTCGTGCCCGCTGCCGTCGGGGAGGGCGTCGCCCACCTCGCCCGTGTCGACGAAGCCGTGCCGGGCGTAGAGGGCGGTGGCGTTGGTGTTGTCCGGTCGGACGGAGAGACGCAGGGTACGGGCGCCTCGGACGACCGCCCAGCGGGCGATCGCGTCGATCAGGCCGTCCGCGACGCCGTGGCCCCGCGCAGCCGGACCGACCCACAGCGAGATCAACTCGACGGTCGAGGCGTCGCCCTCGACCGGGACACCACTGCCCATTCCGACCGGGCGGCCGTCCAGGACCGCGACCAGGTCGTGCGCGCCCGGGATGGACAGACGACCGCGCCAACGGTCCTCGCGGTCGCCGTCGCCCTGCCACTCGGCCAGGGTCGAGCCGAAGGCGTAGGGCGCCTCGGCCAGGGCCGCCAGGCGGAGTTCGCGCCAGAGCGGCCAGTCGTGCGAGGTGAGCGTGCGTAGTTCGAGCATGTCCCGACCCTGCCTTCGGCTCGCCACCGGAGGCAACCGAATTCCGTCGGCCGTGTCGGCACCGCACCCGCTACGCGGGCCGCAGCGCGGCGAGTTGCTCGGCGAACGGGACCACGTCGGCGAACGGGTCGCTGCGCCGTGCGGCCGCCGGGCGGCCCCGCAGGACGGACGCCAACTCGTCGGCGGCGCGGTCGATCCGCTGCCGCAGACCATTCTCGTCGGCGCTGCCCCAGTCCTCCGATGCGGCGAAGACCGCGGTCGGCTGCACCACCGCGCGCAGATAGGCGAAGAGGGGGCGCATGGCGTGGTCGAGGGCCAGCGAGTGGCGCGCGGTGCCGCCGGTCGCGCCCAGCAGGGTGGGCTTTCCGGCCAGCGCGCCCTGCTCCAGGACGTCGAAGAAGGACTTGAACAGGCCGCTGTAGGACGCGGAGAAGATCGGCGTCACCGCGATCAACGCGTCCGCCTCGGTGACGCTGTCGATCGCGTGACGCAGCGCCTCGCCCGGGAAGCCGGTCACCAGGTTGTCGGCGATCGGGTGGGCGAGCTCACGGAGTTCGACGTGGTCGACCACGACCTCGCGTCCGTCCGCGGCAAGCCGGCTGCGGACCGCCTCGGTCAGCCGGTCGGCCAGCAGCCGGGTCGAGGAGGGCTGGCTCAGCCCGGCCGAGACGACGGTCAGCGTGATGGGGTCCATCGGTGGGGTACTCCTTCTCTCCGTCAGTGGCTTCGGTTCCTGCAGTTCCTTCAGTTGCAGTCGCGTCAGTTGCGCCCTGCCGTCTCCGGCTGCGGCTCCGTCTGCTGTGCCTCCTCCGCCGCCGCGCGGAGCGAGGCGTGGGTCGGGGCGGCCGGGACCCCGGCCGAGCGGCGCTTGGCGAACTCCTCGCGCAGCACCGGGACGACCTCCTCACCGAGCAGGTCGATCTGCTCCAGCACCGTCTTCAGCGGCAGGCCCGCGTGGTCGACCAGGAACAGCTGGCGCTGGTAGTCGCCCGCGTAGTCGCGGAAGGACAGGGTCTTCTCGATGACCTGCTCCGGCGAGCCGACGGTCAGCGGCGTCTCGGTGCTGAAGTCCTCAAGCGACGGGCCGTGCCCGTAGACCGGAGCGTTGTCGAAGTACGGGCGGAACTCGCGCACCGCGTCCTGGGAGTTGCGGCGCATGAAGACCTGCCCGCCCAGACCGACGATCGCCTGCTCAGGCGTGCCGTGGCCGTAATGGGCGTAGCGCTCGCGGTAGAGCTCCACCATCCGCCGGGTGTGCTCCTTGGGCCAGAAGATGTTGTTGTGGAAGAACCCGTCGCCGTAGAAGGCAGCCTGCTCAGCGATCTCGGGCGAGCGGATCGAACCGTGCCAGACGAACGGCGCGACGCCGTCGAGCGGGCGCGGGGTCGAGGTGAAGGACTGCAGCGGGGTGCGGAAACGGCCCTCCCAGTCCACCGCTTCCTCGCGCCAGAGCTGGTGCAGCAGTGCGTAGTTCTCGATGGCGAGCTGGATGCCCTGGCGGATGTCCTTGCCGAACCAGGGGTAGACCGGGCCGGTGTTGCCGCGTCCCATCATCACGTCGACCCGGCCGTTGGCGATGTGCTGGAGCATCGCGAAGTCCTCGGCGATCTTCACCGGGTCGTTGGTGGTGATCAGCGTGGTCGAGGTCGAGAGGATGATCCGCTCGGTGCGCGCCGCGATCCAGCCGAGCATGGTCGTCGGCGAGGACGGGACGAACGGCGGGTTGTGGTGCTCACCGGTCGCGAAGACGTCGAGGCCGACCTCCTCGGTCTTCTCCGCGATGGCGAGCATGGCCTTGATCCGCTCGTGCTCGCTGGGGGTACGCCCGGTGGTCGGATCCGGAGTCACGTCGCCCACGCTGAAGATGCCGAACTGCATACCGGCGTCGGGCGCGGTCCCCGCGATGGAGTGCGCGGGGGTGACGGGGCGCGTCGCGGGCGTCGTCATGGGGCTCACCTGTCTCTCACTTCGAGATTTCGTTGAACATTCAACCATGTGTCCAACCACTCGGCCAGCCGGTGCATTCCTCGCGTCCTTTGTCAGTGGTGGCCGCTAACGTCGCGTGCATGGTGATGGGGGCACTGAACGTGGTGCGCGGAGATGCGACCGCGCCGCAGGGCAAGGGGCCTAAGGTGATCGCCCACGTCTGCAACGACATGGGCGGCTGGGGCAAGGGGTTCGTGGTCGCGCTCTCCAAGCGCTGGCCGGAGCCGGAGGCGGCCTACCAGCGCTGGCATCGCGAGCGGGCGAAGAACGACTTCGGCCTGGGCGCGGTGCAACTCGTCCGGGTCGGGCTGGGAGCAGATCGCGCGGCCGAACCGGAGCGTGATCAGGGACGAGAACGAGAGCAGGGCAGCGGCGGCCGTCCGGGCGTCGCGCCGGGGCTCTGGGTGGCGAACATGATCGGCCAGCACGGCACGCGCCGGGGTGGCCGCGGGCTACCGCCGGTTCGGTACGAGGCGATAGGGACCGCGCTGTCCGCCCTGGCCCCGCTGGTGCTGGAGCGGGGCGCGTCGGTCCATATGCCGCGGATCGGCTGCGGGCTCGCGGGCGGGCGCTGGGAGCGGGTCGAGCCGCTGGTCCGGGACGTGCTGGTGAGCCGGGGCGTATCGGTCACGGTCTACGACCACGGCTGACCGGACGAGGCCGGTCAGCCGAGGTCGTCGCCTCAGGGCCGCGGGCCGTCGCCCCCGGCATCGGCATCGGCATCGGCATCGGCAGACGGAGGAGACGCGGGCGACACGGCGGACAGGGCGCGGACGACTGCGAAGAGTCGGCCGCTCTTCCAGGCGGTGCCGATCGACCCCTCGCAGAACCGCTCACCGCGCACGATGGCGGTCGCCGCGCGGACGGCGTCGCCCGGCGTGAAGGTACCGCCCGGGGCCAGATCCGGCTCGGTGAAGGATGTCCAGGCGTAGGCGGGGGTCACCGCGCCCACCGCCACCAGCGCCTGGGTGAGGCCGTCGACCCGGGATCCGTAGGTCGCGCAGCCTCCGGTCCACTCGACGTCGCCGGGTTCGACGGCCCAGCCCGCGGCGTACTCGGCGAGCGCACGCCAGGCCTGGCGCGCCGGCTCCGACTCGCGGTCGAGGCCGGCCAGCAGGGTCGCGTCGTCCGGGTCGCCGTCCGCGCCCGTGCCGAGGGCGGGACGCCGGTCGGAGTCGGGGTGGATCAGGCGCCGGGTCAGGTCGTACTTGGCCGTGAGCCGGGCCCGGAGGGCCGCGTCGGGAAGCAGTGCCAGCCGATCGGGTGCCGAGTTGGACGACAGGTCCGCGTCCTTGACCGTCACCGCGCCCGGGGTGGCGAGGATGCGCGCCGCGTAGTCCTGGAGCGGCTCGCCGGTGCGCTTGGTCATCGCGACCACGATGTCCTTGGTCCGCTGCGGCAGGGCGGCGGAGGCCAGCCAGTTGAGCGTGAGCGCGTCGTCCTCGATGGCGTCGTGCAGCCAACCCGCTGCCACCTGTGCGTCATCACCGCCGTAGGACGCGGTGCGACTGGCCACGGCCTCCAGATGCTCGACGTACGGGCGGCCCGCCTTGTCCACCTGCTGAGCGTGCGCGTTCCGGGCGATCGCTTCCACCTCGGCCAGGGAGAGCCACGGCCCTGCCTCACCCGCCTCACCCGCCTCGTGCGGCTTCTCGGTCACCTGAGTCTCCCTCGTTCGTCGTCTTCGGACCGGTCCCGGACGCCGGTGCCTCGCCCACCGCCAGGACCGTGCCGCACCTCCATCATGCGCAGGCGGTCCCGGTGTGTCGCCAGGCTCCGCCGGGCCGACACGCCGTCCAGGGATATGGACCGGCGTCGCGCCCGACGGTCATTCCATCGCACAATCTGCATCCATGAGCTCTTCCGTCCCGCTCGGACCCGCTGATCCCCTGCCCCCTCACGCCTCCTCCACCTCTGCCGCACGGCTGTTCCCCGTGGCCGACGGCGTCCATGTCTGGCGTCCCACGCCGGGGCACGGCTGGGGGCTGGCCAACTGCGGTCTGGTGACCGGTTCCTCCGCCGCCGCCTGGATCGACTCCCCCTACGACCGCACGCTGGCCGACGAGTTCCGTGACCGGTGCGCACCGGTGCTCCCCGCCGGCGCCGAGTTGGAGTGGCTCTTCGTGACCCACGGCAACGGCGACCATCTCTGGGGCTGGGAGGCGGTCCCGCAAGCGCGCATCGTCTACACCCGGGAGACGGCCGGGCACATCGCGCACGAGCCCGACCCGTGCGACCTGCACGGCCTGGTCCACCACGGCGACCGGGAGACGCTCGTCGGCTGGTACCTGCACCGCCACTTCGGTCGCTACCTGTGGCCGCAGACAACGTTGCCCACACCGACGTTGACGTTCAGCGGCGTGCTGGAGGCGATGGTCGGCGACACGCCGGTCCGGATGATCCAGATCCCGTCGGCACACACCCGCGGCGACGCGATCGCCTACCTGCCGCGCCAGCAGGTCTGCTTCGCCGGTGACGTCCTCTTCACCGCGAGCGAGGACGAGCCAGGGGACCATCCGGTGCACTGGGCCGGACCGCTGGAGAACGTCATCGCCGGCTGCGACGAAGTGCTGGCCACCGGCGCGACCGTCGTCGTCCCGGGTCACGGCCCGGTGGTGGACCGCGCCGGGGTCCACACCCACCGGGACTACCTCTGCTGGCTGCGGGACGGCGTCCACCGGCTGCACGGGCTCGGAGTCCCCGCGGCGGAGGCCGCGCGGCGGCTGCTCCAGGAGAACCGCGACCCCGCGCTGCATCTCCCGGAGCGCCTGGCGATCACGGTCCCGATGCAGTACCGGCACCTCGACGGCACGCCCGAGGTGCCGATGCTGGAGCAGGTGCGCGGACTGGCCCAACTCGCCTGGGAGCTGGAGCATCCCGACACGCCGTTCCCCGGCCCGCGTACACCTGCGTCCGACGCCGCTCCGGCGTCCGACCTGGCCGAGGTCCGCTGACGGAGCGGGGGTCGGAACGGCAGTCGGAGCGGCGGTCGGTTCGCCGTGCAGAAACGGCGGACGATCCCGAGCGACAGAGCGACAGAGCGGCCCGAGCGACAGGTGGCGGTCAGGCGAGGCGCAGCGCGCCGAGCAGGTCGGCGCTCCGGAGGAGGGTGGGAACGCCCTCCACCCCGGCAGCCCAGTCCTGCGGCAGCGCGGACAGCCCGTGGGCCGCACCGAGCAGGTTGCCGCAGACCGCGCCGGTCGAGTCGCTGTCCCCGGAGTGGGTGACGGACAGCGTCAGCGCCCGGCGCGGATCGGCCGGGGCGGCGAGCACGCAGTGGACCGCGATGGCCAGGCACTCCTCGGCGATCCAGCCTAGGCCGACGCGCTCGACGGTGTCGAAACCGGCGTTGCCCTCGGCCGCCAGCCGAACGGCGCGCTCCAGCGCCTCGACGGTCTCCGTGCCCGCGCCGAGCGGCGCGGACGCCGCCTGCTGGATGGTCTCGGCCACCGCGGCCGACGGCTCCTCGCCACTCACCAGGCGGTCGACCAGGGCCGCGAAGGCCCCGGCCGCGACGTAACCGGTGGGGTGGCCGTGGGTGAGCTGCGCCGCCTCGGCGGAGAGGCGGAACGCCTCCTCCGGCCCCACCCCGACCAGCCCGAACGGCGCCGAACGCATCACCGTGCCACAGCCCTTGGAGTTCGAGTTGACCACCCCCACCCGCCCGAACGGAGCCACCTCCGGCAGCTCCGGATGGTCCCGCAGGCCGGACATGCAGGCGTTGCCCGGCGCCCGTGAGGCGTAGAGCCAGGGCTCGCCGAGGAGGCCGACGTTCTGCTCGCCCTCCGGGCCGGACAACCGCTGGGTTCGCAGCCATCGCTGGTAGGCGGCGTGCGCAGCGGCGCGGACCTCGCTGCGTCGGCCGCCGGTCCACAGCAACGCCTCCGCCGTGAAGAGGGTCATCTGGGTGTCGTCGGTGACCTCGGCGAGCCGGTCGCTGCCGGCCCTGCCGGCACGGCGGGGCAGTTCGGTCACGCCGTCCTGGCCGTGGGCGGCGAGGATCGCCTCGAGGCCCTGGAACTCCACCGGCCAGCCGAGCGCGTCCCCGGTCGCGCCGCCCACCAGGCAGCCACGAACCCGCTCCGACCTCGCCAGATAGGCTGCCATGGTGGTGTTCTGATCCATCTGATCAATCGTCATGCGCGTTCCCCTGTTGTTTCCGTTCCCCGGCCCCGGCCGACAGCGTCCCCTCCGCGAGCAGGTCGCCGAGCTCCGTGCGCCGGTACACGACGCGTCGGCCGACGCGTGTGCCCACCACCAGCTCTGCTTCGCGCAGCACGGCCAGGTGTCCGCCGATGGTACCCAGCGACTGATCCAGCTGAGCGGCGAGTTCGCTGCTGGTCGCGGGGTGCTCCAACTCCCGCAGGATCGCCGCGCGTCCGGCGCCGATCAGGCGCGCGAGCGCGCCAACCACCCGCCGGGACGCCGGAGTCGGGTCCGCTCCGCCCGCAGCCCCGCTGCCGCGTGCCGGATAGACGAGGGCGTACGGTGCGTCAGGTGCCTCACAGAGCCAGCTACTGCTCGGCTTCACGATCGGGACGAAGAGCATGCCGTCCGGCCCGACCACCCGGTCCGGTCCCGCACGGTCGCTGAAGCGGATGGCGTCGACGCCCACCCACGCGCTGCGCCTGCTCATCTGGTCCAGAGCGCTCGGCCACCCGTAGGCGGCGAGCAGCCCTGCCCGGTAGGTCACGTCACGCTCCAGCACCAGGCGTTGCCTCGGCCAGTCGGCGGCGAGCCGCTCGGCCCACACCTCGCGGACGAAGGCCGCCGTCCGGGCCGCCCAGGAGTGACCCGTGAGCCAGGACAGGTCGCGGTCCTCCCAGCTGTGCGCCAGCGTGCGCTCCAGGCTGCGGCGGACCTGGTCGTCGGGCACCTTGGCGACCTCCGCGAGCTCGGAGTCGAGCGTGGTGCCCATGCCGCCCCTCGGGGGCAGGGTGACGTGGTCCGGGAGGTACTTGGTCGAGCTGACCAGCATCACCAGCCCACGCGCGAACGGGTCGGCGTCGAGCCGGGCCCGGAAGGCGGTGTGATGGCGCCCGTGCCAGTCGGCGAGCCAAGGGTGCACGCACGGGCGGCACAGCAGCATCATCGACGCCAGCGCCTGCGCGAAGGGCGAGAGCGCGAAGCGGGAGCGGGACAGGGCCAGCGAGTCCAGCCGTAGCAGCACCATCGACGTCGCCCTCTCCTCGTCCCGCCGCTCCTCAGCCCCCGGCCCTCGGCCCACCGCCCGAAGTAAGGGCACAGCGGCGGATCCGAACTTTCGCCTGGTGCCGAAAGAATAGTGCCCGCCACCGACCGGTCGCAGACTCGACCGGTGCTCCCACCTCTCCTCCTGCGGCGATCAGGTTTCCGCTGGTTCTTCTCCGGCCAACTCGTCTCCCTTCTCGGCAGCTCGATGGCGCCGGTCGCCCTGGCCTTCGCCGTGCTGAACGCGTCCGGCCGCCCGGACGACCTCGGCGTCGTGCTGGCCGCGCACATGGTGCCGCTGCTCGCGTTCCTGCTGATCGGCGGCGCGACCGCGGACCGGCTCCCACGCCGGACCGTGCTCGTCGCGGCCAACCTCGGCTCCGGGCTGACCCAGGGCGCGGTGGCGGTGCTGCTGCTCACCGGCAACTACTCCCTGCCCGCCGTCGCCACACTGGAGTTCTTCAACGGCCTGCTCGCCGCGTTCACCACACCGGCGCTGCGCGGGCTGCTGCCGGAGCTGGTGGCCACCGAGGAGCTCCAGCGGGCCAACTCGCTGCTCTCGTCGGTCAAGAACGGCACCCGGGTGTTCGGGCCCAGCGTCTCGGGTCTGCTGGTCGTCGCGGTCGGCGGCGGACCCGCGATCGCCTGCGACGCGCTGAGCTACCTCGTCGCCGCCGCCTGCCTGACCCGGCTCCCCCCGCCCGCGACCCCGCCGACCTCGACCACGCGCGCCGCCACCGCGCGCGGAACGCTTCGTCGCGATCTGCGCGAGGGGTGGACCGTGTTCCGCGGGACGCCGTGGGTCTGGACGGTCACCACGGCGTTCTGCGTGACCAACCTGGTGCAGACCGGCACCTGGCAGATCCTCGGGCCCCAACTCACCAAGCAGCTCAGCTCCGAGGCGACCTGGGGGTTCCTGCTCAGTGCGCGCGCCGTCGGGATGCTGCTGATGAGCGCGCTGATGTACCGGCTCGTGCTGCGCCACCTGCTGCGGTTCGGCCAACTGGCCTGCTTGCTGGGTGCGTTGCCGCTGCTGGCCATCGGCGCGGAGCTGCGGACGCCGTGGCTGATCACGGCGGCGTTCGTCGGCGGCCTCGGCTCGTCGCTTGCCGGAACCGCCTGGGACACCTCGCTGCAGGAGCACATCCCGGCGCAGGTGCTGTCCCGCGTCGCCGCCTACGACGACCTGCTCTCCTACATCGCCATCCCGATCGGCCAACTCGCGGTCGGGCCGCTGGCGCAGCGATTCGGCGGCTTCCACGTGATGACGGCCGCCGGGCTCTGCTACGCCGCCGTGGTGCTGCTCCCGCTTGCCTCACCCGCCGTCCGCGCGCTGCCGCACGTCCCTGCCGGCCCGCCCGGTCAGTTGCTCGGCGGGGTCGAGCCGACCCAGCTGTACTCGTAGTGCGTCTGCCCCGGCGCGAACGACGTGTACGGCGCGGGGTTGACGTCCATGCAGTCGCTGGTGTCGCTCGCCGCGTTCTGGGAGACCGCCGTGGTCGGCAGCGCCCCGGCGGAGGGAAGCGGGTTGGCGGCAAGGTAGTCGGCGCCGGCGGTCCAGTCGGTCCCGATGACCAGCTTGAGGCCGGTTCCAGATCCGGAACCGGAACCGGAGGCCGAGCCGGACGCCGTCAGCGCCTTGGTCGGCAGGCCGAGCGCGGACGCGACCGCTTCCGCCTGGGCCTTCTCGGCGCTCGGGTAGGTGAGCGTGGTGGCCGATGCCTGACCCGAGTTGGTGTCCAGCGTGGCCTGGGAGAAGCCGTGGGCGGCGAGGTAGTCGGTCATCATCCGGCCCCGGCCCGTCTGCTGGCTGTCGTTCTGGACGGTCACCGACACCGTCGCCTTGTCGACGGGCTGGGTCGGCGCGGGGGTGGGGGTCGACTGGGTGCCGGTGGTCGACGGACCGTTCTTGTCCAACGGGATGTCGTTCACGAGCATGTTGAAGATGGTGAAGGCATCCTGAGTGGGTATCAGATGCGCGGTGGGATCCGCCGGGTCAGGCGCCCAGGGCATGGTCAGCGTGGTGATCCGGTTGGTGGCCACCTTGTTGAGCTCCAGCGCCAGGTCGGCCAGCGCGTTGACGCTGCCCAGACCGGTGTCCACGGAAAGCGACTTGGTGGCGGCGACCGCCAACTTGTTGACCGTGAGCGGGTCGAGCAGGGTGTTCAGCGACTTCATGGAGCGGACCATGGAGTTGAGGTAGAGGTGCTGCGCCTTGGTCCGGCCGATGTCGGAGCCGTCACCCCAGGCGTGCCGGGTGCGCAACCACTCCAACGCCTGGTCGCCGGTGATGACATGGGTGCCCGCGGACAGCTCCAGGTGGGAGCCGATGTCGTGCTGCACACCCGAGGAGTCGGTGTAGACCTCGGTGTCGCGGACGTTCTCCTTGGTGCAGACCGAGACCCCGCCGATGGCGTCCGCCATCTGCACCACACCCGAGAAGTCGATCATCATGTAGTGGTCGATGTGGATGTGGGTCAGGTCTTCCCAGGTGTCGACCGTGCAGCCGGGGCCGTAGTTGAGGCTGTCCGTGATGATGTCGCGGTGGGCGGGGTGCAGGACGCCGCTGGAGTCCGTGCAGGCGGAGATCTGCACAGCGGTGTCGCGCGGGATCGACAGCACGGACGCGTTGGTGCGGTCCGCGGACAGGTGGACCAGCATCTCCACGTCGGCATGCGGCAGGCTGTTGTCGCAGGCGCCGCCGAGACCGCAGTCCGAGGCGCTGTTCCGCCCGTCGGACCCGATCAGCAGGATGTTCAACGGTGTGCGCCCGAACCGGTCCGGCTTCGGAGGCGCAGCGTGGACCACGGCGCCGTTGTTCAGGGCGCCTTTCTGGATGTTGCCGTTGAGTTTCTGGACATAGAAGTACAGACCGCCCGCAGCCACCAGAATCAGGAACGCCAGAGTTCCGGACGTCCACAGGAGTATTCGCTTCCAGCGGCCCTTCTTTGAACGGGAAGCGCGACGCGCGGCACGGCGCGAGGCCCGGTGCGAGTGCGCCGCAACATGCTCCCCGGACGCCCCGGCCCCCTGGCCGTCACTCAACTCCCCGCCGGAGGACGGCTTCTGCTGCACCACGTGGACTCCCCTTCACGCGGTCGGCACGGTCAGCGGAAGACCGGGCGACGACACCCGCGCGCAACCTGCTCGCGACTGTCGCGCGACAATACCCTCACAAGACCCTCACGCGGAACCTTCCTCAGCTCTGAAGGATCGCTGACAAACCATCTGTAGCCGAGCCGCCACAATGCGCCACCGAACTGCGGCTTCCAAGCCTCCGAGCAGCGCAATTATGGGCGCGGACACGTCATATTCGTGTGGGGTGTCGCCCCCCTCAGCCGGCAGTCGCATAGGCGCCGAGCACGACCTGGTGGCCGATGACCGAGAGATCGATGCCGGTCGGCGTCGCAGTCGCGGCACTGAAGGTCGCATTGACCGGCAGTTGGACTCCCCAGACGTAGGTGCCGGGGCCGGTGGTCTCCGTACTGGAACTGGAGCCCGAGCTGGATCCGCCGCTCGATCCGACGCCGGGGACCGAGATGTCGATCTCCGCACCCTGCGCCAGCAGGCTTCCGATGGTGTCCACTTGCCGGCCGCCCCAGGTGCCCGTCACCCGGAACCGCGCCTGCTGCCCGTCGGAGCCGGGCGCGGGACCGACGGTGAGCTGACCGCCGTTGCTCATGAGACGGGTGATCACGCCCGAAAGGGCCTGGTAGGTGAGCGTCAGATCACCGGTGACCAGATCGACCTGGGCGCTCCGGGCGGTCAACGACGTCACCGTCACGCCGTGCAGGTCCAGGTCCAGCTTCTGCACGTCGAGGTAGTCGCCCTGCGCATTCGCACGGGAGTTGAGGACCAGGTTCCCGGCCGACAACGTGACGTCGTCCAGCCGCCCGGACAACACCTGCGTCAGGAAAGGGAAACCGTTGATCGAGACGTTCAGGTAGCCGTCGGTCGTGTCGGTCCCGTACCCGTACTTCTGCCGCGCCAGCGTGGCCGCCTCCTGGTTCGCGTAGTGCACGGCGACCCGGTCGGCCGTCACGCCCAGCACCGCCAGGACCACCACCACGATCGTCAGCACCTTGACCCAGCGCCGCTTCATCCTTGCCCCCCTGTCGCCACGCGTTCGCCGTCGGCCCTTCTCCCCCGCCGACGACCGTCGGCCCGTCGGCCGAAGTTCGTGAGCACACTAGTGCGTGTGCGTCGCGCGCGACAGGGGTGACAGGTGTGAGCGCTCACGGCGTGCGCGAGCTGCGCAGCCGTATCGTGCTGCGCGAGGTCGAGCTCGACCCGACACGCGCGCTGGCCTGAGCCTGCGTCTCCGGCGCCCCTGCGTCAGCCGGCGAAGCGCCAGCGGGTCGCACCGTAGGGCTCGACCAGGGCGACACCGAAGACTGCACTGATCCGCAGCCGGTACGGGTGCCACGGTGGCGGGCCGGCGCTCGGGGCGTTGAAGGGCGCGGTGAAGGCGTCGCCGAAGACCTCGGCAGGCCAGCCCGCGGCCTGGTAGACGGCCGCGAGCCTGCCGAGCGTTCCCCCGTCGGTCACGCGCTCCGCCTCGCCCTCGACCACGAGGTCGATGCCGTCGAGCCTGGTCGAGAGCGTACATGCGGGGTTTCCCGCGAGATTGCGGGCCTTACGCGCTTCGGGGCTGCTGGTGAAGTAGAGGTCACCGTCGAGCCAGGCCGCCCCGACGCCCGCCGCCGAGGGACGGCCGTCCGGGCGCACGGTGCCGAGGAAGGACGTGACGGCCGGGCCCGGGACACTACTGCTGAGCGCCTTGTCGGCCCGACTCCACTCCAGCGGGGGATTGCCGTAGCGGTCGAGGTTGGTCACCTCGACGGGGACCCTTCCAGTCATCGTCCATCACCCCTTCGCACGTCGCGGCGGCGGCCGTCCCCGGGCCGTGGTCGCCTCGTCTTCCAGACTCCCACCGAACCCCCGAAGGGGCTCCCCGACTCGCTCGGGTGCCGACCGTCGGCGCGATCCGACACATGTGCCCTGCTATGCCACCAACGGTATGGACTAGCCTCAACTGGTCACCGAAGGAGCATGAACGATGACCGAACCGGGGCTGGAACAGCACAGTCGTGACCATGTCGCCGAGCGTGGCCTGCGTCCTGTCGGCGCGCCGTCGCGCTCCTTCGTGGTCGACCCATGCCTCCGGACGGCGGCCACCGGCCACCCGGCGGCGCCCGGTGGCCACGGCTCTGCCACCGTGCGGGAGGGCGCACTGTGACGCAGATACAGCTCGAAACGGACATCAACACCGCCAGCAGTCTGGATAGTTCCGACATCCTGCTCAACTGGGCCGCCGGAACCAGCATCGGTACCGGGCCAGGAGCAGGGGCGGGCACAGAGGCACGCACAGGCGCCGACATCGACACCGGCGCTGGACCGGAGAGCCCACGGCTGCTGCGCCTGATCGGCGGTCCCGGCAGCGGGAAGAGCAGGCTGCTCGCGACGCTGCGTCGGCACTCCGACACCGGGCCGAACGGCCGGACCGCGCAGGCGCGAGTCGACGCCTCTGTCCCCGCCGCCGGGCAGACCGCCGCCACCGTGGCTTGGGAGTTGGGGCGCCAGCTGGGCTACGGCCCGCTGGATCCACGGGAGTTGGTCGCGCGTATCGCCGACGATGCGCATCCGGTCACGATCGTCGTCCCCGACCTCCACCGCGCGGGTGTCGGCCTCCTCGGAGGCGCGGACGTGCCGTCGGAACGCGTCTCCGCTGCTGCGGAGATCGCCGCGCAGGTCCTCGCTCCGCTGCTTGAGCTCCCGCACGTCAGGATCGCGGCGGAGACGGGCACGACGGGACTGCTGTCGGACATCGCGGACACCCTCGACATCGACCTCGGGTTCGATCCGGAAACCGGTCCGGAAGAGGCAACGCCGCCCGCCGACGAGGCAGCGGCGCCGCCGCTCGGCCCCGGAAGCGACTGGACCGCCGTCGACCTACACGAACGCGACCGCGCGCTGACCACGGCCGCTGTCGAGGAGCGCGGGCGCCTGCTCGCCGATCCCGGCTACCTGGTCCACGGCTCCCCCGTCGCCGTGACTGCCGCGCTGGCCGACCCGGAAACGCGGGCGCCCGGTCGCCTGCGTCGTGTCTGGGCGGCTGCCGCCCCGGCGGTCACCACCCCCGGCATCGACGCCGTCGAGCGCGCCGCGCTGCTCCACGCCGCTGCGCTCGGAGCGGACAAGGCCCTGGCCACCTACCTCCGCCCGCTCGCCGCCACCCACGCGTGGTGCGCCCGCTGGTCCCAACCCCTGGACGGCGCAGTCGCCCTGACGGCCATGGCGGGCGGGCTCGCCCTTGTCGACGCCGAGGGCCAGGTCCGCCTCTTCGACGCCGACACCGGCGAGCAGGACGACGTGATCCCCGCCGATCCCGACATCCGACCCGGGTCGCTCACCGCCGCAGCAGAACGGTTGCTGATCGGCACCGGCTCCGACGGCACCGTCCACATCCTCGGCCCCAACGCCCCGTCACCCGCCGCCGTCGCGGTCGCCGCACGCCACAACCTGCGGACGCTCGCGGACGAACAGGCGCGTCCCCTCGCACTCGACGGCGGCGCGGGCATCCCGGTCGCCGTGGCCTGCGCGGACGGCCGGGTGCACCTGTGGCCGCTCGACGGCGCCCCCATGCGCCCGACGACCTACCAGGCCCACGGCCTGCCGATCACCGGCGTGGCCGTGGTCCAGCCGAGCGACGGTCCGTTGCTCGTCGCGACCGGATCGCTCGACGGCACCGTCCGTCTGTGGGACGGGCATTCCGTGAGCGTGATGCAGGTCCCCTCCGCGCGCCGGGGCACCCTCCCGTCCGCCCTGGCCGCCACCGACAGCGCATCCGGGCCGATCCTGGCCGCCGCCTGGTCCGACCAGCGGATCTGCCTCTGGCACCTGGCGTCCGGCCGTGTGTCCGTCGTCCCCTGGCTGGGGCCGGTCAAGGCCCTCGCCTGCCACATGGACGGCGGCGTCCCGACCCTCTCCGTCGCGACGGAGGCCACGCTGACCGCGATCACCCTCCAGCCGCTGCCCTGGTGATCCACCCTTTGCCCGTCAGTTCACGGGCGGGGTCGGCCGGTTATCAGCGTTGTCGTCGTCCGTGTTGTGGCGGAGACCACTCCGGCCGCCGAACGCAACCCGGAGTGGCTGACCCGGTGACCCTGCGGATCGGCCGGAGTCCGACTCAGCCGAACTGAGGCTGCACGCCGATGGTCCGGGTCTCCTCGGTCAGTTCACCGAGCTGGGCCTTCGGCGCCTGTGCCCTCCAGGCGTGGCGACCGGCGGCGTCGAGCCCGAGCCGCGTCGCCTCCTCCGCGTTGCCGCTGGTGAGGACGAGTGTCGCCGTCTCCGCCCCGAGCGCCAACACCTCGAACGGTGCGCCGCGCCACGTGGTCAGCAGGCGGCGGTGGAACACCTGCTCGCACTGGCCGTCCGTCAGGCGACGAGCCGTCACCGAACCGTCGCCGGACGTGCGGTAGGCGGTGAGTTCACCGGCGTTCGGCCCGAAGTCGGCGGGCCAGGTGCCGCCCTCATCGACCACCCCCACGCCGCGCGCCACGCTGCCCGCCGAAGCCTCCGGGACGCCGCCCGGCGTCAGTCCTCGCTCCTCCGCGGCGGGGTAGGAGCGCCACCCGGAGTAGCGACCCGCAAATCTCGCCAGACCCTTCTCGTAGCCCTCCCCGCCGACTTCTGCCAGGTGCCAGATCTCCGCGCCGATCGGCGCCTCGGAGAGCTCCATCCAGAACTCGGGCACGGCAGCGGGCGCGTACGCGGTGTACCCGGTCCCGAGGAACGGCTCGGGCAGCACCAGGGACGAACCCAGCCGCGCGGCGTCCTCGGTGGTCCGTGCGCCGAACGACGCCCGGAACAGCCCCGGCCAGCTCGCCAGGAACCGGATCACGAACATCCCGTCGCCCTCCGGGAAGTCGTCGCCGGCCCCGGCCAGGCCGTGGACCGCGCGCGCCTCGGCCCCGGAGTCGACCCTGGCCACATCCACCATCCGCGAGCAGAGTCCCCACATCCGGAAGGGTTCGAACAGCCCAGGCACGACCCTGTTGCCGACGTACTGCTCCGCGAGTGCGCGGGTGATCGGCAACTGGATGATCGTCCGCGGGGAGAGGCCCGGGGTGGTGGTCATCGCTGGTGCTGTTCCTTCCATTCCGCCAGCAGGTCGGTGCGGTGCTCGGTGAGGTCGGTGACCTCGTCGAGGGGGAACGTCCCCAGGTAGGCGCTGGCTTCGATCCGTTGCAGGTGGTCGGCGACGCGTCCCAACCGCCGCCCGGCGTACCAGCCGGTGATCCTCCCACCCGAGGAACCCTCGGCGTCGAAGGCCTCGCCGTGCCAACGGAAGGTCCACCGGGTGCGGTACCAGGCCTCGAGCTGCCCGGGGTCGGCGAGGAAGACCCGGGTGGGGTCCTGCGCGTCCGGCTGGAGACCTGCGGGCATCGGGTCGTCCTCCTCGTCACGGACCAGCGAGACCTGGACGGAGGTGTTGTCGCCGAAAGCGCGGTAGACGTCGCCCCGGTACACCGCGAAGTTCCCGGCCCGATGCCGCATTCTCTCAGCCATCCACGTCATCCACCCTTACGCCGTCCGCCCCTGCTCCGTCGTCCGCTCTTGCCCCGCCGTCCGACCTCGGATCGTCCGCCCTCGGGTCGTCCACCCTGGTCCAGACTCCTTGGTTGTAGTAGCCCACCATGGTCTCCCGACCGTCCCGGGTCATCTTCCACATCTCGGCACGCCTCGGAAGCGGCGTGCCGCGCGGAAGCAGCCATTCGGGTACGCCGGCCGCGGTGTACCCGGTCCCGGTGAACGGATCCTCCATGACCGAACCTCGCGCTCCGCGCCGCCCGGTCGCGATCCTGGCGACGGAGTCCGCCCGGTCCTGGAGCGAGGGGTCGGCTTCCGCGTCACCGACCGCTCCGTAACTGGGCTCGGCGCTGGCACCCAGCCCCTTGGGTGCCGGGAAGCGGAGCTGGTACGCCTCCTCGGCGTCCTCCGCGACGGGGGTCCAGCCGTGGCCTCTGTCGTCCAGGGAGAGACCGTCACGCAACTGCGCGGGCGTGGCGAGATCGGCGATGTCGGTACCCCGGGCAATGGAGTTGCCGAAGGTGGTCGGGTCGAAGTTGCCGCCGAACAGCTCGTGGTCATTGGCCAGGTATCCGTCGGCCACCTCCCGGTCGACGACCTTGGTGACGATCTGACCGTCCTGGATCCCGATCGCGTTGCGGACCCCGGCGACCTGCTGGATCTGCTCCACCGTCAGTTCGTGGGTGGGGGTGAGCCGCAGTCCGTCGTACTCCTCGCGACTGAGGCCGGTTCCCTCCAGCGCCTGGTCGATCTGGTCGTCGAAGTTCGGCGAGTCGCGCAGCGCGGCGCTGCCGAACTGCGGCGTGGAGAGGTCCGCCGCGGCTGTTGCGTCGCCCGTTCCGCCACTGGTTACGCCGCCGGTTCCGCCGCCCGTCGGGTCACCTGTTGCGTAGCCTGTTCCGCCGCCCGCGGTGTCCCCGGTTCCGTCCCCCGTTGCATCGTCCTGCCCAAGGGCCCGCTCGATCCTGGTGCCGTGGATCGCGGACTCCGGCGTCATCGTGGACTCAGCCGTCCCGATGGGCGACGCCGACGCCGCCGCCGACGCCGTTTCCGATGCCGTTTCCGGCGCCGCGTCCGGCACTTCCGGCGTCGTGACGGCAGTCCCTCCGGGCGTCGTGAGCGCAGTCGTGAGGGTCTGGGGCTGTCGGAGGGCCCCGGGCTGCCCGGGGCCCTCCGGGCCGCTTACGCCCCCCAGGGTGCTCAGCGGTGTGCGCGGCTCGTCCGTGGGCATTCGGGAGCGGAAATCCTCGGCGATCTGCGCCTCGTTCGCCGCATGGTCGGCGAGGTTCCTGGAGCCCTTGTCCGCTGCGTCCTCGACCACGTGGGCGTGCTGCTCGGCGATCTTCGGCAGTGCCTGGTGAACGTCGTCCCTCAAGGCGGCGAAGAGCGCCTTCTCCTCACCGCCCGCTGCAGCGCCCGCCTCGCCGCCCATTTCGCCGCCTGAAGCCGGAGCCATCAGAACGCCAGCCCTTCCAGGCCACCTCGCAGTGTCTCCGCATGGCCCCGGAAGGTCTCCGCGTGGCCACGCAGGAGCTCCAGATGTGCGGCGGCCACCCCGTGGTCGATGGTGAACCCTGCGGCGTCGCTCCCCGCGGCACCCCCGTCACCGCCACCGGAGGTCTGGGACCAGTCGAGGCCGGACATGGCCTGCTCGATCCTCGCGAACAGCGGCTTGGCCGCCGCCTCGATGATCTCGTCGGTGACGTGACGCACGATCTGCTGCTGCAGCGCCGCGATCCGTGCCCTGCCCGCCTCGGCCTCGAACGTGGCCGCCAGGACGACCAGTTCGGCGATCGCCGCCACTTTCTGCGCGACGATGACATCCGCGCCGACGTCCAGCGCTTCGGCGAGGACCCGGCAGCCCTCCACCAACTCCTCCGCATGCCGCGCGGAGAGCTGCCCCCAACCCGACTGCATCCGCTGGGTGGCGGTACCCTGGTACGCCTGCGCGAACTTCGAGAGCACCACCGTCGCGTCCTGGTGGGTCTGCTCCACGGACTGGCCGAACACGCGCACCATCGCCGCGAATTGACGTATGTCGCCCTCGTTCAGATACGGCCAGGGAACGCCGATCGCATCCAGGAACGTCAGCACCGGCCCCGGAAGGTCGTCCACCGCCAAGACAGTCCCCCGTGGTCGGTCGTCGCCGTCGCGCCGCATCCTACCGAGCGAACGCGAGGGCGATTCCTCCGCTCCGCCGACTTCGGCCCACGGTCACCCGCTCGGGAGGGTGGTCCCCTGTACGGCCTGGATGTCGAGTTCCACGCGGAGTGTGGTGCCGATGGCCGCGATGCCCACCTGGACCACCTGGTTGTAGTTCATCGCGAAGTCCTCGCGGTGCAGTTCGGCCGTCGCCCGGAACGCCGCCCGGGTACCGCCCCACGGGTCGGGGCCCGTACCGAGGTAGGTCAGGTCCAGATCGACCGGCCGGGTCACCGCGTTCATCGTCAACTCGCCATGGACCGTCCAACGGTCCGGGCCCGCCGGGGAGACACCGCCGGTGCTGCGGTAGGTGATCTCCGGCTGGGCGTCCACGTTCAGGAAGTCCGGCGAACGCAGGTGGTCGTCACGCATCTTGTTGCCCGTGTCGATCGACGCCGCACCGATCACGGCGAACACCCGCGACTCCTCGACCCGCTCGGCGATCTCGACCTGCCCACGGAACTCACCGAAGTGACCGCGGATACTGGAGATCCCCAGATGCTGCGCGACCGCACCCACCGAGGAATGCGCCGGATCGACCGTCCACGGCCCCGGCGGCGGAAGCTCCACCCCACCCTGCCGGGCCAGCACCAGACTGCCCAGATCAGCCCGCCCCGACGACGCCACGATCGCCGTCGAAGCCGTCGGCTGATAACCGACCGCAGTCACGATCGCCGTGTACACACCCTGCGGCAGCGCCTGCGTGCACACCAACCCGTCGTCGTCCGCGGTCGCCCGCACCATCTGACTGCCCGTCATGTCCGTGACGGTCAGCACCGCGTGCCGCACCGCCCACCCATCCCTCGTCCGAACCCGGGCACGAAGCCCCGTGCCGCCCTCACCGATGTGAGTGGTCATTGCTGCTCCCGATCGATCAGTGACGGGTTCCGGCCGCCGCGGCCGTCCGCGTGCCAGCCGGAACCCGATCTCCCCGCTCTGTCACTCGTCCGAGTGGCCGAGCTCCACGTCGTGTCCGCTGTCGCCGCGTCCGTCCAGGGTCAGCGCAGAGGCGACCGGCGGGTAGCCGCTGGCGATGAGCGTGTACTCGCCCGCGTCCAGGTCGGTGAAGGCGTAGTCGCCCTCCGCGCCGGTGGTCGCGCTGCCCACGACGTTGCCGGCCGTGTCCACCAGGGTCACGCGGGCGTCGGCCAGCGGACGGCGGTCCGCGCCGGCGCGCACCGTGCCCTGCAGCTCCAGACCGGCGGCCAGCTCGATCTCGATCCGGGACGGACCCGCCGTGCCGACCTCGACCGGCAGCGCGGCCGGACGGAACCCGGTGGCGTTGACGGCGACCGTGAACGTGCCGGCGGTCAGCGCCTCGAAGGCGAAGGCACCGGTCTCGGCGGTCTTGCCCGTGGCCAGCACCTCGCCACGAAGGTCCGTGACCACGACCATCGCCTCGGCGACCGGCCGCTGGTCAGCCGCCGCGCGCACCAGGCCGGTCAGACCGCTGGTCCCGGAGAGCGCGATGTCGTAGCCGACCGGGCCGTCGCCGACGGCCACGGTGGACGCCTGCGGCCGGTGACCCTCGGCGGCGGCGATCAGCACATAGCTGCCCGCCCCCGGCGCGGCCAGCCGGTAGCCACCGTCCGCAGCGACCGTCGCACGGCCCAACTGCCGCCCCTGCAGCGAGATCAGGGTGACCGTGGCCGAACCGACCGGTCGGCCGTCTCCGCCACGCACGGAGCCGTGGACCATGCTGCCACTCATGGGAACCTCCTGGTCGACCGGGTCGAACCCCACTGACGTGAACGCTGCGGCCGGCTGCACGTCGGCAGCGGCGGCCAGGGAGGCCAACTCCAGCTCGGAGGCGGTCTCTTCCTCCATACCCGCGACGGCCGCAGTGCCCGCCGGGGCGTCGCCGACGACGCCCGCGCTCTGCTGCAGGCCGCTCGTCGTCTTCAACGACACCTCCTTGATGAAGAGGACCAGCAGGAAGGAGACGAAGGCGAACGGAGCGGCGTAGAGGAAGACGTCCCCGATGCCGTGCCCGTAGGCGTTCTCGGTGATCCCGCGGACCAGCGGGGGCAGCTTGGTCAGGTCGGGGATGGCGGCGTTGCCGCCGGACGAGGCGGGCATCGGCAGGCCGAGCGCGGCGAAGCCGTCCTTGCTGTAGTGGGTGATGCGGACGGTGAGCGCGGCCCCGAGGGCCACGACGCCGAGCGCGCCGCCGAGGGACCGGAAGAAGGTGACCAGCGAGCTGGCCGCGCCGAGGTCCTTGGGAGCGACCTGGTTCTGCACCGCGAGCACCAGGTTCTGCATCATCAGGCCGATACCGATGCCCAGCAGCGCCATGTAGACGGCGACCTGCCAGTACGGGGTGTCGACCCGGAGCAGGCCGAGCGTGGCCGCGCCGCCGGTCAGGAAGAGACCGCCGCCGACCAGGAACGCCTTCCAGCGGCCGGTGCGGGTGATGATCTGGCCGGAGCCCATCGAGGCGACGAAGAGGCCGGCCACCAGCGGGATGGTCATCACGCCCGACATGGTCGGGGTCTTGCCCCGGGAGAGCTGGAAGTACTGGCTCAGGAAGACGGTGCCCGCGAACATCGCGACGCCGACGAAGAGGCTGGCGACCGAGGTCAGGGTGATCGTCGCGTTGCGGAACAGCCGCAGCGGGATGAGCGGTTCGCTCGCCTTGGACTCGACCAGCAGGAAGATCAGGCCGAGCACCAGCGCGCCGGGGACCATCACATAGGTCTGCCACGACAGCCAGGCGTACTGGTCACCGGCCAAGGTGACCCAGACCATCAGCAGGCAGACCGCGGCGGTGACGAAGAAGGAGCCCAGCCAGTCGACCTTGACCTGGCGCTTGACCACCGGCAGATGGATGGTCTTCTGCAGCACGACCAGTGCGATCAGCGCGAACGGCACGACCACGTAGAAGCACCAGCGCCAGCCGAGCCAGCTGGTGTCGGTGATGACGCCACCGACCAGCGGACCGCCGACGGTCGCGACGGCGTAGGTCGCACCGAGGTAACCGCTGTAACGGCCGCGCTCACGCGGCGAGATCATGGCGGCCATGATCACCTGGGAGAGCGCGGACAGGCCGCCCGCGCCGACGCCCTGGACGACACGACAGGCGATCAGCATTCCCGGGTTCTGCGAGAAGCCGGCCACCACCGAGGCGACGATATAGAGCACCAGGGCTATCTGGACCAGGAGCTTCTTGCTCACCAGGTCCGACATCTTGCCCCACAGCGGGGTGGTCGCGGTGACCGCGAGCAGCGCGGCCGTGACGATCCACGTGTAGGCGCTCTGGCCGCCGCCGATGTCCCCGAGGATGGTCGGCAGTGCGGTCGAGACAATCGTCGAGGAGAGCACGGCGACGAACATCCCGAGCATCAGCCCGGACAGTGCCTCCATGATCTGCCGGTGCGACATGGGAGCCTGGTGATCCCCGGAGTGGGGCCCGGATTGAGACCCGCGCGCCGCATGGGATCCATGCTTCGGGGTGGCCTCACGCACACCGGTCAGTGTGGTCGTTGCCATCGTCTTCGTTCTCCAGTCCGCGTCAGCTGTGCATGCGGCGCTTCAGGTCGCGCGCATCCAGCTCAACTGGCCTGCGGCGCAGGGTGGTTCGTGGGTAAGGGACAGGTGGTTGGTTGGTGCGAGGCGGCACTAAGGGACGGTCTGGCCGGCGGGCGGCCGGGAGAACGTCCTGGGCAGGGAGAGCGGCCTGGGCCGGCAGTCGTCGAAGCTGTCGCGCAGTCGAGCCATGAGCGTGGCGAGTTGAGTCACTTCTTGGTCCGTCCAGTCCTGCAGGTAATCCGCGAGCGCCTCGGCGATGAGGCCCGACGCCTCACCCAGGACCGCCTCCCCGGCGGGCGTGAGGCTGAGCAGCCGCGATCGCTTGTCCTGCGGGTCGGGCCGGCGTTCGATCCATCCGCGTTCCGCGAGGCACGCGACATGGCGGCTGGTGACCGACACGTCGACGCCGAGCCGCTCGGACAGCTCACCCGTCCGCATCCGCCCGTACTGGCGCAGCATGCGCAGGGTCGCGACCGAGGCCGGAGCGCAGTCCTGCGGCAGAGCCCGGCCGAGCCCTCGGCTGACCGCACCCAGTGCGCTCAGGTGCCGCACCAGCTCCGCGCAGCCCTCCCGTGTCGCCATCCAGCACCCTCCCGCATTGGTTGCCTTAGGCAACCTTAGGCCAGTTGGTTGCAACAGGCAAATGAATAGCTGCATCTACCACTGATCTGCGCGGATCACCGGTGACCGCCAGGAGAGTCGCGTGAGTCACGAGGGTCCGCCGCCGGTCCGCGGGGAAGGACTACCGTCGGGCGCCATCTGCCCGGCGCTGGACGCATCGTGCCCTCGGGGTGCTGCGACCGGCTGTCATCCTGATCCGGACGTGGGGAACTTGGCATGCAGATACAGCAGGACGCGCAGGTCGTGGTCATCGGTGCGGGCCCGGCGGGCTCGGCCACGGCGTTGCACCTGGCGCGCGCGGGAGTGGACGTCCTGCTTCTGGAGAAGGACGCCCTGCCGCGGGACAAGGTGTGCGGGGACGGGCTCACTCCCCGGGGCGTCCACCAACTTCTGCGCATGGGTGTCGATATCAGCGGAGAGGGCTGGCGACGTTCACGCGGGGTCCGCGTGCACTGCGACGGCCGGGAGATCGACGTCGACTGGCCCGCCACGGGGCACTATCCCGACTTCGCGCTGACCCGGACCCGGCATGACTTCGACGAACTGCTCGCCCGCCACGCGCAGTCGGCCGGGGCGCGCCTGCTCACGCGCACCAAGGTGACCACCCCGCTGACCGACGCGGCCGGACGCGTCGTCGGCGTGACCGCTGTCGGGCAGGACGGGGAGCAGGTCGAACACCGCGCCGCCGTCGTGATAGCCGCCGACGGCGCACCCGCGCGGACCGCGCTGGCCACCGGGTGGGCGCGCAGTACACGTACCCCGATGGCGACCGCCGCGCGTCGCTACTACCGCACGGACGCGTTCACCGACGACGGCTACCTGCACCTGTGGGCGGACCTGCGCTGCGCGGACGCCGACGCCTGGCTGCCCGGCTACGGCTGGCTCTTCCCGCTCGCCGACGGCCGGGTCAACCTCGGACTCGGCGGACTTCCGCACCGCCGGCACTGCAACACCGACCTGCGTGCCACCTTCCGCGAGTGGGTCGCCCGGCTCCCCGCGGGCTGGAAGCTCGACGAGGCCACTGCGGACTCTCCGCTGCGCAGCGCGGCCCTGCCGATGGGGCTCAACCGGCGCCCCCAGTACCGCGACGGGCTGCTGGTGGTCGGGGACAGCGCCGGCATGGTCAGCCCCTGGAGCGGCGAGGGGATCGGCGAGGCGATGGAGGCGGGCGAGATCGCAGCGCACGCTGTCGCCCTGGCCCTGACCCGCCCGTCGGGCTCCCGCCGCGAACAGGCGCTGCACCACTACCCGACGGAGGTGCACCGCCGGTGGGCCCGGCACTACCTGCTCGGCAACGCGCTCGCCGAGCACGTCTTCGCCCGATTCGGCTACCGCCCGCTGTTCAACCGCGCCGTGATGTCCAGTCCCGCCACGACCCGCCTGCTGGCCCAGCTCTTCGGCCACCTGCGTTCGTGACGCCTACGGTCGTGACGCCCGCAGCCGTGACGGCGCCCGCGCAGGGACTGCACCCGTGAGGCGCGCCGTGCCGAACCGCGAACTCATAAGCTGTTCGCGTGCCTAATCGTCAGCGACGCATCACCTTGCGCGATATCGCGAAGGACACCGGCCTCTCCCCCGCGGCGGTGTCCTATGCCCTGCGCGGCCTGCATGTGCCGCCGGAGACCCAGCAGCGGGTGCGCGAGGCAGCGGACCGGCTCGGTTACCGGGTCGACCCGATCGCCAGAGCGCTGGCCTCCGGCCGCACCGACACCGTCGGCGTGCTGTGCGAATCGCTGACCGACGTATGGCAGCAAGGGCTGGCGGCCTCGCTCGGCCGCAGGCTGCTGGCGACCGGTCGGCATGCCCTGATCGTCGACTCCTCGAACGACCCGCAACTGGAAGCCCAGTTGGCCTCGCATCTGGCAGCCCAGCGGGTGGACGCGCTGATCGTGCTGCCCGTCGACCCGGCCGCCGCGCACTGGCAGCAGATCGCCCGGCAGACGGTGCTGATCGCCGTCGGCGACGGCCTCCCCGGAGCAACCACGGCGGCCGAGGTGGTCTTTGACAACGATCTCGGCGTCACCGATGCACTCGGTCGGCTCGCCGCAGCAGGCCACCGCGCGATCGCAGTTGTGACGCCGGGACTGCCGGGTACCCCGGACCGGCCGGCTGAGGGCGTGGTCCACCGGGTGGCGGGCGAGCTGGGTCTGGCCGTGACCGTGCACACCTCGCCGTACGACCTCGACGGCGCAACTGCTGTGGCGCGCACGGTGCTCACGAAACCGGACCGCCCCACCGCCTTCCTCTGCCTGGGCGATTCGATGGCCTACGGCGTCTACGCCGCCGCGCAGGACCTCGGCCTGGTCGTGCCGGACGACGTGTCCGTGCTGGGCTACGACGACCAGCCCCTGTCGCGGTTGCTGACCCCGCCACTGTCCAGCTACCGCTGGCCCGTGGAGGAGCTGCTGGACCTCATCGTCGAGCGCACCGTGAAGGCCATCGAGGAGGGCAAGCGCAGCCGGCGCAAAGTGCTGCCGCCGACGGTGCGGTTGCGCGGCTCGATCGGGAGGCCGCGCGACTCGGCCGTTTGACCTGGCCGAGCAGGCGTCCGGGCCGGGTTCACCGCGGCTCACCATGGTTCACCGTGGCTTGGTTCACCGTGGTTCACCGTGGTTCGACGGGTATCACGGACGGGGCGGCGATCGGCAGGTCCAGGTCCAGGGCCAGATCCGCCGAGCGGAGGAGCGCCGCCGCCGCGTGGACGTCCGCGGTCAGCTTGTGGTCGGCGAGGTCGGGGTCGAGGACGGCTGCGGCCGTGCGGTGGAAGTGGGACAGCTCACCGGTGCCGGGCGCAGTGCGGTCCCGCATCCGCAGGGCACGCACAGCCGCGACGAGTTCGCAGGCCAGGATGAGGCTGAAGTGGTCCACCGCTTCGGTCAGGCGGCGCGCGCCGGTGGCGGCGAAGCTGGCGTGTTCCTCGACGCCCCGTGAGATCACGGTATGACCGAGTGTCACCGGCTGTGCCGCGCCCCGCAGTTCGGCGAGGGCGCTGTGCGCGGCGCATTCGGTGATCATCAGGCCGCTGCTCCCGTTCTCCGCCTCCGCCAGGAAAGGAGGCAGGCCGGTGAAGGCCGGTTCGTTGAGCGCGCCCTGGCGGGCGGTGGTGAGCTGCGCGGTGCCGAGCAGGGCCAGCCGCATCTGGTCCATGGCCAGGGCCAGCGGGGCCTGGTGGAAACCTCCGTGGTGGTAGTAGTCGTCGCCGTCGAGGAGCGGATTCTCGGCGCTGGCGTTGAGCTCCACCGCAAGGACGCGGTCGAGCGCGTTCCAGGCGTCCATGGCGGCGCCGTGGACCTGGGGCAGGCAACGGAATCCGAACGGGTCCTGCACCAGCGACGGGCTCCAGTCGGCGCGGACCAGGAGCCGGGTCATGCGCGCGGCGACCTCCTGCGCGCCCGGGTGGGGCCGGCGCGCGTGGACAGCTGCGGCATACGGCTCCAGAGAGCCGTGCACGGCGGTGAGCGACAGGGCTGCGACGAGCGGAACGCGGTCCAGCAGGGTACGGAGATCGGTGGCGGCGAGCGCCGCCTGACCGATGGTGAGCGCGCTGCTGGACAGCAACGGCAGCGCGTCCCAGGAGCTCAGGGCGAGCGGGCGGGGCGGGGCGCCGAGGCCGGTGCCGGGATGCCATGGCTGCTCGCCGACGAGGGTGAGGCCGAGTTCGGCCAGCGCGGTCAGGTCCGCGGTGCCGAGCGAGCCGAGTGCGTGGATCTCGGGGACGTGGCCGTCTGTGAGGGCCTGTGCGAGAGCGTCGACGACGGCGCCGTCGATGGCGCAGCCCGCGCCCAGAAGCTGGTTGAGGCGCACCGCCAGCATGGCCCGGCTCTGCTCGACCGGCACGAGGGGGCCGATGCCGCCGGCGTGACTGCGCAGCAGGCGCAGGCCGAACTCGCGGGTGGCCTCCTCGTCGAGTGCGGTGGTGCGGTTGGCGCCGACGCCCGTGGAGTGACCGTAGACCGGGCGCCGCGTGCTGGCCTGGATCGCTGACGTCCGAGCTGCCGCAACTCGTGCTCGGGCCTGCGGATCCACGTGGATCGGCGGCAGCATACGGGCCAGGGTGGTCACCTGACCTGCGGTCAGGGAGGAGCCGTCGAAGCACACGGCGTCAGGATGTGGGGCCGCAGTCATCAGTGGTGCCAGCCTTCCGTCGTCACCAGGTTCTTGGTCTCGGGCGCCCACGCGATGCTGACCAGGGTTCCGAGCAGCAGCACTCCGGCCAACCAGGCCATCGACCAGCCGGCCCCGAGCTGGTCCAGGCTGATCGGCAGGATGAAGGTTCCGACCGCGGAGGCGACCCTGCTCGCGCCGTTGAGGAAGCCCACACCGGCGCCCCGCAGCGCGGTCGGGAAGAGCTCGGGCGGGTAGACCTGCGTGATGTTGGACGCGGCCGACATCACGAACGTGTAGACCACGAACGGCACCATCAGCACGAGGCCGGAGTCGTTGTTCAGCGCCGCCATCGCCGCGAGACAGACGGTCAGGACGGCGAAGGTCCAGATCGTGAAGGGCCGCCGTCCCATCCGCTGCACCGGCCACAGCCCGACCACGCCGCCGAGCAGGAGGAACATGTTGAGGACTGTGTTCTGCGTGTTCGCGTCCGAGACGTGGAGCGAGACGAGGATCGTCGACATGAAGGTGTAGATCGCGAAGTACGGCAGGACCTGCGCGCTGTAGAAGACCGCGCCGAACCAGGTGTTGCGTCGCTGGCCGCGCGCGAACAGTTCGGTGTAGCGCGGGGTGACCTGCGTCGCCGGGGGCTGATCCTGGGCGGGGCGGGGTCCCGGCTCCTCCCCGAGGTAGCGGCGCCGGATCTCGTCGGCTTCGGCGCTCCGGCCCCGGCTCGCCAGCCAGCTCGGCGACTCCGGGGTCCCGACCCGCAGGACCAGGACGAGCGCCGCCGGAAGCGCTCCGCTGGCCAACAGCAGGTGCGCGGAGGAGTCGTCGAGGGAGACGTAGGTGCCGAGGATGTTGGCCACCACGTAGCCGACGGTCCACAGGACGGTGAGGGACCCGAGCAGCAGTCCGCGTAGGCGTCGGGGGGAGAACTCGGCGAGCAGGGTGGGGCCCACGGCGTAGTCGGCCCCCAGTCCGAAGCCGATCAACAGGCGCAGAACGAACAGGCTCCATGGACCGTGCGCCCACAGCTGTCCGGCGGAGGCGAGCGTGATCAGGACGAAGTTGTACAGGTAGAGCTTCTGCCGCCCGATGGCATCGGCCACGCGCCCGAGGATCACGCTGCCGAAGAAGAGCCCGATCAGGGCGGAGGAGCCAAGCAGCCCTTGCCAGACACCGTTCAGATGCATCGAGGTGGACAGGACCGGCAGGACGGCCCCGATGACCCCGAGGGCGTAGCCGTCGGAGAAGTTCGCACCGAAGGTCGTGGCGGTCACTCTCAGGTGGAACCTGGTCAGTCGTTCCTTGGGTGTGCCGACTGCCACGCCTCTCCGGGCAGTTGCTTCGGTCGTCACTGGGAACCTCCGGCACAGGTGGGTGGGCACGACATCGCGAGCGCACCTGCACGGGCGGTTCATGAGTGATGCGCTTCACTGATGCGGTTCAGTGAAGCGATTAAACGATTGCCGGTCAACCCCCTGGGGACAGTCGGTACGGCGTGGACGGCGCCGTGGGGGCTGGGGGGGCAGCGATGCCGACTTCGCCGCTTGGTACGACGTGTGGACGACGTACTTCTCCTGGTGGCCGAGCTCCGAGCCCCGACGTCAAAAAGGCCCCTGCCTCGTGGCAGGGGCCCTCGGTCGTTCCGGGTCAGCGTGCGCCGGGTCCGTCCGTCCGGGCGTCAACCGGCCAAGCCCACCGCTTCGGGAAGCGGTGGGCTGGTGCTATTCGGTCGCCGCCGTCACCGTTGCGGGGTCCGGCCGGAGCGCCGCCAGCGCATCGCTATGAAGACCAGGTCGGCGACGAGCAGCACGGCTCCGATGACCAGCAGGAAGAGCAGCCCGTGGGCGACGGCGCCGATGATGCCCAGCGCGATCGCGACGATCACGATTAGCAGGAAGAGGATCATTGCCGGGCTCCTCAAAGGGGGTGTTCGGTGGCCTCGCCGGTGGGGTCAGCGGCGGGCGAGCTGCCGCTCACCGCCGGCGCCTGGCTCGTAGACCAGGCCGTAGTGCTGGAAGATCGCTTCCTCGTCCGTGGCGGGCAACACGTCGTCGGTGCCGATCGCCGGGCAGCCCTTGACCAGCGACTTCGCGTAGTTGACCTTGACGTACCCAGGTCCCACGACCGCATCGTCCAGGGGAACGAAGACGAGCCGGTGGCGGGTGGGCAGGCCGACCTGGACGGTGGCCATGGCCGGTTCGTCGGTGCTGGTGTCCACATACACCGCCTCCAGCACTCCGATCTTGCGCCCGCCGGGGTCGACGACGGCATGCGTGCGCCACTCGCGAATGTTCGCTGCCTCGATCACCGCGTCTCCCTTCCCGACGGCCGACCCCTGAGCCGGGTCAGCCGCTGCGACCCTGCACACTTCTAGCCTGCCCCCGCACTCCGGGCGGCGCCAGGTCACCCGCGGAACACCGGCTACACGGCGGTGCTCTTCAGCCGGAAGCGCCGCTTTCACCTCTCCGGGACTGCCGAACGGGTTCGGCGACCGGCGAAGGCGGGGTCAGGGTCTGGGTTGGGGTTGGGGTTGGGGCTGTGCCTGGTGCGGATGTGGATGCGATCGTGCGGTGAGATGGCCGACGGCGCCACGGGCCTGCCGGTCAGGAGCGCTTGGGCGCTCTGCAGGTTGCCGGGGTGTGCTGCGGCGGTCATGAGCTGCTTGGCCCGCCACGGGGCGCTCTCGGGTGGGACCACGAGCAGTTCCCATTCCCCGATGCGGTAGGAGAAGACCGTGATGGAGTGGGGATCGTGGGTGGAGTTGTACCAGTTCACCCGTACGTCGTGGGATCCGACCGGAACGCTGTGGCGCAGCTGCGTCCAGGCTGCCTCGTTGACGGCGGCGCGAGTGATGCGACCCCAGGCCTGTTCCAACTCTTCTATCAAGGCGGGGAGTTGATCGGCGAGGTTGCGCGAGTGCGGCCACCAGGCGCCGTCGAGTCGAGGTCGTGGACCGTCGGGGGTCAAGGCCAACCGCAGCGGCAGGCCAGCCTGCGGAACGGCGGTGAGCGCGGGGGTGGTGTCCGTGATCATGAGGTCGGCCTTTCTGGGTGGCGGCCTGACGTAGGCCGGTCCGTCCTCTGGTGTCCGGGAGAGGCTGCCGGCTGGGTCGGTCGTATCGACCTCGGGCGGGTCGACGCCATCGGGCGGGTCGACGTCGGAGGAGTCGACGTCGGAGGGGCCGACGGGGGTGCGCCGGTGTGCGTCGGAGGCCGGTCGTCAGGGACGGCCAACCGCGTGCCGGGCGGCAGCGCCACGGCGGTGGAGGCGCCACCGGTGCGGCTGGACCGTCGTCGGTAGCGCGGCGTGCCGCGCGTTGGCCAGCTGAATCAGCACCACGCAGCCGTAGATCAGGACGGCGAGCGCGAGGAGGGTGAAGAGCAGCGTCATTGTTCTCACCTTCCTGAGGACACCTGCATGCGGCCGATGGGCATGATCAGCGGGACGGACAGCGCCGCACCGCCTTCGGATTCCCATGCGGCTTCCTCGCCCGAGTCGCGAGGCACGACGCCGGCAGCCCCGGACACCCCGACGCGGCCGAGTTCGGCCGCGATCAGGGCGCTCGCGGTGGACGAGCCGGCAGGGTCACTGGCGGCGGCCATCAGCCGCCGGGCGGCCGCGTCGGCGGTCTGCGGTGGGATGACGAGCAGGTCCCAGCGGCCGGTGCGGTAGGAGAGGAGCAGGAGTTTGTGCGGGTCCTGCTCGGTGGTGAACCAGCCGACCTTGACCACGTGTCCCGGGGTCGGGATCTCACGGGGCAGGGGCTGCCAGAGGGTCGGGTTGACGTTGACCCTGGTGATGCGCCCCCACAGCCGGTCCAACGTCGGAACGAGGGACGGCAGTTCGCGAAGGAGGTCGTCGGAGTGCGGCCACCAGGCGCCGTCCAGGGCGCCGACGGGGACGCCGCCGCCACCGGCGGCGGGCCGCAGGGCGAGCCGCAGCGCGGACGGTTCCGTGCGAGGCGGGGGAAGGGCGACCGAGAGTGGTCGCAGCAATGACACGGACATGATGTGCGTCCTGTCCCCGGACCCGCGCGCAGGCCCGGCGTCGGCGTTCGCCGAGAACGACAGGGGCACTGCAGCCGGTGTGCGGAAGACCCTCGGTACCTCAAGACTACTCCGCGCCGGGGCACAAAGGACCGATGCAAGGCCGCGAACGCCGTGCGGATCAGACCTCGCCGGAGTGCGGATGGTCACCACCGGACGACCGCTCGGGGAGCGGATCAGGCGCGCCGAGGACGCGGGTGGTGTCGACGGTGAGGTGAAGTCTCGTGCCGGTCCCGTCCTGGCCCGTCGGGTAGCTGCGCTGCTCGGTGCCGGCGAAGGCGCTGCGCAGCAGGAGGGCGACCCGGCGCGCGGCTTCGGGGGTCGCGGCGATGATCCGGACATCGGCATATCCGAGGGGCGGCAGTTGCTGGTCTTCCACGGGTCCTCCCCTTTCCAGGGATGGGCGACATGGTTCGAACCGGTCGTGGCCTGGCCGGTCGGTGACGCCCCTGGGTCCGTCAGTCACATGGATGCCACGCCTCAGGGCGGCGGGGGCTGTCAAGGCGGCGGGGGCTGTCGAGGAGACGTGGCAGTGAGCCCATGTCTCCCACGCTACGCCCGCCCCACCGGAGTAACGCCGCGCTCCCGTGACCTCGCCGTGGAGCTGCCGACGCTGTGGAGCTGCCGGCGGTGATCACGGCGGTGATCACGGCGGTGACGCCGATCCGGTGTGTGTCACCCCGCGGCGAGCCCCTCGCCCTTCGCGCGGTCCGTGACCGGTTCGACCTGATTGTGGAGCGACCGCGCAGGGCGTTCCGGTCGGCGGTCACCGCGTAGGTGGTTGCGGTGTCGCCGGAGCACGCCGCGTCGAGGCCTGCGCGGGCGGCCGGCCATGAGCCCGTGGTCCTGATGCTGCGGCACGCCGCACGCAAAGCATCCCTGACCAGCAGTCAGAAACGACATATCGTCAGAGAGTGGACGCCGTCTCCCCGCGGGGGTTCGGCGGGCGTCCCTATCAGTTCGCCCTGGTCCCGGTCCGCCGACACCTCACTCGCGTCGCCGAGCATAGGGCGCCCTCCTTCCCCAGCAGATCCACGTGATCACTCCTCCAGGAGGTACCCCATGCGTGCACGCACCCGACGTCTCGGAACGGCCGTCGCCACGGTCCTGGCCACCATGACGGCGCTGGTCGCCACCGCCCCGGCCGCGCCCGCCGCAGCGGGCACCGCCACCACCAGGGACGCCGGCTTCCGCGCCGTGTTCGTCCAGACCAACAGCCTCTCGGGCAACGAGATCGTCGCCTACCACCGCGCCGGCGACGGGCACCTCACCCAGGCCGGCAGCTTCGCCACCGGTGGCAACGGCGGCAAGCTGACCGGCTCCGTCGCCGACCACCTCGCCTCCCAGGGCTCGCTGACCTACGACCCCGACCACGGGCTGCTCTACGCCGTCAACGCCGGAAGCAACACCGTCTCGGTCTTCTCCGTCCACGGCGACCGACTGAAACTGCGTCAGGTCATCGAATCCGGCGGCAGCTTCCCCGTCAGTGTCGCGGTCCACCACGACGTGGTCTACGTCCTCAACGCGCTCGACGGCGGGTCGATCCAGGGCTACACCGTCGACGGCGACCACCTGCGCAAGCACGCGGGCTGGCACCGCTGCCTCGGACTGGACCCGAAGGCCACCCCGCAGTTCACCAACACCCCCGGTCAGGTCGGCTTCACCCGCGACGGCTCCCACCTGGTCGTCACCACCAAGGCCAACGGCAACAACCTCGACGTCTTCGGCCTCGGCCTCTCCGGCGCCCCGTCCGCGACCCCGCAGGTCACGAATCTCCCAGGTGCGGTCCCGTTCGGGTTCGTCCCCAACGGACGCGACGGCATCTTCCTGACCGAGGCCGGGCCCAACGCCCTGGCCACCTTCGCCATCCACCACGACGGCACCGCCACGCAGACCGCGTTCGCCGCCACCGGACAGGCGGCCACCTGCTGGGTCGTCGCCATCGGCGACCTGCTCTACACCTCCAACGCCGGCAGCAACAGCATCAGCGGCTTCCACGCCACTGACCACGGGAACACACTGACGGCGCTCGGCTACGCGAGTACCGACCCGGGCACCATCGACGCGGCAGCATCCACGGGCGGCCGGTACCTCTACGTCCTGACCGGCGTCAACGGCATCGTCGACGAGTTCACCGTTGCCCACGACGGGGTGCTGACCCAGATCGGCACCGCCACCGTGCCCGGCGGCGCGGGAAGCGAAGGCATCGTCGCGTTCTGAGCGATGCCGGTCCCGGGAACCGGCGGCTCCGGCAAAGCCGCCGACCCCCCGCTGGGCGGATGTGCGCAGGGGTCGGGGCGGACGGTCGAGTGAGGCGTATCGGCCTGGTGCGGCGACCAGGCTGATCCGGACCGATCCCTGCGCCCCGCCGGTGACCTGGCCAGGAGCGCAGGTCGGTGGGGCTGCCGACGCCCGTGACGTCGTGGTGGAGACTCGTGCCGGAGCCACTGCCAACGGCTGACCATGCTGCCCGCCGTTCACGGCCCTGGGCGGCGGCCCCAAGCGGTGATCATGCCCGGAGAGAGGTCGGCGAGGGCGGGCGAGGACAGATAGTCCAGGGCCGCGTCGAGCTCGCCAGGCTCCAACGCGGAGCCGGATTCGAGCGTGTCGCGCATGCTGAGCCAGGTGCCCTTCCAGAAGGCGGTGACGGGCGCGTCGACCGTCAGCGGCGGCATCAGTACCTCCGCGCCGACCTCGAGCAGCCCCAGATCGCGCAGCAGCTGCGGATAGCGGGTGACCCAGCCGATGTCGGTTCCGATCCGGTCGCGCAGCACCTGCCACATGGCCGCCATGGTCCGCCGGTAGGCGGCCTGCGGTGAGCCCGACGTGGTCAGGTCGACGGCGTCGCCGACCACCAGCCAGCCTCCGGGCGCCACCCAGTCGGCCAGGCGGGCCAGCACCTCGGCGTGGCTGCGCAGGTGCATGAGCACGAACCGGCAGTGGACCAGGTCGAACCGGCCCGGAGACAGCGTCGGGTCGGTGATGTCGGCGGCCGTCGTGCGTAGCCGGCCGCCTGGGCGGGCGTCCACGAAGCGCGGATCGCGGTCGAGGGCCACGACCTCGTCGACTCCGGCCTCGTCAAGCAGCCAGCGGCTGATCGTCCCGGTCCCCGCGCCCACGTCGAGGCAGCGCCACCCGGGGCCGACGCCCAGGGCGGTCAGCCGGGCGCGGCTCCCCGCGTCATAGGCCAGCGCGCCGTAGTCGATACGCGCTCCCTCCCCGGTGTGCTCGGGGGAGAAGAGGTCTGCTCCGTAGCGCCCTTCGTCCGGCGCGTCCGGCGCGTCCGGCTCGTCCACTGGAACTCCTTCCCGAAGGCGAAAGCGGTGTGCCGCCTCAAGGCATGCCGTCGACGAAGGCGTCACCAGCCCGAGGACGGTCATCTTTGACCGTTCGGCTGTGTGAACCGACCCGGATGGCGGCTTCACGACCTGCCGGGCGACACCACACTCCTGACTTTGTGTCGGGAGACCTTTCCGAGGTCGCCCGGGGCTAGCGTGGCGAATGTGCAGCAACCCGCTTCCGCTTCCCCCGAGCCGGGCGATGCACCGCCGAGCCGACCCGCCGACATCACCGCTGGACAGGTTGTCCTCGCCTGGGTGACCCAGTTCCTGGTCGGTACGGACCTCTTCGTGGTCTCCCCGCTGCTGCCGGAGCTCTCGCGCAGCTTCCACGTCTCCTTGTCGCAGGTCGGCCTGACCATCACCAGCTTCTCGCTGGCCTACGTCATCGCCGCGCCCCTGCTCGGACGGGTCGCCGACCGCACCGACCGGCGTCTGGTCCTGGTGGCCGCCCTCGCCCTGTTCTCGGCGGCGAACGTCGGCACCGCCCTGGCCCCCGACTTCGCCACGCTGCTCATCATGCGCGTCATCGCCGGCATCGCCGGCGCCGCGACCGGTCCGACCGTCTACACCCTCACCAGTCTCCGAGCCAGGCCCGAGCACAGGGGACAGGTGCTGGCCATCGTCGGCTCCGGCCTGCTCACGTCCCTGTGGGTGGGCGCGCCGCTCGGGGCCCTGCTGGGCACGCACGTCGGCTGGCGTCAGGTCTTCGTCATTCTCGCCTGCTCCACAGCCGTGCTGACGGTTCCCCACCTGCGCGCCTGGCCGCCCATCGAAACGCCCGCGTCACCGGCGCAGGGGCAGCGGCAGACCGGTCCGGGTCCCGGTCCCGAAGGGGGGTCCGTCCGCGACACGCTTCTCGCCGTCGCCGTGACCACGTGCTGGGCCCTGGCCGTGTACGCCCTGTACACCTTCCTCGCCGTGGCCTGCGACGCGCACGGACACGGCGGCGACGTGCCGCTGCTGCTGGTGGCCTACGGCGTGGGAGCCGTCATCGGCGGCCTGACCGGCGGCCGCGCCGCGGACCGACTGGGCGCGCAACTCGTGGTGACCGGCACCCTGCTGGGCACCGCCGGCTTCGAGGTGCTGGTCGCGCTGGCATTCCCCAGAACCCTGGCGCTGGCCGCGACCCTGGCGCTGTTCGCCCTGGTCGCCTATGCCATGTTCCCCGCCCAGCAGCGCCGACTGGTGGACCGCTTTCCCGCCGCCGCGACCACCATGCTGTCCTGGAACAACAGCGCCCTGTTCATCGGCCTGTCCCTGGCCGGCTTCCTCGGCGGCCCCGTCCTGCACAGCTTCGGCTACCCGACGCTCCTGCTCTCCGCTGCCGGCTTCGCGGTCCTCGCCGCGGCACTCAGCCGCCTCGGCACACACCTGGGCATCTGAGAGCGCGGGATGGGGGTCTCTGCGCGATTCGCCTTCGGGCCGGGCCTTGAGACCGGGGTCAGGCCCGCCTGCTGATCAGCGGCTCGGGGCGCGGTCAGTGGTGGTGCAGGGCAAACTGGCCCGGCCCTGCTTCGGTGGCCATTCTCAGGTCAACACCACTGGCAGATCGACACCGGCAAAGTCGACCAGTACGGCAACCTCTCCCTCTGGTACCAGGTCACCACCAACCTCAGCTTCAGCGCCAGCTACAACGGCGACACCCGCTCCACCCCCACCACCGCGACCACCCCCACCGTCTGGGACCAGGCCGCCGTCACCGCCCGCCCTCCACGGCTACTACACCCCAATCCCGCACTGCAGCGCCCTGAACGCGCCGCACCGGAAGAGACCGTAGGACGGTCCCTCGCCCCTGAGTTCTCCTACTCAACGGCAGAGACGTGTACGCAGGAGCTGACGGGTCGCGCGCAACAGACAGTTGCTGAGCAGGTTGCGGTGCACGGGTCCGGGGCGCCAAGTCTTGATCACCGAAAGCACCGGTTTGCGTTGCTCAAGCCACTCGAGGTACTAGCTGTGGAACGTGTAGGGCCCCCTTCGAGTCGATGTAGGGCTCGAACTGCTGATCTGAGTGAGCGTCAGAAACGGGCCACCCCGGCCGCTGAGCCCGCCGCTCGGTCTCCTCCACGGCGATGACGCGGTCCCGGACTCCCGACCAGTGCGCGTGCGTGTTCACGGTGCTCCTGTCGGCGGCGCGCTCGGACTCTAGCCCCCGTGACCGACCCCCGGTCTCCGCCCGGGAAGTATCCGACGCCCCTCTTTCGTTCCTCGACCATCGGATGCGATCAAGGCGCTACCGGGTGGGCGGAGCGTGGGTAGTGTGCCTGCATGGCTCTGGTTCTCAGGTACGCGACAATTCCGGTCCGAGACGTCGTGATGATGGCGAAGTTCTGGTCCGCGGCCGTGGACGGGTCCGCGGTGGGGGCGGGCGTCGGCGCGCTGGTGCGGTTCGAAGAGGAGGACGTGGACGGGCCAGGACTTCTCCTGCCGGAATCGCCTGACGCCGCACCGTGCGATACGGGATTGGCATTCCGGCCGATGGCAGGGACCCTCAAGGCCGAGACTGTGCGTCTGATCGACCTGGGAGCCCAGATCGTCAGGAAGGTCCACCGGGGCTTTGGCCTCGGTGAAGTGATCCTGGCCGACCCGGAGGGGAACACGTTCACGCTTGTCTCCAGCGCGGGCGAGGTTCGAGCGTTCGAGGAGAGCGAGGACGGGCCGGGGGCGGACCAGGACCCGGGCTTCTGGGCCGATGCCGACCACACCCCCCACCGATCAACCGCGGGCTCGGTCTCAGTCGTCCTCGACGAGTCCGCTCGGGATTAGTCGCACCACTCGGTGCTGGTACCGCTGTTGGTCACGCTGGAACTCGAGCCGGCCTTGCCGTCGACGTTGTACGTGATACCGAGGGTGGTCTGGTTCCGGTACTCCTTCTTTTCGACGACGCCCTGGCAGGTGTATGACGGCTTGAGGATCTTCTTCGGGTTGCACGCTCCCCAGCCACCGTCGGCGGTCTTGCCCGCCGTCGCCCACTCCCACCCGAAGAGCCCGCGTGTATAGACCTCGATCGTCGCGGTCAGGTGGCAGTCCGTCGGTGCCGGGTCGGTCGTGCAGTTGGTGATGTTGGACGTGGCGTACAGCGGGCCACCCGAGGTCAGTCGTGCGGGCGCGTTGGAGCTGTAGTCGCAACCGACTTCGATCGGCACGTTGGGCCGGGCCTGTCCGCCCCCTCCCCGGACGGTCGCCGCGGTGGAGCCGTGGGCACTGCTTCCGGTGATGTCCTGGTGTACCGGCTGGGGCGCGGCTGTTGCTGCGGTGCTGGCGGCTACGGCCAAGGCAAGGACTGCCATGGAAGTGGCAGTGTTTCGAGCACGCATAGTTGACTCCCCGCGAATAGCGCCTCGTGTACGACTGACTTTGTCGCGTCCGCGACACTACGTGAGCGGAGAGCTGTCGCACTGGCATCTGAGGAGAACTTGAGGATTGCCCCCGGCGCCTGGCGGGCTCGATGGACAGGTCAGCCTCTCAATCTTGCGCACGCTTTCGTGAGCGAGGTCAGCGGGCAAACCCCTCCGGCGATGCTCCCGCCCTCGACGCTCCTCCCAGCGAGAAGCGTCGAACAGATCGCAGGCGAGAACCCATCGGTGATCGAGTCGGCTGTCAACGCGCGGAATCCGGCTCCGTTCCTCACGCCGCTGGTGCTGCTCCTCGCCGGCCAGCGCCTCGCGCCGGGCCCGCCTTTACGGCCTGTTGCTGCCGCTGCTCCTCCGTCAGCTTTGCCATGACGCCCGCCGCATGCGCGTCTCCTCGTTCAGGCCACTCGCAGCATCTTGGGCAGGCTTCCATCGGGACAGGCCGGAAATGCGCCAATTAGCCCAGGAGTGTCGGAATCCACCGATGAGGCGACTGAATTGGCAGAAGCGCGAAAGGAGATGAGAGTCCTGGAATCGCTCTGCCCCGCAAGACGATCCAGATCGATGACGCGCCCGACTCCGACCGGAGAACTACCCAGCGTAGGCCTGGTCCATGGGCTGGCAGGCCCCCATGGGAAACCTGACTGCGGGTCGATCGCTGCGTTCCCGCACACGAACACACACCTGTCCCCGACTTGCCTGCTCCCACCATGGCGCCCGAGAAATACAACCCGACCAGTGATCGTTTGCGCCCACTCCGCGCCCGTGCTCCCAGCACGCTCCCATCGCAGGCACAAAAAAGACCTGCGGCTTCATGATCAATCATGAAGCCGCAGGTCAGATACCACCTTGGTGGTGCGCCGCCAGGGACTCGAACCCCGGACCCGCTGATTAAGAGTCAGCTGCTCTAACCAACTGAGCTAGCGGCGCCGGTGTGCTCCGTTCGCGATCTCCCGCGCCTCGGCACGACGGAAATACTACCTGACCAGCGGGGGTGCTCACGACCATGTGGGGCGTCCGGCGGGGGCCGTCAGGAGCTGCTGCTCTTGGCGCGGCGGATGGAGAGGGAGACGGCGTGGGCGAGGGGGTCGGCGCGGGTGAGGTCGGTGAGGAGGTGGCGGGTGGCGCGGTCCGGGCGGGACGGGGTGAGGTGGGAGGTGAGGCCGGCGGCGTGGGCGAGGGTGGTCAGTGCGAGGTCGCGCGGAGACGCCGTGTCCGGAGAGGCGAGCACGCCGGCGATGCGGGCGGTACGGGCGGCGCGGGCGGAGGGGTCCGGGACGGTGTAGCGGGTGTGCGGCAGGACGCCGAGCAGACGGCCGGTGTGCCCCGCGAGAACGCCGGTCGCGACCATCCTGCCCAGGACCGGGCGGCTGACTCCGCGCCCCGGGCGCCGGAGACGGTTGAGGCAGACCGTGAGGCGCACTTCGCCGGACGGGAGGCGCCCGAGGAGCTCCGGCGGGAAGCCCGAGACCGAGTCGACGGAGACGGCCGTCGGATCCGGTACACGTAGGCGCAGACGCACGCCGTCGACCGTCGCGGCGCCGGCGAGGACCAACTCGGCCAGCACGCCACCCGCCAGGGCGTAGTCGAGGTGGGGCGGTCGGCGCAGGCGGCCGTCCGGGCCGGTGGCGCAGAGGATCAGCAGGTCCTCGGGGAGTGAGGGGACAGAGGGGAGAGAGGAGCTCGGAGTACCCGACGTGCCCGGCATGAAGCGGTCTCCTGTCGCTGTTGTCAGTGTTGTCGCTGGTCTCTCTGGTGTCGCTGGTGTCGCTGTTCCCGCCCATGCCGCCGTTGTCGCCGTGCGGCGGTCCGTATGAGAAGTGTCACGCGCCGCGACGGGGAACAGGGGCGGTCCACGCGAGGTTGCCCAGAGGGATCGCCCGAGAAAGGGCCACCAGGACCGCCGCACGGACCACAACGGACCACAGGAGCCGCACGATGAGCCAGAGCAGCGCAGGCGCCGAAGCAGGCACCGCCGGAATACCGGTCGACGCCCGCGACCAGGGTCCGGAGACGCCGCTGTCGATCCTCGACCTGGCCACCGTCGGCGACGGCTACACCCCGTCCCAGGCGCTGGCCGCGACCACCGTGCTCGCGCAGCGCGCCGAGGAGTGGGGCTACCACCGGTTCTGGGTCGCCGAGCACCACGGGATGCCCGGGGTGGCGAGCTCCTCCCCCGCCGTGCTGCTGGCGCACCTCGGCGCGCACACGAGCCACATCCGGCTCGGGTCGGGCGGGGTGATGCTGCCCAACCACGCACCGCTGGTCGTGGCGGAGCAGTTCGGGCTGCTGCACGCGCTCCACCCCGGCCGGGTCGACCTGGGGATCGGCCGCGCGCCCGGTACCGATCCGGCCACCGCGCGGGCGCTGCGGCGCGGGGCGGGGATGGATGCCGTCGACGAGTTCCCGCAGCAGCTCAGTGAACTGCTGCACTTCCTGGACGCGGACTTCCCCGCCGGGCACCCGTACGCGCGGCTGCGGGCGGTGCCGGGTGAGGCGAGCGCGCCCGGGAGCGGGCGTCCGCCCGTGTGGCTGTTGGGGTCGTCGGGGTTCAGTGCGCAGCTGGCCGGGAGGTTGGGGCTGCCGTTCGCGTTCGCGCACCACTTCAGCGGGCAGAACACGGTGCCCGCACTCGACCTCTACCGGGAGTCGTTCCGGCCGTCCGAGGCGCTGGCGGAGCCGTACGCGCTGATCGGCGTCGGCGTCGTGGCCGCCGACGACGACGTGCAGGCCCGGCGGCTCGCGGGGTCGGGCGCGTTGTCGATGCTGCGGCTGCGCAGCGGGCGTCCCGGCCAGGTGCCGACGCCGGAGGAGGCGGAGGCCTACCCGTACAGCGAGTTCGAGCGCGAGTTCGTCGACTCCTGGTTGGCCAACGTCGTCATCGGGGCTCCGGACCAGGTCCGCGAGGGTCTGCAGGAGCTGCGCAAGCGCACCGGCGCGGACGAGTTGATGGTGACCAGCAATATCCACGGGCACGACGCCCGTCATCGCTCGTACGAACTCGTGGCGCAGGCATGGGGGTTGGGTCAGATTGCGGGTCAGGATCCGAGCCAGGGCTCGGGCCGGGGAGCGGACCGGGCGTGAGTTCCCCGCTGCAGCAGATCGACGACCCGCGCGCCCGACGCGCGGGCGTTCGGCTGCTGCTGAAGCGGGACGACCTGCTGCATCCGCCGGTCTCGGGCACCAAGTGGCGCAAGCTGCGGCCGAATCTGGAACGTGCCCGCGCGGACGGCCACGACACCCTGCTGACCTTCGGCGGCGCGTACTCCAACCACCTGCGCGCCACGGCCGCCGCCGGACGGGAGGCGGGACTGCGCACCGTGGGCGTGGTCCGCGGGGACGAGCTGCGTGATCGCGAGCTCAACCCGGTGCTGCGCGCAGCCGTGGACGACGGGATGGAGCTGGATTTCATCAGCCGCAGCGCCTGGCGCTCGCGGATGGAGCCGGACTCGCTGCGGGAGTGGCAGCGCCGCCACGGCCCGGCGCTGGTGGTGCCCGAGGGCGGCAGCAATGCGGCGGGTGTGCTCGGATGCGTGTCCCTCGGTGAGGAGTTGGCGACGACCGACGTGCAGGTGGCCGTGTGCGCGGTCGGCACGGGCGGGATGCTGGCCGGCCTCGCGGCGGGCCTGTCGGACGACCAACGCACAGTCGGCTTCGCCGCGTTGACGCATGCGGATCTGGAGTCCGAGACGCTGGTGCTGCAGCACGCCGCTTTCGGCGGCCGTCGCGGCTCGTGGCGCGTCGACACCACGGCGACCTTCGGCGGATACGGCCGCCGCACCCCCGAACTCGACGCGTTTCGCGCGGAGTTCGCCGAACGGCACGGCATCGCACTGGACCCGACGTACGAGGCGAAAGTGCTGTACGCAGTGCTGGAACGGCTCGGTGGCGAGGAGTTCCCGGCGGGCTCGACAGTGGCCGTCGTCATCGCTGGTTGACCGGACCGGCGGTGAGGCCTAAAGGAAGCTCAAGTCGGCCTTAATCCCCAAGTGGTCTAGCCCAAGGTCTAGTCCAATCTATTGACGGACCATCGACACCTCGCCCACCCTGGACCAGGCAGGCGGCGCACACCCCCATGGCGCGCACGCCCCCGCTTCCGGAAAGCCCACTCCTCCCCACAAGGAGCGTCCAGGTGTTCCGCTTCACCCCCAACCGCGCGATCGCGACGGTCGGCGCCGCCGCGCTCGCCGCGGGCGGGCTGCTCGCGTCCATGGGCGCCAGCGCCCAGGCCAGCACGAGTAGCAGTACCAGCACTGGCAACAGCGCTGCTCTCAGCAGCAGTTGGTACGCCGCAGCCCCGTATCTGATGCCGCTCGACAACAACCCGCCCAACCCGACTGACGTGATGGCCGCGACCGGGCTCAAGGCCTTCCAGCTGGCGTTCATCCTTGCGCCCAACAGCGGTGGCTGCACGCCGACTTGGGGCGGCACTGCGCCCGTCTCCAGTGACACGGCCGTGGCGTCGACGATCCAGGCGATCCGCGCCGCGGGCGGCGACGTCTCGGTCTCGATCGGCGGCTACGGCGGCACCAAGCTGGGCCAGACCTGCGCCACCCCGGCCGCGACCGCCGCCGCGTACCAGCAGGTCATCGACAAGTACGGCCTGCACGCGATGGACTTCGACCTCGAAGAGCCGGAGTACGAGAACGCCACCGCGGTCGCCAACGAGGTCGGCGCGGCGCAGATCCTGCAGCAGAGCAACCCCGGCCTCTACATCTCGATCACCATGCCGGGAACCACCTCCGGGACCGGCTGGTTCGGGCAGCAGGTGCTGGACCAGGCGAAGTCGGACGGCTTCACGCCGAACAACTTCTCCATCATGCCGTTCGACGGCGGGTTCAACGGCGCGGCCAGCCAGATCTCCGCGCTGCAGCAGTTCAACACCCTGTTGGTGAACACCTTCGGCTGGGACAGCGCCACGGCCTATGCCCACGAGGGCATCTCGATGATGAACGGCCGCAGCGACAGCGGCGAGTTCTTCTACCAGTCCGACTTCCAGACGGTGTTGAACTTCGCCGAGACCAACCACATGGCCCGGTACACCTTCTGGTCGGTCAACCGCGACCGCGAGTGCACCCCGCCGGACAACAACGGCACGACGTCCGGTAGCTGCAGCAGCGTGACGCAGAACGACTGGGACTTCACCAAGTACGACGTGCAGTTCGCCGGGGCAACCCCGCCCACCGGCACGCCGACGCCGATGCCGACCTCGACGGTCACCACGCCGCCCAGCGCGAGCACCAGCGCCTCGGCGACGGCGACGGCGACGGCGACGAGTGGCGGCGGGACCTGCACGGCGACGCCGTGGAGCTCCGCAACCGCCTACAACGGCGGCGCAGTGGTGAGCTACGGCGGCCACCAGTGGACCGCCAAGTGGTGGACACAGAACGACACCCCGGGCGGCCCGGCCGGCGTCTGGACCGACGACGGGCAGTGCTGACCACTGACCGCTGACCGCTGACCGCTGACCGGATGACGTGACAGCACGAGGGTGGGGGCGGCCAACAGGCCTCCCCCACCGACACGTTCAGCACGGCTCGATCAGAAGTGCGTGCCACCGTCGATGCGGATCTCGGTGCCGGTGATGAAGGAACCGTCCACCGAGCCGAGCATGGCGACCACGCCGGCCACCGCCTCCGGACCCGCGAAGCCCGCGCCCAGCGCCGGGGCGAGCTTCATGAAGAGGGACATGTCGGCGTCCTCGGGGAGGCCAGGGCCGACGTTCTCCTTGCTGGAGCCGGTGCCGTCGGTCATGCCGCTGGAGATGGAGCCGGGCGCGACGGCGACGAAGCGGATGCCCTGCTTGCTGTACTCCGAGGCGAGGGCGTGGGTCATCGACTGGATGCCGCCCTTGCTCGCGGCGTAGGCCGCCATGTACGGGTGGGCGAAGCCGGCCGAGGTGGAGCTGAAGTTGACCACGACCGGGGCGTCGCCGTGCAGCAGCGCCGGGATCGCCTCACGGATCATCAGGAAGGTCCCCGTCAGGTTGACCGCGATGATCTTGTTGAAGAAGTCCAGGCTGGTCTCGTGGGTGTGCGACGAGCGCAGGATGCCCGCGGCGTTGACCAGCACGTCCAGACCGCCGAGCGCGGCGAGGGCGGCGGCGACGGCGTTGCGGACCGAGGCCTCGTCGGCGATGTCGACGGTCACAGCGTGGAGGCGTGCGTCCGTCCCGGCGGCGACGGCCTGTTCGCGGGTAGCGGCAAGACCGGCCTCGTTGACGTCGGCGGCGACGACGTGGCCGCCCTCTGCGAGTACGCGCAGCACGGTGGCCTGGCCGATGCCGGAGCCACCGCCGGTGATCAGGACTCGACGACCCTCGTAGCGGTTCATGAGGTTGCTCCGTTCACAGCTGAATGTCTTGACGTCGAGATTTCCGGCGTCACTGGACACCGTACGCCTTGGTGGCACGATTTGCCACACTTGCAGTGCGTGCAGTTGTGACACGCGCGAGCGCCGACGTCCTAAGGTGTGTCCTGTGACCAGCGCACCGCCTCCCCAGCTCCCCGGCTCCCCTCAGCTCCCCCACTCCCCCCAGCTCTCCCTGACCGAGCGCCGGAAGGCGGCGACGCAGCTCGACATCGCGCGCGCCGCGGCCGAGCTCTTCGCCGAGCGCGGGCCGGACGGGACCACCGCCGAGGAGATCGCCCAGCGGGCCGGGATCGCGCTGCGCACCTTCTACCGCTACTTCCGCAGCAAAGAGGACGCGGTGTCGCCGCTGCTCAGCGCGGGCGGCGCGCAGTGGCGGGCGCTGCTGGCCGAGAAGGCCGGAGGGTCCGGTCACGCCGGCGGGTCGGCACCGTCGGGGAGCGACCTGCGCGACGCCCTGGTCGCGGCGGCGCAGGCGTCGATGACCCCGGTCGACGCATCGGGGGCCGAGGCGCTGGAGGGCACCCGCGGGCTGCTCCGCGCCGCCGCTGCGGACGCCGCGCTGCGGGCGGTCTGGTACCGGGTCAACCAGGAGTCGGAGGAGCAGTTGGCCCCGGTCCTGGCGGCGCTGCCGAGCCTGGCCGGCCGCAGCGCGCTCGAGCTGCGGATGATCGCCGCGGGCGCGACGGACGCCATCCGGCTGTCGCTGGAGGCCTGGGCCGCGACCGACGCCGCGCCGGACGGCCCGGAGGGCCCGGTCGCCCTGGTGGACCGCTGCATGCGCACGCTGCTGCAGTGGCTCTGAGGAGCAGCCCTGACACACAGTCAAGAACAGCGGTCAAGAAAGGCAGCTGAGAACAGCAGTTGAGAACAGGAACGCCGGACGCCCGCACGTGCGGGCGTCCGGCGTCGACATGCCGGTGTGTGCGTCCTGCGCTCAGCGCCAGCTGACGGGGTTGCGGTAGCTGGTGACGCGCTCGAGGCGGCGCCAGCGGGCCTGCGGGTGGCGGCTGCCGTGGGCGAAGCGCGGCTGCGCCTCGCTCTCGGCGTTGGCCGCGGCAGCGGCGCGGGCCATCAGCACGGCGGTCAGCGCGGCCAGCTCGTCGTCCGCCAGTTCGCCCTTGACGATCTGGACCATCGGTGCGGTTGCGGAGGTCATCGGTGCCTTCCTGAAAGGATCAGCGGGGTTGGCTGGTCTCGACGGCGAGGCCGGCTGTGGACTGTGGGGGCCTACTGCGGGGGGTTGCCGTGCTTGCGGGCAGGCAGGTCGGCGTGCTTGGTGCGGAGCATCTGCAGGGAGCGGATGAGCACCTCACGGGTGGCGGCGGGGTCGATGACGTCGTCGACCAGGCCGCGCTCGGCCGCGTAGTAGGGGTGCATCAGCTCGTCCTTGTAGTGCTGCACCATCTCGACGCGCTTGGACTCGGGGTCATCGGCGGCCGCGATGTCGCGACGGAAGATCACGTTGGCCGCACCCTCCGCGCCCATCACCGCGATCTCGTTGGTCGGCCACGCGAAGGCCAGGTCCGCCCCGACGCTCCGCGAGTCCATGACGATGTAGGCGCCGCCGTACGCCTTCCGCAGGATCAGCGAGATCCGCGGCACCGTCGCGTTGCAGTACGCGTACAGCAGCTTCGCGCCGTGGCGGATGATCCCGCCGTGCTCCTGGTCCACACCGGGCAGGAAGCCCGGCACGTCCAGCAGCGTCACGATCGGGATGTTGAACGCGTCGCACAGCTGCACGAACCGCGCCGCCTTCTCGCTGGCGTGGATGTCCAGCACACCGGCCAGGGACTGCGGCTGGTTGGCGACGATGCCGACGACCTGGCCGTCCATCCGGGTCAGCGCGCAGATCACGTTCGTGGCCCAGCGCTCGTGGACCTCCATGAACTGGCCCTCGTCGGCGAGCTCCTCGATCACCTTGCGCATGTCGTACGGACGGTTGCCGTCCGCCGGGACCAGGTCCAGCAGCGACTCGCAGCGGCGGTCGGCCGGGTCCTCGGTCATCTCGACCGGCGGGGTCTCCCGGTTGTTCTGCGGCAACAGCGACAGCAGGAACCGGACCTCCTCCAGGCACGCACGCTCGTCGTCGTAGGCGAAGTGCGCGACACCGGAGATCTCGGCGTGCACGTCCGCGCCACCGAGCCCGTTCTGCGAGATCTGCTCGCCGGTGACGGCCTTGACCACATCCGGACCGGTGATGAACATCTGCGAGGTCTCACGGACCATGAAGACGAAGTCGGTCAGCGCCGGCGAGTACGCCGCACCACCCGCGCACGGGCCGAGCATCACGGAGATCTGCGGGATCACACCCGACGCGCGCGTGTTGCGCTGGAAGATGCCGCCGTAGCCGGCGAGCGCGGTGACGCCCTCCTGGATACGCGCCCCCGCACCGTCGTTGAGCGAGACCAGCGGCGCGCCCGCCGAGATGGCCATGTCCATGATCTTGTGGATCTTCTGCGCATGCGCCTCGCCCAAAGCGCCGCCGAAGATCCGGAAGTCGTGCGCGTACACGAAGACCGTGCGGCCGTGGACCGTGCCCCACCCGGTGATCACACCGTCGGTGTAGGGCTTCTTGTTCTCCAGCCCGAAACCGGACGCCCGGTGCCGCCGCAGCGACTCCACCTCGTTGAACGAGCCCTCGTCCAGCAGCAGCTCGATCCGCTCACGCGCGGTCAGCTTCCCCTTCGCGTGCTGCGCCTCGGTCGCCGCCTCACTCGGACCCGCCAGCACCTGCTCACGAATCGCGTGCAACTCGGCGACGCGACCCTTCGCATCGCTCACGGCGACAGGGGCTTCACGCAGGACGGTCATGAAGAACTCTCCAAGGTGTGTGCGGAACGGTCCGCCGCTGAAGAGGCGAACCAGCTCACCTCTACGACCCTACGAGGACGACCCAGTCAACAAGGGGTGCGACTCTGTACAAGACCTGGGCCCGGTTCCTGGTGAGGATGTACAGGAGTGCACAGCGGCCACCTGCGTAGCAGCGAGGATCGGTGGGACAGCTGATCCCATGAAGGGGTCAAGAATTCATCCGTTCCTCACAAAGAAGTCCTAGGGTGCCGCGCATGACGACTACCGGCCCCACTACGCCCAGCACCCCCAGCGGCCCTAGCGGCCCCAGCGGCATCTCCGGCATCGGCGGCGTCTCGGCCGCCGAGGCTGCCGCCGAACTCCCCACAGCGACCGCGACCCCAGTCGTATCCATGGCGGTCACCGAGAAGAAGAGCTGGTCACCCCGGCCCAACGAGGTGCTCAGCCCCGAGCAGAAGGACATGGACGAGCTCACCGACGAGGAGCTGGAGGCGCTCACCCAGGAGAGCATCTCCACGGGCGTCCTCGGCGGAGCGAGCGCGGTCGTCGCCGCCGCGCTCGGGCTGGTGTCGATCAGCGGGACCTGGCTGGGCACGCTGCTGCAGCAGCGCCAGCAGCTGATCGGCAACATCGCTTCCTCGAGCAAGGCCGCCGCCGACCAGATCAAGGCCGGCTACACCGACCCGTGGCACCTGCTGGCCGCGTGGAACGGCGCGTTCGCGCTGGTGGCCGTGCTGGTCGGCGGCTTCACCGTGTTCGGCGGGCGGTTCCTCTCCTCCAAGGAGCTGCCGAGTTGGGTGCGCGCGGTGGCGTGGGCCGGTGTCGTCCTCGGCGTCATCGGCCTCTTCATCTCCGCCGCGATCTACTTCGACTTCTTCACCGCCGCGATCAAGCCTCCGGCGACCTCGACGGCGCCGACGGGCTGACCGGCTGACTTACGTCAGTTCGGGCCATCCGCACCTCGCGGTCGATACCGATCTCGTCGAGGAAGCGCTGGTCGTGGCTGACCACGACCAGCGCACCGCGGTAGCCCGCCAGGGCCGTGGTGAGCTGACGGACCCCGGCCAGGTCCAGGTTGTTGGTCGGCTCGTCCAGCAGCAGCACCTGCGGGGCGGGCTCGGCCAGCATCAGCGCGGCCAGGGTCGCCCGGAACCGCTCGCCGCCGGAGAGCGTGCCGACCGGCTGGTCCGCCCGCGCTCCGCGGAAGAGGAACCGGGCCAGCCGGGCGCGCAGGTCGTTCTCGGTCGCCTGCGGCGCGAACCGGGCCGCGTTGGCGACCACGCTCAGCTCCTCGTCCAACAGGTCGAGGCGCTGCGGCAGATAGCGCACCGGCACCGGCCGGTGGACCTCGCCCGCCAGCGGCGCGAGCTCGCCGACGACGGTGCGCAGCAGCGTGGTCTTGCCGCTCCCGTTCGGACCGACCAGCGCGACCCGCTCGGGGCCGCGCAGTTCCAGGCCGATCCGCACGCCGTCGAGCGCGCGGTCGAGCGCGGGGTCGAGCACGCGGTCGAGCACGCCGTCGCCCTCGACAACCCCCGCGGGGGCCGCGCCGTGGGCGAGCAGGACGTCCATGAGCGCCAGCACGGTCCGGCCCGCCGGGACCTCGGTCGCCGGCAGGTCGACGCGGATCTCGTCGTCGTCCCGCACCGCGAGCTCGGCCGCGGACAGGCGTTCGCGGGCTGCGCTCACCTTCTCCTCGTGCTCGGTGCGGAGCCGACCCGCCGACTCCTGCGCGGTGCGCTTGCGGACCCGCATGACCGCCCTCGGCTCGCGCTTGATCTCGAACATCTTCTGGCCGTAGCGCTTGCGGCGGGCCAGTTTCACCTGGGTGTCCGCCAGTTCGCGGCGCTGGCGGCGCAGGTCCGCCTCGGCGACGCGGACGTCGCGTTCGGCCGCCTCCTGGGCCACCGTCAACGCCTGCTCGTACTCGGAGTAGTTGCCGCCGAACCAGGAGACCTCGTGGTCCCGCAGTTCGGCGACCCGGTCGACCAGGTCCAGCAGCGTCCGGTCGTGGCTGACCAGGACCAGCGTGCCGCGGAACTCGGTGACGGAGCGACAGAGCCTCTCCCTGGCACCGGCGTCCAGGTTGTTGGTCGGCTCGTCGAGCAGCAGCACGTCCGGCCGCCGCAGCAGTTGCCCGGCCAGGCCGAGCAGGACACCCTCGCCTCCGGAGAGCTCGCCGATCCGCCGGTCCAGGCCGAGGTGGCCGAGGCCGAGCCGGTCCAGCTCGGCCAGGGCGCGCTCCTCGACGTCCCAGTCGTCGCCGATGGCGGCGTAGTTCTCGTCGGTGGCCTCGCCGCGTTCGATCGCGTGGAGGGCGGCGCGCTTGGCGGCGATGCCGAGCGCGACGTCCACCGGCAGGTCGGCGGCGAGCGGGAGGTGCTGCGGCAGGTAGCCGAGGGTGCCGTCGATCCGGATGCGTCCGGCCTCCGGCGTGAGTTCCCCGGCGATCAGCCGGAGCAGGGTGGACTTACCGCTGCCGTTGCGGCCGATCAGCCCGGTACAGCCGGTGCCGACGACGAAGTCGAGGCCGGTGAGGACCGGTACGCCGTCGGGCCAGCTGTAGTCGAGGCCGGTGCAGACGACGGCGGGCAGGGGCAGGTTGTCGGTGCGATGCATGGGGCGACTCCCGGTGTCGTGGTGGTGGATCCAGCGGCACGGAGGGAGACTTAGGCGACCCGACGGGGGCTCAGGGAAAGGCGCTTGCGCGGCACAGGGGTGTGCTCAGAGCGCGGTGCGCGGAGGAATGGCGCAGCTGCTGCGCGCGGGCATGCAAAAGCCGCCCGGGCGAGAAGGCACGTCTGGCTGAGGTCGGGTGCGTGGTCTCCGAGCTCAGCAAAGCAACGGCCTACTCCTTCGGGGCGGCAACAAGGTCGTGTTCCACGGTACGGCGGGCATGCGGGCGGCGCAAAGGATTTTCCGTCACCGGTGCGGAACGCCGTCGCGCGTCCTTGTCCTTCGCCCAAGCGGGCGTCCCCGTTCGAGCGAATGCGCAGCTTCTGTCGCCGTGTCAGCCCACTTGGAGTCGACGGGACTTGTCATCGTGCCAGCATGCGCGTCCTTCTCCGCTTCGCCCTCGTCGCCGCCGCCTGCACCGCTCTGCTGGGTGCCGGCGCCCCCGCCACGCCCGACGCACCGCGTGAGGGTGCCGACTTCGTCCACCTCGCCCACCCGGTGAACACGTCGCCCCGGGAGGTCGTCGAGGTCTTCTGGTACAACTGCTCGCACTCCTACCAGTTGGAGCAGCCGCTGGACGAGTGGGCCGCGCAGCAGAACCCGCCGGTGGTGATCAAGCGCATCCCGGCCGCGTGGCCGGACAAGCCGGTGATGATGGCCTACGCCCGGCTCTACTACACGCTGGCCAAGCTGGGCGTCGCCGACCAGGAGGCGCTGCAGGTCTTCCAGGCCGTCCGCGACGAGCAGATGGACCTGACCCAGGAGCCCGCCGTGCTGGACTGGGCCGAGAGCCAGGGGCTGGACCCCAACGCGGTCAAGCAGGCCTACGAGTCGCCGCAGGTCTGGGACGAGACCCAGGCCGCCCCCGCGCTGCGCGACCGGTACCAGACCGACGAGATGCCCAGCGTGATCGTCGGCGGGACGTACCGGACCTCGCCGTTCATCGTTCCGGAGGGCGTGGACGGGGTGGTCCCGGTTGTCGACTGGCTCTACCAGCACGCCAGGCACTGACGCGCGGAGTACCGAAGCGCGGAGTACCGAACGGCCGAGCACTGAACAGCGCGCCCGCGGTCAGGCGTATTCGCGCAGCCGGGGTCTGACGCCCGTCAGCACCAGCAGCAGCGCCAGGCCGAGCAGCACCGCGGACGTGGCGGCCCAGCCGCTCAGGTCGCTGTCGGCGGCCACGGCGTGGGAGGTGAAGGCTGCGGCATGGGTCGCGGCCAGGTCGTCCAGGTGGACCGAGAAGTCGTAGTAGGCGAAGCCCACGTCGCTGCGGCCCACACCGGTGAGCTGGATGGCCGCCTGGTTGACGTCCCCGCCGTCGGCGACGGCGCGCAGGCCGGCGTCGGTGGCCAGGTAGGCCGAGAACCGCTGCCGGACGACGGACGCGGCGGCGCTGCCGTCGGTGCTGTCGGTGCTGTCGCCACCGCCGCCGTCACCGCTGCCGTCGGCTGCCAGCAGTGTCCGGACCTGCCCGGCGTCCGCCTGGAACTGGGCGGCCAGCGCGCCGCGGTATCCGGGGTCGACGACCCAGCGGCTCTCCCGCGCCTCCGCGTCCACGGCGACCACCGAGGCCTGGGCAAGACGCGCGTAGGGCGTGTAGCCCTGGTTCACCGCTGCGTCGACCTCACTCGCCGCGCCCAGCAGCGCCGAGGCCGAGCCGAGCACGAGGGCCAGTACGCAGGCGGTCGCGACCAGCAGCGGCACGTTCAGGACGCGCCGGTAGCGGCGGGCCAGGTCCCGCTGCCACCAGAGCAGGGCCAACAGCGCGAGCACGCCGAGCGCGACCAGCAGCCAGACGGAGACGAGGGCCGCGGTGTGGGCGGCGTCCCGGTCGGAGTCGACCTGCGCGTCCGCGGTGGCCATCACGGAGCGGACCTGCGGCAACAGGCTGCTCTGCAGCAGTGCGTCGGCCTGGGCGTAGGTGTCGAGCGCGACGGGCGACGGCTGGCCCACCACAGGGTCGGCCTGGGTGCCGACCGCGTACTCCTCGGTGCCGGTCCACGCGTCGTAGAGGGAGAGCTGGTCGAGCAGCGGCTGGACCTTGTCGGCCCCGGCGGAGACGGCCAGCGCGGCCAGTTGCTGCGACGCGTCGGTCTGGTCGGTCTGGGCGGTCAACGCGGCCAGCACGCCGTCGTCGACCAGCTCCGGCGTGGCCCCCGGCGCGGGCGGCACCGCGGAGTAGCCGACGACCAGCGACTTGGCCCGCTGCGCGTCGAGATCGGACAGCGCCCGGTACAACTGCCCGGCCGCGACCGCGCGCGGCTCGGAGACGTCGGTGAGCTGCCGCGTCCGCGCGGCGGTGTCGGCGAGGCCGAGCAGTGCGGCGACCAGCAGGGCCGCGGTGAGCAGCAGCGCGACACCGGCCTGGGTCCGCAGCCGGGCCACGGGTCCGGCGAGGCTTCGGCGCACCAGACCACCGCGTATGCCCGCGCGGGCGGGGAGAGAGGCCGACGAGAGAGTGGCGGTCACGGTGACGACGGTAGACAGGCGAGCCCGGCCTCATCTGACATCCAGTCAGCCATTTGGTGAACTCGTTGTCACGATGCGACAGCAGAGGGTCTATACGCGATATCTTTCCGTGTCGCCGGTTCCACTCTTCGTGTTCACAGCGTTTACCCAGGTAAGAACGGAGTGAGCAGGGTTACCAAGAGTCGGTTTCCGGTGTGATCATGTGAGCCGCTAGCGTTGGTCAGCGGTCTGTGTTGCTCGGGCATCCTGGGGCATCCGGGCCACCGGCGGATCAGCAGGCGGAAACACGACAGAGCAGGACAAGGGAGCTGGCAGCGTGAGCATGGTGCTGAGCTTCTTCGCGTCCTGGTGGTTCCTGATCGTCGCGTTGCTCGCCGTCTTCTCGGACGCCTTCGTTCCCTTCGTGCCGAGCGCCACCATCGTCGTCGCGGCGGCCCTGGAGTCCAACGAGAACCATCTCCCGCTGCCGTTCGTCGGCTGCGGTGTCGCGGCCGCGTCCTTCGCGGCCGACCTGGTGCTGCTGAACGTCGCCCGCCGTGGCGCGGGACGCGCGCGTCGCTGGATCGCGCGCCGCGCGGGCACGGCGGACGCTGCGGCGTCCGTGCTGGAGGCGCTGGAGCAGAAGCCCGGACGCACCGTCGTCGTCGCCCGCTTCGTGCCCGGCGGTCGCAGCGTGCTGGACCTGGCGGCCGGCACGGCGGAGCGGCCTCCGGCCCGGTTCGTGCAGTGGTCCGCCGTCTCGGCGGTGGTCTGGGCGACCTACATCATCGCGATGGGCTGGCTGAACGAGGACGCGTTCCGCACGGCCTGGCTGAGCGTCGCCGTCTCCTTCCTGGCGACCACCACGGTCAGCGCGTTCGTCGCCCGCCACGTCACCCGCCACCGCGCCCGGGCGCGCGCCGCCGGAGTCGCGGCCGCGGCGGAGGAAGACGCGGCGCTCGCAGAGGCGGCGTAGTTCCTTCTGCAGGCAGGGTAGTTGCACCACCTCAGGGGCGCGGGGAACTGCGCGAACAACCACCCTGTGCGGATGGCCCTGCTCGTTCGGTGTGTCACGTGCGTGGGTGGCTTGTCGCGCCCACGCGGCGGAGCCGCACATGAGCAGAGCCCCCCGCCCCTGAGGTGGTGCAACTCACGTCATTGTCAAAAGCTCCGCTATCCGCCCCGCAGGGCCGGCCTCGGTCAGGAGCGTGTAGTGGTTGGTGTCCGGCACGACCTCGACCGGCACGCGGTCGGTGTCCAAGCCCGCGGCAGCCAAGCGCTCAGCGTCCAGCAGGGCCTGGGGCTCGTCGAAGAGGCCGCGTTCCGCCAGGAGCAGACGCGTCGGTGGGGTGAGGGTGTGAACCGAGGCGAGGATCTCGGGGTCGAAGAGCCCCACACCGTCGGTGCGTATCGCGTCCAGGATGCAGGAAGAGCGGAACGTCGGCGCCTCGCCGACCAGATCGCGTTGGAGGTACGCGTCGATCTCCGGTGACCACGCCGCGCGCAGCGCAGGATGCGGTTGCCAGAAGGCCCGGTACGCGTCCCTGCTCTCGAAGGTCATGGAGAGCCGCTCCATCGCGGGCCCCAGGACCGCGGTGAGCAGTTCGTCGCCCGCCAGCCCCGCCGGAGGCGGGAAGCCGACGCCGCCGTCGACCAGCAGGACGCTGCGGAACAGCCTCGGGTACCGCGCAGCGGCCAGCGCCGCGACGAACGCGCCCATGGAGTGCCCCGTCAGGACCACCGGGCCGCCGCCCGCGAGGGACTCGACGACCGCGGCGACATCCGCCGCATGCGCGCCGATGCCCCACGGGCCGCTGACACCCGCGCTCGCCGCACGGCCGCGCAGGTCCGGGGCGAGCAGGGTGGCCCGCCCGGCCAGCGCGCGAGCCACCGCGCCCCAGGCCAGGCCGTTGGCGGTGATGCCGTGCAGGGCCACGACCACCGGCGCGTCGGGGACGCTCGCGGGCCAGCGCAGCACCGTCAACTCGCCGCCCTCGACCGGGAGGATGACCTCTTCGAACCCGTCGAACTCGCCGCACCCGTCGAGCTCCTCGAACCCGTCGAGCTCGCCGCACCCAGGAACCGTCATGCCTTCGACCTCCTCCTCGACCTGAGCCGGGCGGGCGGCCCGGCAACGCCGCCCGGCAAGGCGCAGACCACGATCAGAGCCCCGCGCCCCTGGGGTTGCAACTACCTGCGTCAGCGGACAACCGAGTCAGCGGCTACTCGCTGAGCTGCCACGTGATCGGGGCCTGGCCGAAGTCGGCCAGGGCCTTGTCGATCTGCGAGAAGGGCTTGCTGCCCAGGAAGTAGCGCGCGGAGAGCGGCGAGGGGTGGCCGCTCTGGACGACCACGTGGCGGGTGGTGTCGATCAGCGGGAGCTTCTTCTTGGCGTAACCGCCCCAGAGGACGAAGACCACCGGCTCCTGGCGGGCGTTGACCGCCTTGATGACGGCGTCGGTGAACTTCTCCCAGCCCCTGCCCGCGTGCGAGCCGGCCTCGTGGGCACGGACCGTCAGCACCGCGTTGAGCAGCAACACACCCTGGTCGGCCCACTCCTGGAGGTTGCCGTGGGCGGGCGCGGTGACGTCGATGTCGCTGGCCAGCTCCTTGTAGATGTTCCGCAGCGACGGCGGGACCTTGACGCCGCGTCGGACCGAGAAGCACATGCCGTGCGCCTGGTTGTCGTCGTGGTACGGGTCCTGGCCGAGGAGCAGGACCTTCACCTGGTCGAGCGGGGTCGACTCCAGCGCCGCGAAGACCTCGCCGCGCGGCGGGAAGACCTGGCCGGCGGCGCGCTCGGCCGCGACGAACCGCGTCAGCTCCTGGAAGTACGGCTGCTCGACCTCGTCTTGCAGCGCCGCCCGCCACGACTCGGGCAGCACGAACTCGCCGGCTTCGGCGGGGGTGACGGCGGGGTGGGACATGCGGGCCTCCAGGACTGGCTAATTCGTCCCGGACACGCTATCGCCCGCCACCGACAACCGGCCCAACTCCGCTGCCAGGCCGTCCAGGACGACGTCCAGCCCGAACGCGAACCCCTCCTCGACGTCGCGGTCGTCGTCCGCGTCGTGGACGAACCGGGCAAGCAGCGGGTGGTTCCCCTCGGCCAGGACCCGGCCCAGGTAGGGGCCGACGGAGCGGCGGTAGTCGTCCTCGGTCTGCCCGGTCCGGCGGATCGTCTCGGCCTCGGCGATCTCGCTCATCACGAAGCCGCGCACGAAGGCCATGACCGTCCAGCCGAAGCCCGCCATCGCGTCGATGTCCAGCCCGAGGCCGTCCATCGCGCCCAGCATCCGCTCGGTGTTGCCCATCATGTTGGGGCCGAGCGGCGGACGGCTCGCGGTGATCGCGAACACCCACGGATGACGCAGCACCATGGCCCGGTAGCCGAAGGCGATCGCGCGCAGTTGGGCGCGCCAGTCACCGGCCGGGGCGGACTCCGGCTCGGCCCGCCACTCCCCCACGACCTGGTCGATCATGAGATCGAGCAGGTCGTCCTTCGTCTCGACGTAGCGGTAGAGCGACATGGTGCCCACGCTCAGCTCCGAGGCGATTCTGCGCATCGACACCGCCTCCACCCCCTCGGCGTCGGCGAGCGCGACCGCCGCGTCGACGATGCTCTCCACGCTCAGGGACGGCTGGGGCCCCCGCCCGGCGCTACGCGGCCGGGCCCACACGGGGGTACGGGCTTCCGCCAAGGCGGCCTCCTCCACACACTGGGTGCGTACATTGTACGCACCCAGTGTCAGCGGGATCCGCTGAGATGGGCGAAGAGCACCACATTGCCGGTGTACTCATGCCGCACCCGGTCGAAACCACCCCCGCAGGTGATCACGCGCAACTGCGCGCCGGGGCCCGGGCCGTAGACCTGGGCGGCCGGGCAGGCGGGCTTGGGGGAGGACCGGACCTGGTCCACGGTGAAGACGGCCGTCCGGCCGTCGACGCGGTTGACGTCCACCTCCGCACCCGGCCGCACGGCCGACAGGTTCCAGAAGACGGCCGGGCCGGTGCTGGTGTCGACATGGCCGACGATCACCGCCATGCCCCGCTCCCCCGGCGCCGCCGAGTCGCGCAGCCAGCCCGCCGTGTGCGGCAGCGAGAAGGGCGGCAGCTCGGCCGCGCCCTTGCCGTCCGTCCCCAGCCCGAGCAGCGGCGCGCTGAGCCGGACCGAGGGGACGGCGATGGTCAGCGGCGTCGAGCGCGGCAGCATGGCAACGGCGGGCCGTAGCGAGGAGGCATGTGCCGGGCGCGCGACATGCACGGACGCGCCCCCTGGCCGGACCGCGTCCGACGCCGACTGGCGCCCCTGCACAGCAGCGACGACCGCCGCGCCCTGCCGGGCCACCTGGCTCCTCACGTGCTCCCCCACGCCGAGCGCCGCCCCCGCCAACGCGACGGCCAACAACCCGACGGACACCCCACCGAGCGGCCGCCGCAAAGGCCGCCAGGGCGGACGGGGTCGACGGGACGGACGGGACTCGGCACCCGCGGGGCGGCCGGCCTTGGCGGTCCGCTTCGAACGGACCTTGCTGCGTTCAGACATCCGCGCTCGTCACCCTTCGTCGGAGCACGACGACGCTGTACACGGCCCCCGAAACCAGCAGGATCCCGACCGCGCCGTCCCTGACCGCCCCCGCGCCGGACCCCGATGCGGACGCGGCGACGTCGGCGGAGGCCGAGGACGCCGCCGGCATCTGCCGCCAGCCACGACCGGCCGCGGGAGCAGGCGCGGACGCGCTGAGCTGAACTACCGTCACCTGACCGGCGGCGACCGGCCGTCCGGAGCAGACCTCGCGCACAAGGTGCGTACCTGGCGCGGCGTCGCCCGCGATCCTGGCCTGCGCGTAGAGCCCGCCGTCGGCGGCGAGTGCGAGCCCGACGGGCGCGGCGAAGGCCTCGGAGCTGACCTGACCTGTGGTGACCCCGCCGCAGTCGGCGAAGGTCCGCAGGTCCACGGTGGCACCGGGCCGGGTGTCGGCGGGGTCGACGGTGAGCGGCGCCAGCACGACGGGAGGCGCGATCCGCGGCCCACCGCCCGGCGTACTGTCGCCGACGGTGACCAGCGTCGTCCCGCCACCAGGCGCGGCGTCAGCCGCAGCCTGAGCCGCGCCCAGCAACAGCAGCGCGACACATGCGAACGCGGTCCGCAGGGTGGCTGCCATCGGGGTTCCTTTCGGCCCGTCAGAAATTCACTGACTGACCGTTAGAAATATGACGATCGCCCGACTGTTCAAACATCCCGACACCCGTTCGGGTCCCTCGGACCGGATGAGATCGACCAGCTCATCAGATCAGATCGATCAGCTCCGAAACCGACTTCACCACCCGCGACGGGCGGTACGGGAACCGCTCCACCTCGTCCAGCGAGGTCAGCCCGCTCAGGACCAGGAAGGTCTTCAGCCCCGCCTCCATACCCGACTTGATGTCGGTGTCCATCCGGTCGCCGATCATCGCCGTCGTCTCGGAGTGCGCGTTCACCGCGTTCAGCGCCTCACGCATCATCAGCGGGTTGGGCTTGCCCACAAAGTACGGCTCGACGCCCGTCGCCTTGGTGATCAGCGCCGCGACGGAGCCGGTCGCCGGGAGGACGCCCTCGGTCGAGGGGCCGGTCTCGTCCGGGTTGGTGCAGATGAAGCGCGCGCCCGCGTTGATCAGGCGGATGGCCTTGGTCAGCGCCTCGAAGCTGTAGGTGCGAGTCTCGCCGAGGACGACGTAGTCCGGGTTGGAGTCGGTGAGCACGTAGCCGACCTGGTGCAGCGCGGTGGTGAGGCCCGCCTCGCCGATGACGTACGCGGTGCCGCCGGGGCGCTGGCCCGCCAGGAACTTCGCGGTGGCCAGGGCGGAGGTCCAGATGCACTCCTCCGGGACGTCCAGGCCCATGCCTGCCAGGCGGGCGTGCAGGTCGCGCGGGGTGTAGATGGAGTTGTTGGTCAGCACCAGGAACGGCTTGCCGGACTCCCGCAGTCGGCGGATGAAGTCGTCCGCGCCGGGGATGATCGTTCCTTCGTGGACCAGAACGCCGTCCATGTCGGTCAGCCACGACTCGATCGGCTTGCGCTCGACGGGGTTCGCCTCGGCGGCGGAGTTGCTCTGAGCCACGACGGTCTCTCCACTCTGGGTGATCTGTGATCCGGTGAATCGTTGTCTGCCCTGACCACCACCCAGCCTAGTGCCGCACCAATCCGCGCAACAGCGCGTCCGCGCGCCGTCCCAGCAGGCAGGACGGTGCGCGGACGAGGGAAACAGCGCGACGCAGCGAACGCGCGGCGAACCGTCAGAGCACCAGCGCGGGCAGGTCGGCGACGCTCTGCAGCACCGCGGTCGCGCCGTCGGCGCGCAGGCGGTCCGCCGTGTGGGCGCCGGTGAGGACGCCCGCCACCAGGCTCGCACCGGAGCGGACGCCGCACTGCATGTCGTAGCCGGTGTCGCCGATGACGGCCATCTCCGCGACGCTGTCCGCGGCGGCGGTGCGCAGGAAGGCGGCGAGGGCCAGGTCCGGGTACGGGCGGCCACGGCCGGCGTCGGCCGGGCAGAGGGCCAGGTCGACCAGGTTCTCCCAGCCCAGGGCGGTGATGATGGCCTGCTGCGTCGGGCCGGAGAAGCCGGTGGTCAGCACAACCGTGACCCCGGCCGCGCGCAGCTGCTTGATGGCGTCCTCCGCGCCGGGGATCGGCACGACGTGACCCTCGCCGACCAGGCGCTCGTAGGCGGCCTCGAAGGCGACGTTGGCGCGCTGCGCCAGCTCCTCCTCGCCGAAGAGGCGGCGGAAGACGGTGATCTTGCTCTCGCCCATCGTGGCGCGGACGTCGGCGAGCATCGCCTCGTGGCGCTCGGTGCCCGGCTCGACGCCGAGCTCACGCGCCGCTGCCTCGAAGGCCACCTCGACCAGGCCGCCGTCGTGCACGGTGGTCCCGGCCATGTCCAGGACGACCAGTTTCACCTTGCGCTCGGCCTTCTCAGCGTTCTGCGTGTTCTGAGTGTTCTCAACCACGGTCCGTCACAGTCCAATCTCGTTCGCGGTGTCCTCGCCGATCGCGGGCGAGCAGGTCATGCCGCGGCCTCCGGGGCCGGTCACCAGCCAGACGCCCTCGCGGACGCGCTCCCGGTGCACCACGCGCGTGGTGTCCACGCACTGCGCGTACACGCCGGCCCAGCGGCGGCGGATCCGCGGCATCGAGCGGCCGAGCAGGTCCTCGACCACGCCCTGCAGGTAGGCGTAGGGGTCCTCGTCCACGTCGAAGCCGAAGGGCTGGTCGTACTCGTGGGTGTCGCCGACGGTCAGCGAGCCGTCACGGCGCTGGACCATCAGCAGCTGCATCCGGTGCTCGGCGGCGACCGGGTCCTGCGCCTGACGGGTATTCAGATCCATCAGGGCCGGGCCCTGGTAGGCGGGGTAGTAGCGGAAGGAGTCGCCGTCGGCGACGGAGGTGGTGAGCACCTCGTCCAGCGGGTCGGTCTGCATCATCTGCAGCCGGACCCGGCGCACCGGAAGCTCCGGGGCCAGCTCGCGGACCAGGCCGCCGAGCCAGGCGCCGGTGCAGAGCACCACGACGTCGCCGGTGTGCAGCTCGCCGCGGTCGTCGCGGACGGCGTTCTCGCCGACGACCTCGCGGACCTCGCGTCCACCGAGGAATGTGTAGCGGCCGGTGGCGCGTAGGTGGTCCTGGAGGGCGCGCTGGGTGACCCGCGGCTCGACCTGGGCGTCGGCGGGCGACCACAGCGCGCCGAGCAGCTTGCCGCCGAGAGCCGGGTTGAGGGCCCGGGTGGCGTCCGCGTCGAGCAGCTCCCAGCCGCGGAGGGCGGCGTCGGGACGGGCCACGACCTCCTCGGCGACGGCCAGTTCGGCGTCGGTGCGGACGACCGTGAGCGAGCCGGAGGCGCGGAAGCCCACGTCGGGCACCTCCGCGGCTATGGATTCCCACATCTCCCGCGCGCGGAGCGCGGTGTCCAGTTCCGCACCGACGGACCGACCGCTCACCCAGACCAGGCCGAAGTTGCGCACGGACGCGCCGCGCGCCTGCTCCTCCCGCTCGAGATGGACGACCTGATGACCGCGCTGGACCGCATGCCAGGCATGCATGGTTCCGAGCGCTCCTGCTCCCACAACGATGACCTTCACGTCGTCGACCCTCGATCTCCCCGGTTGCACGACGGGACCTTCCCGGTGAATCCAGCATGAACAGGAACGGCACGTTTGGACTAGACCCGTTATCTTCTCGTTATGGAATGATCCCGTTCTCCTCCTCTCACAACCCGGAGGCAGGTGCGCTCAGCGCTCGGCCGTGAGCTCCGTCCAGAAGCTGAACCGGTCGCCCCGGTACAGCGTGCGGACCCGCTCGAACGGGCGGCCGTCCGGGTCCCAACTGCGGCGGTGCAGCAGCAACATGGGCAACGCCGGGGGCGTGCCGATGAGCAGCGCCTCGCGCGGGGTGGCCAGCACGGTCTCGATCCGCTCCTCGCCCCCGCCGGAGACCAGACCGCCCGCCTCCTGCGCGTAGGCGTAGAACGAGCCGTTCGGATCGAAGTCCTGGTCCATCCGGGGCAGCAGCGCGGTCGGGGCGTAGGTCGACTCCAGGCCGACCCGCTCCTCGTCGACGAGCAGCACGCGCTCCAGGTGCCAGACGAAGTCCCCGCGCTCGACGCCGAGTTCGCGCGCCGCCTCGGCGTCGGCAGCGAACCGCTCCAGGCCGATCAGGGCACGCCCCGGCACGTGGCCGCGACGGCGGACGCCCTCGGTGTAGCTGCCGAGCGAGAGCGGCTGCTCGATCTTGGGACCGGCGACGACCGTGCCGCGCCCCTGGCGGCGGACCCGCCCTTCCAGCAGCAGCTCGCGCAGGGCGAGCCGGAGCGTCTCGCGGGCGACGCCGTAGCGCTCGGCCAGCTCGCGCTCGGCGGGCAGCGTCGCTCCTTCCCCCAACTCGGCCAAAAGCTCAGAGAGTTGGGCCTTGGCGAGGTAGTACTTGGGCATCCGCCCGTGCTCCGGGATGCCGGCGCGGACGGGCGCGCCCGGGGAGTGCGGCAGGCGCGGGGCCTGCGAGGGTGGTGGGCTCACCCTCCCACGGTAGCCGGACGAGGCTGCTGGCCGACGAGATGACCCCAGAGCACCATCCGGTAGAGCGAGGTGAACGCCGGGGTGCAGGTGGTCAGCGTGATGTAGTGGCCGGGCGTGCGGTAGCCGTACTGCGCGGAGGGGTGGACCGAGCTGTAGGGCTCGGGCAGGATCACCGTGCCGTCGGACGCTTCGGTCTGCGGCAGGACCGAGTCGATCCGGTAGACGTAGTCCCAGCCCTGGACCTCGACGATGACGACGTCGCCGACGTGCACCTGGTCCAGGTACCGGAACGGCTGCCCGTGGGTGTTGCGGTGCCCCGCCACCGCGAAGTTGCCGAGCTGGCCCGGCATGGCCGTGCCCGGGTAGTGGCCGATGTAGCCGTGGTTGAGCACCGCGTACTTGTCGACGCCCTGGGCGACCGGGAAGACCAAGCCGAGCACGGGGATCCGGATCACCGCGAACGCGGGCAGGTCGCGGACCATGCTGTCGATGCCGTAGCCGCTGCTCGGCCAGCCGCCCGCCGATCCGCCCGATCCTGACGCGCCCGACGAGCCGGAGCTGCCTCCGGCGAGGGTGGCCGAGGCGCTCGGCGAGGCGGACCCGGGGGCGGAGGGGCTCGGCGACGCGGGACCGGAAGCGGACGCCGAGGCGTGGGCGTTGGCCTCCGCGTCCCACTGCTGCTCCAGCGTGGCGACCGTCTGCGCGGCGTTGGCGTCGGCGGTGTGGTTGGTCCACCACAGCTCGTAGGTGGCCAGCAGCACCAGCACCAGCCCCAAGGTGACGGCCAGTTCGCCGAAGAGGATGAGACCGCGGCGCAGTCCCCACAACCACCGCGGTCCCATGCGCACCCCCTCAAGCGAACCCCTGGTGCGTTCCTGACGGTGCGTCAGGCTACGCCTGGGCGCGCCAGGCCGCCAGATGCGTGGCGATGTCGTCCAGCAACCGGGCCTTGCCCGCCTCGTCCTGGAACGAGGAGCGGACCGCCTGCCGGGCCAGCTCCGCGACCCCGGCCTCGTCCAGCTTGAGCAGGTCGGCGACCACCTCGTACTCGCGGTTGAGGTCGGTGCCGAACATCGGCGGGTCGTCGCTGTTGACGGTCACCACCAGCCCGGCCTCGACCATCTGCCGGATCGGGTGGTCCTCCATCCGTTCCACGACGCGGGTGGCGATGTTGGAGGTCGGGCAGACCTCCAGCGGAATCCGGTGCTCGCCCAGGTAGTCGACCAGGGCGGGGTCCTTGACGGACTGCGTGCCGTGACCGATGCGCTCGGCGCCCAGGTGGCGCAGGGCGTCCCAGACGGTCTCCGGACCGGTGCTCTCGCCCGCGTGCGGGACGCTGTGCAGGCCGGCCGCGCGGGCCCGGTCGAAGTACGGCTGGAACTGCGGACGCGGCACGCCGATCTCCGGCCCGCCCAGCCCGAAGCTGACCAGCCCGTCCGGGCGCAGTCCGAGCGCCAACTTCTCGGTCACCTCGGCGGACTCCAACCCCGCCTCGCCGGGGATGTCGAAGCACCAGCGCAGCACGATCCCGAGCTCCCGCTCGGCGGCGAGCCTGGCGTCCTCGATGGCCTCCATGAACGCCTCGCCCGGGATGCCGCGCTTGACCGAGCTGTAGGGGGTGACCGTCAGCTCGGCGTAGCGGATGTTCTGCCGGACCATGTCCTCGGCCACGCCGTAGGTCAGCGCCCGCACGTCCTCCGCGTCGCGGATCAGGTCCACCACGGACAGGTAGACCTCGATGAAGTGCGCGAAGTCGGTGAACTCGAAGTACTTGGCCAGTGCGGCCGGATCCGCGGGCACGTCGGTGCGCCCCTCGTACCGTGCGGCCAGCCCGGCCACGACGTGCGGGGACGCCGAGCCCACATGGTGCACGTGCAGCTCCGCCTTGGGCAGACCGGCGACGAACGCCCGCATCGACATGCTGCTTCCTCTCATTTCATCCCTCATCCGCACCGGGCGGACACACCGGTCACAGCCTCTCACGGTGTGGGATAGCGTGGCGCAGACACTGAAACGCTCCAGGCGAGGCCTGGATCGGGGGAACAGGGGAACAGTGGCGAACTACTACCGGGTGGATCTCGACACCCTGGGGCGGATGACCTCCGCACTGCAGCAGGCCGGGGACCAGATGGACGCCGCGCTGCGCATGATGACCGGCGGCGCGGACGGCGACCAGATCGGCACGGGCGAGCTCAACCAGGCCACCCAGGACTTCCAGAGCACCTGGCAGTACGGGCTGGGCCAGCTCAAGCAGAGCCTCTCGGACACCGACGACGGCCTCAAGCAGGCGAAGTCGGGCTACCAGCAGATGGAGGACGCGCTCAGCCAGGCGCTGAACCAGATCAGCACGACCGAGGTTCAGCCGCTCGGCACGCAGATCGACCAGTTGGACCCCAACTACGGCGTCATGCAGCCGGGCGCGGCAGGAGGTGCTGCGAAGTGACCGGCGTCATCGAATTGCTGCACCAGGACTACCCGCACCTGGGCTTCAACCCGGTCCCCGGCGTCCCGGAGGACGTCGCGTCGGTCACGGCCGCGCTGACCCAGGCGACGGGGTCGCTCAAGGAGTCGGCCTCACTGCTCAGCCAGGTCGAGCAGGCGGGCAGCGAACTGTGGCAGGGCGCGGCGGCGGACGCCTTCCGCGGGCACGTGGACAGCGAACTGACGAAGCGTCTGCAGACCGCGCAGACCTCCCTGGAGTCCGCGGTCTCCGTTCTGACGGACTGGCACGGCAACCTGGTCGGCTTCAAGGACACCGCCGCACAACTCGACGCTGAGGCGGCGTCGGTGCAGACGCGGCTGCAGCAGGCCAAGGCCGACCTGCAGCAGGCGGAGGCCAACCCGAACCTCTCCCTGGCGGGCCGCGAGTACGCCAACCGGCAGATGCTGGAAGAGGCCCAGGCCGAGTACGACGCGGCCCAACAGGCGCTCTCACAGGCGACCTCGACGGTCAACAACCTCGACGAGGAACTCCAGGCGATCCTCAAGCGCGCCCAGGAACTCGCCTCCGAGCACGAATCCGTGGCCCACCGCTACGCCCAGGACCTGGAACACGCGGCCCACGATCTGGCCCCGCACAAGCCGGGCCTGCTCAGCCAGATGTGGAACGGATTCACCAGTGGCCTGAGCGCGGTGGCCAAGTGGGTCTCGTCCCACCTGGACCTGATCCACACGATCCTGTCGGACATCTCCGCTGTCGCCGGTCTGATCGCCCTGTGCACGCCGCCGCCGATCGACATCGTGGCCGGCGCCATCGCGCTGACCGCGGGCGTGGGAGCGTTGGCGACGGACCTGGCCAACCCGAAGACCCGCGACGCGATCGGCGGTCTGCTGACCGGGCACTTCACCAAGCAGAACCTCGAAGCGGGGCTGAGTGTGGCCACCGACGTGATCAGCGTCATCCCGGGCATCGGTGCGGCGGCCAGGATCACCAAGGGCGCGAAGGGCCTGGAAGAAGGGGTCAAGCTCGCGTCGAAGTTCTCGGACATCGCCGACGACGCGATCAAGACCGCGAGCTTCACCGGCAAGCAGATGGCGAAGAGCCCGCTGGTGCAGAAGGTGGCCGCGAAGGTGACCACCGACAGCGCCGAACTCTTCGCGACGAAGGTGAACCAGGGCAAGAAGGCCGTCACCGCGATCTACAAGACCGTCACGGGCTCGGGCGACTCGTCGAGCAACAGCCAGGGAGCCACCGCGTGAGCCGCATCGACCAACTGCTGGGCGGCGCCCGCCCGGCCCCGGACGAGGCCCAGCAGATCTGGGTCAACCTCCCGGAGGGCTACACGGCCCTGCCGCTGACCGACATCAGCGGCACCCTGGAACGTGCGGCGGAAGTCGTCGCCGAATTCGCCCCGGAACCGCTACTGGAGCTCGTGGCGCCCACCGCGGACCTGCTGCAGGTCCTGCTGCTCGAACTCAGCGAACGAGGCGCCAGCTACTGCGGGTTGGGACAGCACGTCTCCCCGCTGGACGGCACCGTGGTCAGTTCGACGCTTGTCGTCACGCTTCACTCCACCAACGCGACCGGTGACCCGAAGCAGCTGCTCGGCGAGATGGCGAAGCGTGTCGACCCCAGCTCGGTGGAGGACGGCGACGCGGAGTTGGTCGACCTGCTCGGCACCCCGGTGCTCTTCCTCGAGGGCATCCGTCGACTGCCGACGCCTGAGGACGACGATCCCGCTGCCACCTCGCCCGTGTTCACGATCGAGGCGCTGATCCCGTCCCCCGAGGGAGACCTTCTCGCCGCGGTCGAGTTCGCCACACCGTTCCTCGACCAGGGCCCCGAATTCCGGGTGATGCTCGCCCAGTTCGCCGCCTCCGTCAGCTTCGACGCGCCCCCGCCCGAGCCGGAGACCAGCAGCATCCTCTCGGCGCTCGGCTAGAACCTGGAGTTCCTGCATGCAGCAGTTCGTATCCCCCAACACGCTCGACAACCCAGCGGTGCGCGCCGAGCTCGAAAAGCGCAAGGAATCGAAGCTCAAGGAGAAGCGACGCTACGCGGCGGCCTACGAACTGCTGCTGCAGCACTGCCCCTGGCGGGAGTTCGGCTACCGGCTGGGCCGCTGGGAGCGCGTCCAGACGTGGGAGTTCTGCGGGCTCCGACTCGTCGAATGGGAGAAGACGGATGTGCTGCAGCTGATCGACCTCGGCTCGGGGCGGGCGATCAACGAGATGTATCTGGATCCTCAGCAGCTCCCCTTCGGGAGTGGCGTGGAGCTGCCGCGGCCCACAGGGCGGGTCTGGCTGGCCGGGAGCCCGTTCTCCAAGGCGGTGCTGAGCCTGCACGGATCCGAGCTCGGCCTCTTCCAAGCTACGGCATCACACCTGCTGAGGGAGGACCCCGAGGAATTGGCACGCCAGCTCCTCTCCGGTCAGGAGCGCCTGCCGCGCGAGCCCTACCAGCAGGTAGACCGCTACGGGCGGTCCACCTGGCTGGCGGACTGCCCCGAGAAGCCGCGCAAGCAGGACGGGTTCACCTGGCGGTTCCGGGACATGGATCGGACGGACATCGGCAACATGCGGCAAGGAGGCTCCTGGCGCCGCGTGGGCCACTGACGCCCCGCCACGACAACGTCACACCAGCACCGAGACCGTATGGATCAGCAGCCCCGCGATCGCGCCGACCACCGTGCCGTTGATGCGGATGAACTGCAGGTCGCGCCCCACATTCGCCTCGATCTTGCGGGAGGCGTCGTTGGCGTCCCAGCCTGCGACCGTCTCCGAGATCAGCGAAGTGATCTCGGCGCGGTAGGTGTCGACGACGTACTCCGCCGCGTCCTCCAGCCAGCGGTCGACCTTGGCCTGCAACCGCTCGTCCGCGGCCAGACGGCCGCCGAAGCTCCGGATGCCGCTGCGCATGCGCACGCGCAGCTGGCTGTTCTCGTCCTCCGCCGCCTCCAGGACCATGCCGCGGACCGCGCTCCACGCCGAGGCGATCAGGTCCTGGACCTCGGGGCGGGCCAGCAGGTCGGCCTTGGCGCGCTCGATCCGGCCGATCGTCTCCGGGTCGTCGCGCAGTTCCTCCGCGAAGTCGGAGAGGAAACTGTCCACCGCGCCGCGCGCCGCGTGGCCGGGGTCGTCGCGGACCTCGGTGGCGAAGCGGAGCAGCTCCTTGTAGACGCGGACGCCGATCTGGTTGTCGATGAACTTGGGCGTCCAGCCCGGGGCCTCCTCGGAGATGGTCCGGACGACCTGCTCCCGGTGCTCGACCAGCCAGTCGTGGGCGCGGATCACGCACAGGTCGACCACCCCGCGGTGACCGCCCTCGTCCACGATGCGCGCCAGCATCCTCCCGAGCGGCTGGGCGATCGGCTGGGCGGAGGCGCGACGGGTGACCGCCTCACCGACCACCGCCTGGACGTCCTCGTCCCGCAGCACCGCCAGCGCGCCCCGCAGCGCGGCCGAGGCCTCGCGGGTGACCTTCTCCGCGCTGCCGGGCGCGGACAGCCAGAGCCCGACCCGCTTGCCGATGCCGAGCGCCGCGAGCCTGCCCCGGACCACCTCGACGGAGAGGAAGTTCTCCCCGACGAAGGTCCCGAGGCTGACGCCGAAGGCGTCCTTCTTGGTCGGGATGATCGCGGTGTGCGGGATCGGCAGGCCGAGCGGATGCTTGAACAGCGCCGTCACGGCGAACCAGTCCGCGAGCGCGCCGACCATGCCGGCCTCGGCGGCGGCCTGGACGTAGCCGGCCCACGAACCCGCCCCGGAGCGCAGCGCCCAGGTGGTCACGATGTAGATCACCGTCGCCACCACGAGGAACCCCGTGGCAATGGTCTTCATCCGCCGAACGCCACGCCGTTTCACCTCGTCGGAGGCGGTGTAGCGCACCGCACCGGCCCCGGCTGGCATACGGTCGGCTTGCGCGTCGGACGCGTCTTTCGGCTTCATCGGGAGCGTATCCACCCAGCAAGTGTCACCCGCCCGCCAGCAAAACGGTCGAACCGCCGGAGAGATCCACGATGTCGTCCAGCAGTTCCGTCACGCGACCCCACAGCGCGGCCCCTTCCACGGCCGGGCTCTCCGGCTACGGCGAGCGGTTCTCCGAGCCCACCGGCTACCTCGACTTCGGCCGCTTCGGACCGCCCTCAAAGGACGTGCTGGACATCACCCGGCGGCTGATGGAGCAGAGCGCCCGCGCCGGCTCGGACACCGTGGACGAGCTGATGCAGCAGGAACTGCGCGCCCGTCAGGCGGCGGCGCGGCTGCTGGGCGGCGTGCCGGTGGACGCGGTGGCGCTGCTGCCGAACGCGAGCACCGGGCTCTTCCACGCCGCGTTCGGGCTGCCGCACGGCACGGTGCTGGTGCCCGCCCGGGAGTTCCCGTCCAACGCCTACCCCTGGCTGCGGGCGGCCCGGCTGGGGCGGGTGCAGCCGGTCTCGCTGGAGCCGGACGCGTTCGGCCGGATCACGCCGGAGCTGATCCGGCAGGCGCTGACGCCCGAGACGGTGGCCGTCTCGGTCTCCGCGGTGGACTACCGCACCGGCTACCGCGCCGACCTGGCCGGCATCCGCGAGGTGATCGGCCCGGACCGACTGCTGATCGTCGACGCGATCCAGGGCATGGGCGTCGTCGACCTGCCGTGGTCGGCGGCGGACCTGCTGGTGACCGGCGGTCAGAAGTGGCTGCGCGCGGGCTGGTCGACGGGCTTCCTCTACGCCTCCGACCGTGCCCTGGAGCGGCTGGAGCCGACGCTGACCGGTTGGACGGGCGTGGTCGACGTCGGCGTCTTCGACAGCCAGGAGCACGCGGTGGCCCCGGGCGCCGGACGGTTCTCGCTCACCAACCTCAGCCCGGTCACGGCGGGCGCGCTGGCCGCCGCGGTGGAGCTGGTCGAGCATGCGGGCGTGGCGCGGATCCAGGCCCACATCGCCCAGCGCACCGCCGAGCTGATCGACACGGTCCGCAGCGCGGGCGGCGTCGTCCTCTCCCCCGAGGCGGAGCAGGAACGCGCGGGCATCGTCGCCTTCGCCATGCCGCGCACGCAGGCCCCGCTGGTCGGCGAACACCTGGCCAAGCACGGCGTGGTGGCCACCACCCGCCCCGACCAACTCCGGCTCTCCGCACACGCGTCCACGACCCTGCCCACCGTCGACCTGGTACACCGGGCGCTCACGTCCCTGCCGGTCTGAGGCGGCGGAGCGAAACGCCGGTGGGGCGCCGCACGTGATGTGCGACGCCCCACCGGTGACGCGACGGTCCGTCAGGAGTAAGTCTTCAGGCAGAGCACGAAGTTGTCACCGTACGACGTGTAGTTCTCCGTCGAGTCCGCCGGGCACGCGGTCGTGTCCGTCGTGTTGTTGAGACGCTGCTCGACCTGGTACAGGCCCGAGGCGCAGGTGACGATCTGCATGTCCGGGCTGGAGTTGGTGCCGTTGTTCTTCAGGCAGTCGCCCACCTGAGCGCTCTGGGCCGGGTCCGTGCCGACGCCCGTCGACGGGCTGTCGGTCGGGTTGTCGGTGGGACTGTCCGTCGGGGCGTCCGTCGGGTTGTCCGTGGCGGTCGCCGTCGGGGTGGTCACCGGCGGGACGTAGGTGGGGTCGCTGCTGCCGCTCGACAAGCCCACGATCACAGCGATCAGGAAGATGAGCACCACGAAGACCGGCATCAGGAAGCCCAGCGCCTGCGGGCGGTTCATCAGTGGCTTGCCCGGGTACATCGGCGGGCCGGGCGGGTTGGGCGCGGGCTCGGGCAGTGCCTTGATCTTGTTGTGAATCAGGAAGTTCCGGACCAGCGCAACTTGCGCGAAGATCCACGATCCGTAACCCCACCAGCCCTGCACCAACGTCTGGGCGGACATGTCGCGGATCGCCGCCGTACCGCAGGTCTTGCAGAACGGGCCGGGCAACCGCCGAAAGGACATGACGAAGAACATTCCGCGGTGCCCACGCACCGTGGCGTCGATCGCCGGGTAGCCGCCGCAGAACCGGCAGGTCAGCCCGTTCGGCGCGGGCGCGCCCATCGGCTGCGCGCCGTACATCCCGCCGGGGTCCATCCCCGGCTGCATGCCCGGCATCCCCGGCTGCATCCCGGGCTGTGCGCCCGGCTGCGGGTAGCCGTACGCGGGCGGGGCCGGGGGCATCGGCGCTCCGCCCTGCTGCGGGAAGGGCGGCGCCTGCTGCGGCGCGGCCGGCTGCGCGTAGGGGTTGGCCTGCGCCGGCACCTGCTCCCCGTACGGGTTGGGCTGGCCGCCGTACGGATTCGGCTGCGAGTACGGGCCGGGCGGCGGTGCGGACTGGTACGGGCCGGGCTGCCCGTACGGGTTGCCAGGGCCGGGCGGTTGCGGCGGAGTGGCCACGGGACTGTCCCCCATCGAACGGTCGGCATCGACGGAACGCGATGTCGGCTGACTCTCAAACATGCGGACTTTATCCGTTTCTTAGGGCCGCTGCAGGCCCCGCCCACCCGCTGTGGCTGAGTGCACAACATCTTCACTGCGCCGAGGGTTAGTTGTCCCGAAACGGGGGTGAGCCTGCCGTCAGGATCCGGCTACGACAGGCCCACCTCCTCAGTGCCTCACCCCGCGACCGGCTCCACCGCCCCCTCTCCCTCCCCCGCATACATCCGGGCGATCACGTCCTCGATCTCCGGCTCACGCACCGACAGGTCGCGCAGCTCGTAACGGCCCGCCAGGGCCGCGACCAGCGGAGCCGCGCTCGCCGCGGCCGGGAAGGCGAGCCACTGGCGGGCGCCCTCGACGCGCAGCACCCGCGTTCCCGGAAGCTCGATCGGCGGGACCTCCCGGTCCAGGTCGACGACGAGCGTGCGCTCGCTGCGGCCCTGGTCGTGGAGGCCGTCCAGGTCGCCGTCGTAGACGACCCGGCCGTGGTCGATCACCATCACGCGCGAGCACAACTGCTCGATGTCGGTGAGGTCGTGGGTGGTCAGCAGCACGGTCGTCCCCTGCTCCGCGTTGACCTGGGCGAGGAACTCGCGGACCCGGCGTTTGCTCACCACGTCCAGCCCGATGGTCGGTTCGTCGAGATAGAGCACCTCCGGCTGGTGCAGCAGCGCCGCCGCGATGTCGCCGCGCATCCGCTGGCCGAGCGAGAGCTGGCGCACGGGCACGTCCAACAGCTCGCCGAGTTCGAGCAGTTCGACGCAGCGGTCGAGATTGCGCCGGTAGACGGCGTCCGGGATCCGGTAGATGCGCCGGGCCAGCTCGTACGAGTCGCGCAGCGGCAGGTCCCACCACAGCGTGGTGCGCTGGCCGAAGACGACGCCCATCCGCTGGGCCAGGCGCACGCGTTCGCGCATCGGGTCGACGCCCGCGACCCGGAGTCGGCCGCCGCTGGGCAGCAGGATGCCGGTGAGCATCTTGATGGTGGTCGACTTCCCTGCGCCGTTCGGCCCGATGTAGCCGACCATCTCACCGCGCCGGACCTGGAAGTCCAGCCCGGCGACCGCGTCCACCCGGACCTTGGTGCGCCGGAACCGTCCGGTGCGGCGGCGCAGGGTGAAGCTCTTGGTCACGCCCTCGACCTCGATCAGCACCTCGTTCACGGCAATTCCCTTTCTGAATTAGTGAGATGACGAAGACTCAGACTCAACTTCCGGTGCTGCGATAGGCGCGAACCCCCGCCCGCCAGAGCAGCCCGGCGACGACGGCGCTGAGCAGTGCGGCGACCGGTGAGGCGAAGCGGAACCACCCGGGCAGTCCCAACGGATCGGGCCGGTCGAGCAGATAGAGCGCGGGCAGCCAGTTGACGAAGGCCAGCGGGACGCCGAAGACGGTGCAGCGGACCAGGTCCTTGGCGAAGACGGTCGGCGGATACTGAAGCATCGTCATACCGCCGTAGGTGAACGAGTTCTGGACCTCGGACGCGTCGGCCATGACGAATTGGAACGCCGCTCCGGCGACGAAGACCGAGCCGAAGATCACCGCCCCGCAGACCACCAGCGAGACGAAGACCAACACCTTGGCCGGCGTCCACTCCAGATCGAGGTGGCCGAGCGACCAGGTGAGGACGGTCCCCGCCTGCACGATCCGGCCGAGCCGCCGCAGCGCGAACCGGTCCGCGGCCTGCTGGGCCAGCGCGGGCACCGGCCGGACCAACGTGGTGTCCATGGAACCGTCGCGCACCCGCTCGCCGAGCTGGTCCATGCTGCCGACCAGCAGGTCGGCGAGGCCCAGCGTCAGCCCGGAGGTGCCGTAGAGGAAGGCGACCTGGGGCAGCGTCCAGCCGCCCAGCGCGCTGGTGTGCAGGAAGATCACGGCGATGACGACGAAGTCCATGCCGGACGCGGCCATGTTGCCGACCGTCGTCATCCAGAACGAGGCGGGGTAGGCGAGGGCCGCGCGGGTCCACATCGCGACGATCCAGCCGTAGCTGCGCAACGCGTGCCGGAGCTCCGTGGCGAACCCCGATGCCAGGCCCGAGGTCAGGCCCGATGCCTGGCCCGATGCCTGGCCTGATGTCAGGTCAGCCACCCTGGACCACCACCTTCCGCACGGCGCGGGCCTGGACCAGACGCCCGGCTCCGAGCAGCACGACCGCCCAGGCCGCCTGCACGCCGAGCGCCGCCGCCGTCCCAACGGCGTCGTAGCGCTGGAGGAAGACGTCGGCGGGGACCTGGAAGACGGAGACGAAGGGCAGCGCGCGGGCCAGCATCTCCAACGGAGCCGGGAAAAGGGTGATCGGCAGGAAGAAGCCGCCGAAGAAGTTGCAGGTCAGGTAGTAGATCATCTGCACTCCACGACCGTCGAGCAACCAGAAGGCGGTCAGCGCGACCAGGAAGCGCAACGCGTAACTGACCAGCAGCGCAAGGACGACGGAGACCGCGAAGGCCGCCCAGGTCGCCGCGGCCGGCAACGCGCCGCCCTGTGGCAGGCGCAGGTCGAAGCAGAGTCCGCCGATCAGCATCGGCGCCAGGCCGTTGGCGAGCAGCTGGTAGCCGCCCCGGCCCAGGTCGACGGCCAGCCACCAGGCCTGTTGGTCGACCGGGCGGAACAGGTCCACCGCGATGTCGCCCTTGGTGATCCGGGTCTGCAGGTCGTCCAACACTCCCATGCCGGCCATGCAGAGGAAGGCGAACAGGGCCTGGCCCAACCAGACGTAGGTGAGGGCGGCCGACAGGTCGTACCCGCCGAGGTGGGGGCGGACCCGCCAGAGGGCCAGGTAGGTGTAGGCGAGGATGAAGCCGAAGACGGTGTTGGTGATCACGCGCGCCCAGGTGGCGGCGCGGTAGGTGGAGTAGCGCCGGAAACCGCGTGCGCAGACTGCGGCGTACATCACACTCCTCTCTCAGCGGTCGAACAGATCAGTGGCGGTCAGGCCGGGGACCGGTGGCGGTCAGGCCAGGTGGGAGCGGCGGACTGTCGCGTGCATGCCCGTCAAAAGTCGACATGTCGGCGGCCATGGCGAGAGGTGGTCGCATTCGCGCGGGAACGCCGAAATGGCCCCGTTCGCCGACACCCGGGGGGTGCCACGAAGGGGCTCTCGCCAACGCTCTTCGGTTGTGGGTTCTGCTGCGGTGCAACCGACCCGCAGCGAGGGTTCGACGGACGGTCCGACGAGCGGACTTTCCTCGACCTCACTGTGACTCAGCTCTCACAGCGTAGCCGAGGCCCACGCAGGACTGTCACAGGCCCGCCACAAAACGCCCTCCGGCGTGATCTTTGTTCGCCACCGCACGATCGATCCGGCAGAGTAGTCAGGAATGCCACGATTCGGGCGTTTAATGATCAAGCGGGCGAGGCGGCGCGAGCGGCCTCGCCCCTGAGGTTCTGCAGGACAGCAGGTCCGGCAGGTCGAAGGCGAAGCGCAGGACGGCATGGGCAGGAGCGACAGAGGCATGGACCGCATGGACGATCCGGACAGCCTCGCCAACCCCATGGACCGCACCACGCTGGAGGCCGAGGACCGGGCTGAAGGAGGCGGCATGGGCGCCAGTGGGCGCGATCGACGGCGGGCGAAGAAGGCGGCTCGCAAGGCGCAGCGCAGGGCCATGCCCTGGTACCGCCGGGCGATCCCGACCTGGCGCATGTCCACCGTGGGCCTGCTCTGCCTGGTCGGCCTCGGCGTCGCCGCCTTCGTCGGCATCTACCTGCGGGTCGAGCCGCCGAACGCCAACGCCGCCGCCGTGGCGCAGGCCAACGTCTACTACTACGCCGACGGGAAGACGGAGATCGGGCAGACCGGTGACATGAACCGGATCATCGTCCCGCTCGACCAGATCTCGCCGGAGATGCAGCACGCCGCCGTCTCCGCGGAGGACCGCACCTTCTACACCAACCAGGGCGTCAGCCCCACCGGCATGCTCCGCGCCGCCTGGGACACCCTGAACGGCCGTGGCGTGCAGGGCGGTTCGACGATCACCCAGCAGTACGTGAAGAACTACTACCTGAACCAGCAGCAGACGGTCAGCCGCAAGCTCAAGGAGTTCTTCATCTCGCTCAAGGTCGACCAGACCGTAAGCAAGGGCGACATCCTCGCGGGCTACCTCAACACCTCCTACTTCGGCCGCAACGCCTACGGTGTCCAGGCCGCCGCGCAGGCCTACTACGGCATCAACGCCTCGCAGTTGAACGCCGAGCAGAGCGCCTACCTGGCCGCCCTGCTGCAGGCGCCCAGCGCGTACGACGTGGCCACCGCGACCCCGGCGGGCAAGCTGGCCGCGACGGACCGCTGGAACTACGTCCTCGACGGCATGGCCAAGCTCGGCTACCTGACGCCGCAGCAGCGCGCCCAGGCCGCGTTCCCGAAGGTCAAGCCGGTCGCCCCGGTCAAGGGCCTGTCGGGGCAGGCGGGTTACCTGATCGACACCGCCGACAACTACCTGGTCAGCAACAACGTCGTCACCAGGGACCAGCTGGCGCAGGGTGGTTGGAAGATCGTCACCACCTTCGACAAGAACGACCAGAAGAGCCTGGTCGGTTCGGTGCAGACCGAGCTCAGCAACTCGCTGCCGAACACCTCGAAGGCCAAGGACGTCCGCGCCGCGGCGGCCTCGGTCGACCCCGGCACGGGCAAGATCGTCGCTCTCTACGGCGGCCCGGACTACGCGTCCCAGCCGTACAACGACGCGCTGCGCACCGACATCCAGGTCGGCTCCACCTTCAAGGCCTTCGACCTGGCCGCGGCGCTGCAGAACCAGGCGGTCACCCAGTCCGGCCAGCCGATCACCCCGTACACCCTCTACGACGGCACCAGCGGCCGCCCGGTCCAGGGCCTGCCCTCGAACGTCGCCGCCTGGGCCCCGCCGAACGAGGACAATGTCAACTACGGTGAGATCAGCGTCCAGAACGCCATGGACAACTCGGTCAACTCGGTGTTCGCGCAGGTCGCGGCGGACGCGGGGTTGAACAACGTCCGCCAGGCCGCGATCGCCGCCGGCCTGCCGCCGGACACCCCGTCGATGAGCGCGAGCTCGGCGACGCTGGCGCTCGGCGTCGCCTCCCCCAACGCGATCCAGATGGCGGGCGCGTACGCGACCTTCGCCGCCCACGGCATGCAGATCACCCCGTGGGCGGTGCAGTCCATCTCCAACGCCAATCTCAACGAGAACCCGGGACTGCCGAGCCACACCGCGAAGCAGGCGTTCAGCCGCAACGTCGCCGACACGGTCACCCAGGTCCTCCAGGGTGTCATCCAGAACGGCACCGGCGCGAAGGCCCAGGCGCTGGGCCGCGACGCGGCGGGCAAGACGGGCACCACGGACAGCAACCTGTCCGCCTGGTTCGTCGGCTACACCCCGCAACTGTCCACGTCTGTCGGCCTGTTCGCCCAGGAGGGCGCGAGCAAGCGGATCTCGCTCGGCTCGGCGGCCGGCCTCAGCCGCGTCAACGGCGGCAGCTTCCCGACGGCGATCTGGACGGACTACATGACGGCGGCCCTGGCCAACCAGCCGGACCAGCCGTTCGACCTCCAGACCGGCACCTGGCTGACCCCGCCGACCCAGCAGCCGACGGCGACGCCGACCCCGACGACCACGGCCACCCCGGCCCCGACGGCCACGCCGTCCCCGGGCAACACCGGCACCCCCAACGGCGGCACGACGGGCGGCGGCACCACCCAGCCGAGCACCCCGTCCAACTCCCCGCCCTTCACCCCGCCGACGTCCATCCCCTCCACGGCCTCAACCCCTTCGGGCCCCCCGATCCCCACCCCGAGCGGCAGCCAGGGCGGCCGGGCCCAGGCACCGCTGGTGCCTTGAGGACTTCGTCGCAGCGGAGTCGCAGCACCTGCGGGGCGCGGGCCCCTGGCACGTGCATGGCTCATCACCTGCAAGAAGTTCAGCCCAGCGCCCGCTCGAAGAGCACGAGGCTCGTGCCCTCCCCGTTGTAGCCCTCCACCGGCCCCGCGGCCGTGAAGCCCAGCGCCTTGTGGAACGCGATCGACCCCTCGTTCCGCGGCGAGGTGACCGCGCGGACCACGCTGCGCCCTGCCTGCGTCGCGTACGCGAAGAACTCGCGGTAGAAGCGGCGCGCCAGGCCGGTCCCCCGCAGGGACGGGTCGACGCCGACGAAGTGGATGTACGCCTCCTCCGGCAGGGAGGGGGAGAGGAAAGCGACGAAGAACCCGGCCAGCCGGGCGTCGTCCGCTCCCTCCGCCACCTGGCTCGTGGCGTGGAAGTGGTCCAGGTAGAGCCGGGGCAGGGTGGCCTTGATCGGACGGCCCCACCACTCGTCCGCGACGGCGACGATCCGGTCGTAGTCCGCGGGTACTGCCTGACGCACAAAAACATCTGAGGGCATGGAGCCATCGTGCTCCATGCCCTCAGTACGATCAACGACGATCAGCCGAACTGTCGCCGCGTCCTGTCGCCTCCCGCCGCGGCGTGCTGTCGCCGCGTCAGAAGTTGATCATGTGTCCGGCCAGGCCGTGGATCGCTTCCTTGACCGCCTCGCCCAGCGTCGGGTGCGCGTGCACGTTGCGGGCGACCTCGGTGACCGTCAGGTCCCACTGCTGGGCCAGCGTCAGCTCCGGCAGGAGCTCGGTGACATCGGGGCCGATCAGGTGCGCGCCGAGCAGCTCGCCGTACTTGGCGTCAGCGATGATCTTGACGAAGCCGCCCGGCTCGCCGATGCCGTGCGCCTTGCCGTTGGCGGTGAACGGGAACTTGGCGACCTTCACGTCGTAGCCCTGCTCGCGCGCCTGCGCCTCGGTCCAGCCGAAGCTGGCGATCTGCGGCTGGCAGAAGGTGGCACGCGGGATCATCACGTACTCCAGCTCCATCGTCTCCTCGTCGGCGATGGTCTCCGCCGCGACGATGCCCATGGACTCCGCCGCGTGGGCCAGCATCAGCTTGGCCGTGACGTCGCCGATGGCGAAGATGTGCGGAACGCTGGTGCGGCAGCGCGCGTCGACGTCGATCGCGCCGCGCTCGGTCAGCTTCACGCCGGTGTTCTCCAGGCCGTAGCCGGTGACGCGCGGGGCGAAGCCGATCGCCTGGAGGACCTTGTCGGCCTCCAGCACCTTCTGCGAGCCGTCCTTGGTGGTGACCGTGACGCGGACCTTCTCGCCGCTGTCGTCGATCGAGTCGACCCGGGTCGAGGTCAGCACGTCGATGCCGAGCTTGCGGTAGCGCTTGGCCAGCTCCGCCGAGACGTCGGCGTCCTCGAGCGGGACCATCCGGTCCAGGAACTCGACGATGGTGACCTTGACGCCGTAGTTGTGCAGCACGTACGCGAACTCGACGCCGATCGCGCCGGCGCCCGCGATGATGATGCTCTCCGGCAGCGAGTCGCTGAGGATCTGCTCCTCGTAGGTGACCACGCGCGGGCTCAGCGAGGTGCCCGGCAGCAGCTTGGTGGTCGCGCCGGCGGCGATGATGCAGTGGTCGAAGGTGACCGTCTCGGTGCCGCCGTCGTTCAGGGCGACCTGCAGGGTGTTGGCGTCGACGAAGGTGCCGCGGCCCTGGAACTGCTTGATCTTGTTCTTCTTCATCAGGAAGTGGACGCCCTTGACCCGGCCGTCCGCGACCTGGCGGCTGCGCTCGAACGCCGCCTTGTAGTCGAAGCTGACCTTCCCCTCGACCCGGATGCCGAAGGTGTCCGCCTCCTGGGTGAACAGGTGCGCGAGTTCCGCGTTGCGCAGCAGCGCCTTGGAGGGGATGCAGCCCACGTTCAGGCAGACCCCGCCCCAGTACTTCTCCTCCACGATCGCCGTGGTCAGGCCCAGCTGCGCCGACCGGATCGCGGCCACGTAACCGCCGGGGCCTGCCCCCAGCACCACCACATCAAAGTGCTCACTCATGTCCCGGACTCTACGCCGTTCGCGGGGCCCTCACCTGGGCTGTGATCAGAGATACAGACCCGTGTTGCCGGTCCGTACCCCCACCGCCCCTCCGGCGGGCCGGCGCCCGCCGGAAAGGCAGTGGGGCGGCGTGTCGAATCAGGTCAGTCCTCGATCTCGATGCCCTGGCCGGACCCGTTGCTCGAGGTCACACCCTCGATGGTGCCCGCCGCCACGTTGGAGCACAGGAGAATGGAGCCGCCGGAGTACCTGACGTACCCCTCGGTGCACGCGCCCCAGTTCCCGTCGCCGTAGTAGAGCCAGCCCTCGTAGCTGACACCGACCTGGCCCGACCACAGGTTGAAGTCGTGGCAGGTGGTCGCGCTCGGCTTGGTGAACTCCGAGCCGCCGAAGAACTCGGGGAGACCGTGCTTGTTGGCACCCGACGTGCCCGTCGTGCCGTTCGCGAAGGCGCAGGCGGCCGCGGCCGGCTTGGCCACCGCCTCGGCCGGGGCGGCGGCCACGGCCGTCACTCCCGCGATCAGGCCGACGGCCGCTGAGCTGCGATTTCCCGGCGTCCCGTGACGAACTGACGGGACGGAGCCGAACCGCGAGGGGCTCTGGCTCGGCCGGAAGTTCGGCTGCAGGATCGGCGACAGCTTCGGCTAGAGGTACAGCCCGGTACTGCTGCCGTCCGCCTCGCTCACGCGCTCGGACGCGACCGCGTGGATGTCGCGCTCGCGGAGCAGCACGTAGAGCATGCCGCGCACCTCGACCTCGGCGCGGTCCTCCGGGTCGTAGAGGACCCGGTCGCCGGGCTCGATGCTGCGCACGTTCTGGCCCACGGCGACCGCCTCCGCCCAGGCGCATCGCTTGGAGAGCTCTGCGGTCGCCGGGATAAGGATGCCGCCGGTGGAACGACGATCCCCCTCCGGGCCCTCGGTGCGTACCAGGACCCGGTCGTGGAGCATCCGGATCGGCAGCTTCTCGCCGAAGGAGGAGTCGTGCTTCTTGCTCACAGTCCCGTCCGCCATCTCATCCGCGCTGATCTCTGCGTCGACTTCCGCGCTCACGCAGAGCTTCCGCGTTCACGCGGAAACCGTACAGGCAGCCGGAGGTTCCTTCGTTCGAAGGACTACTGCAGGACTACTTCTTCCGGCGCAGCAGCACCAGGCCGACCACGACCGCGGCACCGACCGCGGCCACCGGCACCACGCGCTCCTTGCGGAGCTGGCCCTTCTCGTCCACGAACTGCGCCTTCACCTGCTCGACGCCGCGGTTGAGCGTGACGAAGGCCTGGCCGACGGTGCGGTCCATGCTCGCCTTGACCGACTCCCGCGCCTGACCGATCAGCGTCGAGGGATGCACCGCGACGGCCAGCTCGTCGAGCGTCTCCGCCAGCTGGGCACGGGTGCGGACGATGTCCGCCTCGATCTGGGCAGCGCTGCGCCTGTCCCGGCTCTCGTCCCTGGTGCTGACCTCGCCCACGAGGACACCTCTCTCGCTCGCCTACCCGACTGTTACTCCTGACGGACAGTCTGTCAGGTCGCACCGCCTTGCGCGCAGCGGCACCCCGCTCCGGCTCAGGTATCGCCGGGGCCGGGCGGGCCGGGGCCGCGTCCCGGCCGGTCTCGACCGGTCCGCGTCGGTGCCAGGCGGTACCGTCGGCAGCATGAGTGCCCGACTTGAGCCCGGCGACACCGCCCCCGCCTTCACCCTGCCCGACGCCGACGGCAAGCCCGTCTCCCTCGCGGACCACCTCGGCCGCAAGGTCATCGTCTACTTCTACCCGGCCGCACTGACACCTGGGTGCACCAAGCAGGCCTGCGACTTCACCGACAACCTGGACGTGCTGGCCGAGGCCGGGTACGACGTCGTCGGCGTCTCCCCCGACAAGCCCGAGAAGCTGGCCAAGTTCCGCGAGAAGGAGCACCTCAAGGTCACCCTGGTGGCCGACCCCGAGAAGGAGGTGCTCCAGGCGTACGGGGCCTTCGGCGAGAAGACCATGTACGGCAAGACGGTGACCGGCGTGATCCGCTCCACCTTCGTCGTCGACGAGCAGGGCAAGATCGAGCACGCCTTCTACAACGTCCGGGCGACCGGCCACGTGGCCAAGCTGATCAAGGACCTGAAGGTCTGACAGCCCCCGTACGACATCAGCACGAAGCCCCCGCCGGACGCAGTGCGGCGGGGGCTTCGTGCTGATGTCGTACGGGCCGAGCGGTTACTGCATCGAGCTGGTCATCGCGTGGATCAGCGAGCCGGAGGAGTCGTCGCCCTCGAAGGAGAAGGCGAAGACGCCGCCCAGGCCGTTCGCGGTGGCGTAGGCGCCGCGTGCGGCGATGGCCTGCGGGGTGTCGCCGGTGTAGAAGTCACCGTTGCTGTAGATCCAGGAGCTCTGCGTGGTCGGGTCCCAGTGCACGGTGGCCCCTGTCGTCAGGCCCTGGGCCGCCAGCTCCTTCCAGTCGGCGATGCCCGCCTGCTGGGTGTAGGTCTGGACGGGGCTGGCCCCGGTCGCCGTCTGGTACAGGCCGTAGTTGCTGCCCGCCGGGACGCCGCTCCAGCCGCGGAAGTAGAACGGCACTCCGAGCACCAGCTTCGAGGCCGGGAACCCGCCGGTGATCCCGTAGGCCGGATCGCCGGTGGTGTACGCCTTGATCGTCTCGTCGATGTTGTACTTCTCCGTGCCCGGCGCGACCGGTGTGCTCGGGTCGTTCGGGCTGTCGTGCAGCGGGTCCTGGAAATTCGTCGGACCGGCGGTCTCCCAGGCACCGTGCATGTCGTAGGTCATCACGTCGCCGTAGTCCAGGTACTTCGAGATCGCGGCGGGCTGGATCAGCGCGATCTTGTCCTGGCCGGACGGCAGCGCCGCCGTCAGCAGGTAGTGCTTGCCCACCTGCGCGCCGTACGCGTCCAGCTCGCTGCGGAACTCGCCGAGCAGCGCGGTGTAGTTGGCGGTGTCGGCGGCCGAGTAGTGGTTGCCGGTGTGGCCGGCGGCCGACGCCGGGTACTCCCAGTCGATGTCGATGCCGTCGAACAGACCCGCCGCCGAGCCCGGACCGCCGGAGGCGTCCCCGGAGATGCCGGTCGGCAGGTTGCCCTTGATGAACATGTCGAGGCAGGACGAGACGAACTTCTTGCGCGACGCGTCCGTGGCGGCCACGTCGGAGAAGTACTTGGAGTACGTCCAGCCGCCGATGGAGAGGACGATCCGCAGGTTCGGGTACTTGGCCTTGAGCTCGCGCAGCTGGTTGAAGTTGCCCTTGATCGGCTGCGACCAGGCGTCGGACGAGCCGTCGACCGAGATGTCGCCGGTGTACGACTTCTGGTAGTCGGCGAAGGCGTCGCCCGCGCCGTCACCGGCGTTGGGGTCCGACTCGTTGGTCGAGTCCGAGGCCTTGACCGTCTCGAAGCAGGTCAGGTTGGTCGGGTCGATGTTCTCGAACGCGTAGGTCATGACCTTGAGGCCGGAGGCCGCGCCCGACGTGTCCACGTTCTTCGGGTAGTAGGCGTTGCCGTAGATCGACCACTGGTCGAAGTACGCCGACTTCATCGCACCCGTCGGCAGCGCACCCGTGGTCGCGGAGACCGCCGCGGACTGGGCGGAGGAGTGGCCGTCCTTGTCGTAGCCCTGGACGGTGAAGGTGTAGGCGGTGTTCGGCTGCAGCGAACTGACGGTGACCGAGCTGCCCATCGAGGTCGCGACCAGGTTGGCGCCGCTGTAGACGTAGTACGCCGGGGCGTCGCCGGTCTGCGAGTTGTCGGTGGAGGCGCTCCAGGAGAGCGTCACCGCGTTGCCGGTGACCTTGGCCGTGATCCCGCTCGGGGTGGTGACCAGCCCGTCCCCGCCGGGAGCGCCGCTGCCGGTGCTCGCAGAGGCCGACGCACTCGGGCTGGCCGAGGCGGACGCGCTGGCGCTCGGGCTCGCGCTCGCGCTCGCGGAGGACGACGGCGAGGCGCTGGCCGAAGGACTTGCCGACGCGGACGCACTCGCGGACGGGCTGGAGGTCCCGCCGCCGGAACCCGCCGGGCCGGTCAGCGTGAGGTCGTCGGCGTAGAACGTGCCCTCGCCGTACCAGCCGTGGGTGAAGACCTGCACCGAGGTGGTGGTCGCCCCGGTGGTGAACGAGGTCGACAGCTGACCGTAACTGCTGTTGGCCGGCGTCCAGGTGCTGGCGTTGACGCCGGTGCCGGTGGCGCCGAGGTAGACGTAGTCGCCCTGCACGAAGCCGGACAGCGTGTAGGTGGTGTTCGGCTGCACCGCGACGTTCTGAGTGCACTGCGCGTCGTCACCGGCCGAGGCCGCGCCCGCCAGCGCGTAACTACCGCTGTGGACAGGAGTGGTGACCACCGAGTCGAGCGTGGAACAGGTCCAGCCGCTCAGGCTGCCGGCCTCGAAGTCGCCGTTCGTCAGAAGACTGCTGGAGGCGGCGCTGGCGCCGGTGAATCCAGCAGCCACCGCAAAGGATCCGGCGACGAGCGCCGTCACCGTCGCCAGGGCGGTGCCGCGTTTCGTCCTCCGCTCCGGGGAGGACGGAACAGGCAGGGAACGCTGGTGCATGGAGCTACTCCGTGGGTCGTGGGGGTGAACCTGCGGTGCTTCTCGGTCATGCGGAGTGGTGCTTCCGCGACCACCCGTGCCGGGGTGTGGGGCCTCCCGGCACGGGTGGGATCTCGACGGCTGCTCTCCGGGCAGTTGAGCGCGGTCAGCCGTTGTACTGGGTGATGATCTTCGTGAAGTCGTACGGGTTCTGCGTCACGCTGGAGCACGCGCCGTCGGCCCAGTTGTGCACGACGCTCGGGTCGCAGGCACGGTCGCGGTTGATGTCCCAGTAGGAGAACGCCGCAGCGTGGTTGGCCTGCACGTAGCCGAGCAGGTCGGTGAAGGTCTGCTGGGTGTACAGCTCACTGGGCTGGTCGGTGTGACCGTTCATCAACTGCACGGACAGGTGCGCCCAGGCGGTCTGCGCGCTCCAGCCGTAGAGGGTCTCCAACTGGGCGGCCGTGTCCGAGGCGACGGTCTCGGCGGCAGCGGTCTGGGTACCGCCGTTCAGACCGAAGTCGAAGTCCATCAGGTTGACCCGGTCGATCCGCGCACCGTCGTTGATGGCCTGCTGGATCTCGTCCCTGCCGGTGTCGGGCAGGCCGACGGTGGTGGCCGGAATCGTCAGCGAGACGATCAGGTTGGGATCCTCGGACTCCAACTGCTTGATGGCGCCCCAGCGGACGGCCATGTTGGCGTCGAGCGCGGTGTTCTCCCAGTCCAGGTCGATCCGGGTCAGGTTGTACTTGCTGATCACGGACTGGTACGCGGCGGCGAGCGCGGACGCGCTGCCACAGCTGGAGCCCAGCTCCGTGCCGTTGTAGCCCCCGAACGAGACCGCGACGTCACCGCCCGCGGCCCGGATCGCGTTGACGTCCGCCAGCACGGCGGAGTCGGAGGAGACGGGGGTCGACGCGTTGCCGCCCCACGCCGGGGTGCAGCCGCCGGAGTCGAGGACGAAGGCCAGATTGAACTGGTTCTCCGAGGAGTTGGCGAGGATGTCGGAGATCGCCTGCGGCGAGTTGTCCAACGGCATGAAGTAGACGGGGTGGTGGAAACCCGTGTCCACGGGCGGCGGCGTCGCCGTGCTGCTCGGGGACGCACTGGCCGACGCGCTCGCGCTCGTAGACGCGGATGCGGATGCGGATGCGGACGCGGACGCGGACGCACTGGCGCTTGCACTCGGGGACGGACTCCCGGTCCCGCCGCCGGTCGGCGTCGGCCCGACCAGGGACATCGCGTCCGCGCCGAACGTCCCCTCGCCGTACCACCCGTGGACCCACACCGTCACCGACGTCGTGCTCGCGCCGGTGCTGAAGGTGGTCGACAGCGTCTGCCAACTCGGTGCGGAGGCCGTCCAGTTACTCGTATCTGTGGTACCGGTGCCGGTGTCGCCCAGGTAGACGTAGTCGCCCTCGACCTCACCGGAGAGGGTGTAGGTGGAGTTCGGCAGCACCGAGACGGTCTGCGAACACTGCGCGTCGTCCTGGCCGGTCGGTGTGCCCGACAGCGCGTAGGACCCTTGCGCGACAGGGGTGGTGACCACCTTGTCGTCGGCCGAGCAGGACCAGCCGGTCAGATCCCCGGTCTCGAACCCGCCGTTCACCAACAACTGCCCGGTCGCTGCGGCTTGAGCCGATCCCCCGGCCAACGCCAACCCGCCGACTGCCAGCAGCCCGGCGGTACATGTTGCAAGCAGTGCCTTCACTCGTGTGGGACGTCTGTCTTCCATACCTGCTGCCTCCGCGAGGGACGTCGTCTCGGGTCAACGGCTGCGCACGCAGATAAATTGGCCTGGACCATCGGCCAGCGTCAAGACCCCGTTTGGCAACGTGTCACTTAAGAGCGCTTAAGGTTCACCAAACAGGCAGCTCAGCGCCACCATGGCTCAAACTGGCCTAGTCCTATTGGTCTCAACCACATGGATGCCAAACGCCCCTTGGGCGTGTGACCCAGATCACTCACACGCAGCCGTGACGCGCACGTTCGATCCTCGTTTCTCCGTATGAGATCTGGATCCGATGCTGTGGGGGTGGACCATGTCGACGCGAGTGCTCTACACGCGCGAATGCCTGTCGGCGATCACTGCCGAGGGCGGCCAACTCGACGACATGCTGCGGCGCATGGGCAAGGACCCCAGCAGTCATGCACGGTGCTACCTACGCAAGCGGCTCGCCGAGTACGGTTTGCCCATCCCTTCGGACTCACGTTCCTGGACACACTCGCCGGAGCTGCTCACCGAGGCGGTGGCCGCCTCGCACAGCTATGCCGGGGTGCTACGTCATCTGAATCTGCGGCCGGCGGGAGGCACGCACGCGCATGTGGCCAGGCGAATCCGCGCCCTCGGGATCGACACAAGTCACTTCACGGGCATGGCTTACAACAAGGGTCGCTCCTGCCCGAAGAAGTTGTCCCCCGCCGAGGTCCTCGTCCGACGCCCTCCGAACTCCAGTCGCGTACGAGGCTGGAGGCTGCGGCAGGCACTGCACGAGCTGGGCCGCCCGGACCTCTGCGCTGCCTGCGGCATCGGCCCTGTCTGGCAAGGAAGGGCCCTCACCTTGGAGGTCGACCACATCAATGGCGACTGGGCCGACAACCGACCGGAGAACCTCCGCATCCTCTGCCCGAACTGCCACGCCACAACAGACACCTACTGCGGCCGGAACCACAGCCGGAACCGGCTCCCGATCCCCCGTGACGCCGCAGGGCGATAGGGTGGTCCTGCTGCGCCTGTATCCCAGTTGGCTAGAGGACGCCGGTTTAGGTCCGGTGTGTCGTGGGTTCGAGTCCCACCGGGCGCACGGAGAAGAGGGCTGCCACCGACACCAGTCGGCGGTAGCCCTCTCGTCATCGCCGGCGTCAGCCCAGCAGCTCCCGGACCACCGGGACCAGGGCGCGGAACGCCTCGCCGCGGTGGCTGATCGCGTTCTTCTGGTCCGGCGTCAACTCCGCGCAGGTGACCGTGTATCCGTCCGGCTGGAGGATCGGGTCGTAGCCGAAGCCGAACTCCCCCACGGGCGCGAAGCGCAGCGTGCCGCGGAGACGGCCGATGACCACGCGCTCCTCGCCGCCCGGCAGGGCCAGGGCCGCCGCGCAGGCGAAGTGGGCGGCGCGGTGGGGGGTGTCGATGTCGGAGAGCTGGGCGAGCAGCAGCTCCAGGTTGGCGGTGTCGTCGCCGTGCTTCCCCGCCCAGCGGGCCGAGAAGATGCCCGGCGCGCCGCCGAGGACGTCGACGCAGAGGCCGGAGTCGTCCGCGACCGCAGGCAGACCGGTGGCGCGCGCCAGCGCGTGCGCCTTGAGCAGGGCGTTCTCCGCGAAGGTCACGCCTGTCTCGCGGACGTCCGGCACCTCGGGGTACGCGTCCGCGCCGACCAGGTCGACGTCGAGTCCGGCCGCGCCGAGGATCGCGTGCAGCTCGCCGACCTTGTGGGCGTTGCGCGTGGCCAGGACCAGGCGCTGCCGTTCTACCGCCGCCATCTCAGCCCTCCAGTGCCTTGCGCTGGATCGCGTCCAGCTCCGAGCAGGCCAGCTGGCCGAGGTCGAGCAGCTGGTTGAGCAGGTCGCGGTCGAAGGGCGCGCCCTCGGCCGTCCCCTGGACCTCGACGAAGCGGCCGTCGCCGGTGCAGACGATGTTCATGTCGGTCTCGGCGCGGACGTCCTCCTCGTAGCAGAGGTCGGTCAGCGGCTTGCCGTCGACGATGCCGACGCTCACGGCGGAGACCGCGCCCACGATCGGCTCGGCCTTGGCCCGGGTGATCTTCTTCGCCTGGGCCCAGCGCACGGCGTCGACCAGCGCGACGTAGGCGCCGGTGATGGCGGCGGTCCGGGTGCCGCCGTCGGCCTGGAGGACGTCGCAGTCCAGGGCGATGGTGTTCTCCGACAGCGCGCGCAGGTCGATCACGCCGCGCAGCGAACGGCCGATCAGACGGCTGATCTCGTGGGTGCGACCGCCGATCTTGCCGCGCACGGACTCGCGGTCGCTGCGGGTGTTGGTGGACCGGGGCAGCATCGCGTACTCGGCGGTGACCCAGCCCTCGCCGCTGCCGCGCCGCCAGCGCGGGACGCCCTCGGTGACGCTGGCGGTGCAGAGCACCTTGGTGTCGCCGAAGGAGACGAGGACAGAACCCTCGGCGTGCTTGCTCCATCCGCGTTCGATGGTGATGGGACGGAGCTGTTCGGGGCTGCGGCCGTCGATGCGAGTCATGTCCCCGACCCTACCGAAACCGCGCGGAACGGACTCGACCGGACGGCCCGAGCGGCAGCCCCGAGCGGCAGGTCCGAGCGGCGGGTACGCCGACGGCCCGCGCAGGCGGGGCGCGGGCCGTCGGCGGCGGCCTGACGGGCGTTCCGTCAGTTCGTCACGCAGTCCGTCACATCATGTCCTCGATTTCGCCGGCGATCGGGTCGGCGTCAGTGCCGATGACGACCTGGATCGCGGTACCCATCTTGACCACCCCGTGGGCGCCTGCGGCCTTCAGCGCGGCCTCGTCGACCATGGAGGCGTCGTGAACCTCGGTGCGCAGGCGGGTGATGCAGCCCTCGACCTCTTCGATGTTGTCGATGCCGCCCAGTCCCGCAACGATCTTCTCAGCCTTGCTGGCCATGGTTTCTCCTGTTCTAGGCCGGGATATCCAGTTTTAGGGCAGGCGTCGTGAGATGTCACGTTAACGCACTAATGGCCCAACTTCGCAAGCAAAGATCGCCAAGCGCCCCGAGGATGTGCACAACGGGCACGCCTCACACCCAACTGGTCTACACCACTTGCGGGCACGGACCAAACGCGGACGGACCGTCAGCCGCGCACGACTCAGACCACCAGAGCGCCGGAACACGAGAGCACCACAGCACCACAGGACGGGACCGGGGGGACGAGGGGGACCCGACTCGACCCACGACGACGAGGGAGAAGAGTCGAGCATGAGCACGGCGCAGGCCACCGCAGGGTCGTCCGCCTTCCAGAGTCTTTACAGCGGCATGCAGAAGATGGGGCGCAGCCTCCAGCTGCCCGTCGCCGTCCTGCCCGCCGCCGGGATCCTGAACCGGCTGGGCCAGGACGACGTCTTCGGCAAGACCGGCCTGGGCTGGGACAACGTCGCGAAGGTCTGCGCCGCCGCCGGTGGTGGGCTGCTCAACGCCTACATCGGCCTGCCGCTGCTCTTCTGCATCGGTGTCGCGATCGGCATGGCCAAGAAGGCGGACGGTTCGACCGCGCTCGCCGCCGTCGCCGGGTTCCTCGTCTACCGGTTCGTCCTGGACGCCTTCCCGGCCAAGGACGCGCTCAGCCATCCGCAGTTTCCCGGCCAGAACCCGGGCGTGCTGGGTGGCATCATGGTCGGCCTGACTGCCGCGTATCTGTGGCAGCGCTTCCACCGCACCAAGCTGGTCGACTGGCTCGGCTTCTTCAACGGCCGCCGTCTCGTCCCGATCCTGATGTCCGGCGTCGGCACCCTGCTCGGCGTCGTCTTCGTCAACCTGTGGCCGCCGATCGGCTCCGGCCTCAACAGCTTCAGCAACTGGCTGACCCGCCTCGGCTGACTGGGCTCGGGCCTCTTCGGGTTCACCAACCGGCTGCTGCTGCCGATCGGCATGCACCAGCTGATCAACACCTACGTCTGGTTCCAGTACGGGACCTGGCGCTACCAGGGCCAGACCTACCAGGGTGACATCCCGCGCTTCCTGCACCACGACCCGAGCGCGGGCATCTTCATGACCGGCTTCTTCCCGATCATGATGTTCGCCCTCCCCGCCGCCGCCCTGGCGATGGCGCACTGCGCCAAGCCGAGTCGGCGCAAGGAGGTGATGGGCATGATGATCTCGGTCGGCCTGACCTCCCTCGTCACCGGCGTCACCGAGCCGATCGAGTTCTCCTTCTGCTACATCGCGCCGGCGCTCTACGTCCTCCACGCGCTGCTGACCGGTTGCTCGATGGCGATCACCTGGGCGCTCGGCGTCCACGACGGCTTCAGCTTCTCGGCGGGTCTGATCGACTACCTGATCAACTTCAACCTGGCCACCAAACCGCTGATCATCCTGCCCGTGGGTGGGGTCTTCGCTGTGGTCTACTACGCCGTCTTCCGGTTCGCGATCACCAAGTTCGACCTCAAGACCCCCGGGCGCGAGGACGACGCCGACGAGCTCGAGGACGCGATCACCAAGTAGCGGATCGTGAGGTTCCGGAACATCACAACTCCGAAACGGAGGATTCCGGGGCGGGGTAAAACCGTGTTAAGAATGGTCTACACCACAGAGGTCTACACCTCTATGGTGTAGACCATTCTTGTCACAAAGGGAACACCATGAGCGCAACCACCGACGCAGGCACGGTGGCCCCCGCAAAGAAGCGGGGCTCGGGCCTCTTCCAGGGCCTCCAGAAGCTGGGCCGAAGCCTTCAGCTGCCGATCGCCGTCCTTCCGGCCGCAGGTATCCTGCTGCGCCTGGGTCAGCCCGACGTGTTCGGCGCGCAGGGGCTGCACTGGGGCAAGGTCGCCACCGTCTTCGCCGCGGCGGGGCAGAGCGTCTTCGACAACATGCCGCTGCTCTTCTGCGTCGGCGTGGCGATCGGCTTCGCCAAGAAGGCCGACGGCTCGACCGCGCTCGCCGCGCTGGTGGGCTACCTCGTCTACCACAACGTGCTGACCGCGTTCCCCGCCGCCGGCACCGTCACCGCCGCGACCCCGACGGGCACCCCGCAGGATCCGGGCGTCCTCGGCGGCATCGTGATCGGCCTGCTGACCGGCGTGCTCTGGCAGCGTTACCACCGCACCAAGCTGGTCGACTGGCTCGGCTTCTTCAACGGCCGCCGTCTCGTCCCGATCCTGATGTCCGGCGTCGGCACCCTGCTCGGCGTCGTCTTCGGCCTCACCTGGGGCCCGGTCGGCGACGGCCTGAACCACTTCTCCAACTGGCTGATCGGCCTGGGCTGGCTGGGCGCCGGCATCTTCGGCGTGGTCAACCGTCTGCTGCTGCCGATCGGCATGCACCAGTTCGTGAACACCTTCTTCTGGCAGCAGGTCGGCACCTACCACGGTGTCCACGGCGACCTGAACCGCTTCTTCGCGGGCGACCCGACGGCCGGTCAGTTCATGGGCGGCTTCTACCCGATCATGATGTTCGGCCTTCCGGCTGCCGCGCTCGCCATCGTGCACACCGCGCGTCCGGAGCGCCGCAAGGTGGTCGCGGGCATGATGATGTCGGTGGCGCTGACCGCCTTCGTCACGGGCGTGACCGAGCCGATCGAGTTCTCGTTCATGTTCATCGCGCCGGTGCTCTTCGTGATCCACGCGCTGCTGACCGGCGCGTCGATGGCGATCACCTGGGCGCTCGGCGTCCACCACGGCTTCACCTTCTCGGCAGGCCTGCTGGACTACGTGCTCAACTGGCACTTCGCGACCAAGCCGTGGCTGATCATCCCGATCGGCCTCTGCTTCGCGGTGGTCTACTACGTGCTCTTCCGCTTCGCCATCGTGAAGTTCAACCTCACCACCCCGGGCCGCGAGCCCGAGGAGGAGATCGAGGACGTCACCAAGGCCTGACGGCCTCGGCCGGCGCCGGCTGAGAAACCGTCAGAACGTGTACACCGCGCCCGGTCGAGCCAGCTCGACCGGGCCGCTGTACTCCACGGCCGCGTCCGAGGCGTTGCGCTGCGGGTCCGTCCACACCGGGATGTGGGTCAGCACCAGGCGGCCGACGCCCGCGCTCCGGGCCAGCTCTCCGGCCTGACGGCCGTTCAGGTGGACGCCGCTGAACTCCTCCTTGCCGTACGTGTACGCGGCCTCGGAGAGGAGCAGGTCGACGCCCTGGGAGAGGGTGACCAGCTGCTCGCACGGACCGGTGTCGCCGGTGTAGACGAAGGACCGGCCCGCGTGCGTGAACCGGAAGGCGTAGGCCTCGACCGGGTGCGCGACCCGGGCCGCGGTGACGGTCAGCGGCCCGAGCTCGAAACTGCCGTCGCTGAGCGTGCGGAAGTCGAAGACCTCCTTCATGCCCGGCTGCTCGTCCATGTCGTAGGCGCGGGCCAGCCGCTCGGCCGTGCCGGTGGGTCCGTAGACCGGGACCGGGTCCGGGCAGCCCTCGAAGCGGTAGTTGCGGGCGACGTAGTACGCGCACATGTCCACGCAGTGGTCCGCGTGGAGGTGGCTGAGCAGGACCGCGTCGACGTCGTAGAGGCCGATGTACTTCTGCAGCGCGCCGAGCGCCCCGTTGCCCAGGTCGACGACCAGGGTGAAGCCCTCCGCCTGGATCAGGTAGCAGGAGCAGGGGGAATCAGCTGAGGGAAAGCTCCCGGCGCTCCCCACCACAGTCAGTTCCATGCCGTGCCCTCCGCGTGCTCACACCCGCCGCTCCATTGCGGTGGGGTCGTGGAGGTTCGAGAGTAGAGCGGCGGAACGTCACGGTCGCTGTCACCCGGGCCGGTTGTGTTCGGAATCACCAGGACGAGGCAGCGCGGCACGCCGGAGCGGGCGCGGCGCTCAACGGCGGTTGTGTGGTCGTCGTCGTACCCATGAACGAATCGTGTCCGCGTACCAGCGCGGCTGACCGAACGAGGTCACCACGTCCGGGGCGGGGAGGATGCCCTGCCGGCGGTACGACTTGACGGTCTCGGGCTGGACGCCGATGTGCGCGGCGATCTCCCGGTAGGACCACAGGTCAGCGGCGCTCATGGGGGCCTCCTCCGTCGGACGCGGAAAGCGCTGGATCTCCAGCGTTTTCCGGCCCAACGAGAAGAAGGTCACGGCATACGTGGCTGTGGGCGTTCTGTGACGGTTTCAGGGCAGGAAACGGACAAAGAAACCGAGTCCGGCGCGGTCTTACGAAGGGGGACGTCCAGGCCGTGTTTTAGAACCCCCGCCGGATCAGCCCGCGGCGTCTGGTGCCGTGCATCGCAAGGCCGAGGGTCGGCCTCGTACTGGGTGTACTTGGCCGAGCCCGACAACGCAGCGAGGTGCGGTACCAGACGTCGCGGGCCCGGCGGGGGTTCTAAAACACGGCCTACGCCCAGAGCTGGCCTTGGAGCGCCTCGACGGCCTCCTCGGTCGTCTCGGCGGTGTAGATCCCGGTGGACAGGTACTTCCAGCCGCCGTCCGCGACCACGAAGACCACGTCGGCCCGCTCCCCCGCCTTCGCGGCCTTGCGGGCGACGCCGATCGCCGCGTGCAGGATCGCGCCGGTGGAGACACCCGCGAAGATGCCCTCCAACTGCAGCAGCTCGCGGGTGCGCTGGACGGCGTCCGCCGAGCCGACGGAGAAGCGCGTGGTGAGCACCTCGGCGTCGTAGAGCTCGGGCACGAAACCCTCGTCGAGGTTGCGCAGGCCGTAGACCAGGTCGTCGTAGCGCGGCTCTGCGGCCACGATCTGAACGCCCGGCACCTTCTCGCGCAGGTACCGGCCGACGCCCATCAGGGTGCCGGTGGTGCCGAGGCCCGCGACGAAGTGGGTGACGGTCGGCAGATCGGCGAGGATCTCCGGGCCGGTGCCGGCGTAGTGGGCGCCCGCGTTGTCCGGGTTGCCGTACTGGTAGAGCATCACCCAGTCGGGGTGCTCGGCGGAGAGCTCCTTGGCGACGCGGACGGCGGTGTTGGAACCACCGGCGGCCGGGGAGGAGATGACCTCCGCGCCCCACATCCGCAGCAGCTCGCGCCGCTCCTCGCTGGTGTTCTCGGGCATCACGCAGACCATCCGGTAGCCCTTGAGCTTGGCGGCCATCGCCAGCGAGATGCCCGTGTTGCCGCTGGTGGGCTCCAGGATGGTGCAACCGGGCGTGAGCCGGCCGGACGCCTCGGCCCGCTCGATCATGTGCAGCGCGGGGCGGTCCTTGATCGAGCCGGTCGGATTGCGGTCCTCCAGCTTGGCCCAGAGGCGTACGACACCCGCCTCGTTGCCCGGCACGCTCGCGCTGATGCGCGGCAGACCGACGAGGGGGGTGTTGCCGACGGCTTCGAGGGGGGTGTCGTACTTCATCTCAGCGCGCGCCGCCCGCGACGGCGGGCAGGATCGTCACGTTGTCGCCCGCGGCGACCGCGGTGTTGATGCCGTCCAGGAAGCGGACGTCCTCGTCGTTCAGGTAGACGTTGACGAAACGCCGCAGCTCACCCGCGTCGACGAGACGCTCACGCAGGCCGGGGTGGCGGCCGTCGAGGTCGCTGAAGAGGGCGTCGAGGGTGGCGCCGCTGCCCTCGACGGCCTTGGCGCCGTCGGTGTAGGTGCGGAGGATGGTCGGGATGCGGACCTCGATGGCCATGGCTGCACTCCAGGGTGGTCGTCTCGGTGGGAGAGGCGGAAGGCTCGGCACGCTCGGCGACCGCGGCGAGGCGCGGACGGGCGTTTCGTTGGGACTGGCGTCCTGGCGGACGGCGGGCGTTCGGCAGGCTCAGGCGGCGACGCGACAGATGGCGCTGGCAAGGCGGCACAGGTCGACATGCAGCCGCGCCACAAGGCGGGTGTCGGGCGCGCAAAGGCTCATGTCGACGGAACGCATGCCGTCATCGTATAGATTCCCGACCCCTGAACGGGATCCCCGTCCCACTCCACGGACGGATCCGTCTTGCATACCGACATACGCAAGGGCCCGCCGGTGTTCGGCGGGCCCTTCGCGACGGTTCAGGCGTAGCTCCCGACGACCTCGACGTCTTCCTCTGTGATCACGCCGTCCACAATGCGGAACGAACGGAACTGGAAGGGGCCCTCCTCGGTGCCGCACTCGGCGGTGGAGACGAGCACGTAGTGGGCGTTGGGCTCGGACGCGTAGGACACGTCGGTCCGGGAGGGATAGGCCTCGGTGGCGGTGTGCGAGTGGTAGATCACGACGGGCTCCTCGTCGCGGTCGTCCATCTCGCGGTAGAGCTTCAGCAGGTCACCCGAGTCGAACTCGTAGAACGTGGGCGACCGGGCGGCGTTCAGCATCGGGATGTACCGCGCCGGTCGGCCGGAGCCGACAGGCCCGGCGATGACGCCACAGGCCTCGTCGGGATGATCGGCACGTGCGTGGGCGACGATCGCGTCGCGAAGCTCGCGGGTGATGGTCAACATGCCGCAAGGATAGGCAGACGGGTGAGTGGCAACTGCCCGGGGGCGCGGGGCTCTGCTGATATGCGGCCCCGCTTGCCACCTCCCCTTGAGGACAAAGGTCCCCTCTAGGACATCAGCACGTCCAGCAGGGACTCCTGCAGTCCCCCCAGCCACAGGTACGCCATGACCAGCGGCTTCCGCTCGTCCTCGTCCGGCAGGCGGTAGAGGGAGTCGTCGTCCTCGGAGACCTCCAGGCGGGAGCCCAGCGTGAGGCGCAGGTCGTTCAGCGTGCTCAGCGCGTGCCCACACGCGGCGGGGTCCAGCTTGAGGACCGGGCGCCCGCGGCGATCCTGCTCCGCCGCGTCCAGCGCACGGACCAGCGCCAGCGCGTCCTCGCGCTTCTTCGCGCGCAGGTCGTTCTCGGTGAACCTGCGGAACTCGGACGACGCCGACTCGGCCTCCGGGCCCTCCGCGTACGCGTCGGGGAAGAGCCGGGCCAGCGCCGGGTCGGTCGGCGGCACGCTCGGGCCCTCGGTGAACAGCGCCGCCAGCGGGTCGTACTCCTCCGTGGCGGAGTCGCCGCCGGGGCCGGGGCCGATCAGCTCCAGCATCTGCACCGTGAGGTTGCGCAGGATGGACGCCTCGATCGGGTCGAGGGTGAGCTGCGCGCCGCCGCCGTGGGCGCGCTTGAACAGACCAGTCATCTACTCGTGCCTATTGCCCGTCACTTGTCGTGCTGCAGCGTGGCCCACAGCCCGTAGCCGTGCATCGCCTGAACGTCCCGCTCCATCTCCTCGCGGGTCCCGCTGGAGACGGTGGCACGCCCCTTGTGATGCACGTCGAGCATCAGTTGACGGGCCTTCTCCTTGGGGTAGCCGAAGTACGTCTGGAAGACGTAGACGACGTAGGACATCAAGTTAACAGGGTCGTTGTGGACGATCGTGACCCATGGGATGTCGGGATCCGGCACCGCGAAGGGGGCCTGCTCGGACTCGGTGCGCTCGATCTCAACCGGAGCGACGCTCACGACTTGCACTCCCTCGGGCTCCTGTCGACTGCACTGTCCATGCTGCCATCCGGGCGATCCCAAAGCGATTCCGCCCCCGTACGGGTGACCGCATCCGAGTAATCGTCAAAGTGACGAGTATCTGCGGTACGATGATGTCCATGGATGCTGTGCAGGTATCTCCTGTCCAGGCGTCGACGCCCACCGCCGCGTCGACCGCCCTGCTGACCGACCGCTACGAGCTCACCATGCTCCAGGCCGCGCTGCGCAGTGGCGCGGCGCACCGCCACTCGGTGTTCGAGGTGTTCACCCGCCGCCTGCCCGAGGGCCGCCGCTACGGCGTGGCCGCCGGGACCGGGCGCGTGCTGGATGCGGTCGAGAACTTCCGCTTCACCACCCCGCAGCTGGACTGGCTCGCCGACCAGGGCGTCGTCGACGACGACACGCTGCGCTGGCTGGCGGACTACCGCTTCAACGGCAGCATCCGCGGCTACGGCGAGGGCGAGTGCTACTTCCCGGGCTCGCCGCTGCTCGTGGTCGAGGGCACCTTCGCCGAGGCGGTGATCCTGGAGACGGCGATCCTGTCGATCCTCAACCACGACTCCGCCATCGCCGCCGCGGCCTCCCGGATGGCCGCCGCCGCGGGCGACCGGCCGATGATCGAGATGGGCGCCCGGCGCACCCACGAGGCGTCCGCCGTCTCCGCCGCCCGCGCCGCCTACGTCGCCGGGTTCAACGCCACCTCCGACCTGCAGGCGGGCTTCCAGTACGGCATCCCGACCACCGGCACGGCCGCGCACGCGTTCACACTGCTCCACGACACCGAGCGCGGCGCGTTCACCGCCCAGATCGAGTCCATGGGTCGCGGCACCACGCTGCTGATCGACACCTACGACGTCAGCGAGGCCGTCCGCACCGCGATCGACGTGGCCGGGCCGGAGCTCGGCGCGGTCCGGATCGACTCCGGCGACCTGCTGATGCTGGCCCACCGCGTCCGCCGCCAGCTGGACGAACTGGGCGCGCACAAGACGAAGATCGTGGTCACCAGCGACCTCGACGAGTACGCCATCGCCGCGCTGGCCGCCGCCCCCGTCGACGCCTACGGCGTCGGCACCTCGCTGGTCACCGGCAGCGGCCAGCCGACCTGCGCCATGGTCTACAAGCTGGTCGCGCGCGGCGCCTCCGCCGACCCGGACGCCGCGCTGGTGCCGGTGGCCAAGCGCTCGGCGGGCGCCAAGGTCAGCCGCGGCGGCCGCAAATGGGCGGCCCGCCGCCTCGACGCCGAGGGCGTGGCCGAGTGCGAGGTGGTCGGCACCGGCCCGGTGCCGGAGCCGCTGCGGGACAGGCTGCTCCACCGCGAGCTGATCCGCGGCGGCGAGGTCGTCGGCCGCGAGCCGCTGGGCGACGCGCGCCGCCGCCACCTTCGGTCGCGCGGCCAACTGCCGCTGTCGGCCACCCAGTTGTCCAAGGGCGACCCGGTCATCCCGACCGAGTACGTCAAAGGCTGAACCTAGCACCGATCCGAAGGACGAACGGGGGACGTTCGATGAGCACGGAACGACCACACACAACACGATGGACAACTGGTCCAGTCCACCTCTCGCGCAACACCGCTTCCCTCCCTACGCTGCTTTCAACGGACCCTGCCTACTACAGGACGTGCCAAGGAGAGTCGGAGCCATGCGCCGCGCACTGATCATCGTCGACGTGCAGAACGACTTCTGCGAGGGCGGCAGCCTGCCGGTCACCGGGGGCGCGGAGGTGGCCGCGGCGATCACCGACCTGGTCGCCGAGAGCGCCTCCGGCTACGACCACGTGGTCGCCACCCGGGACCACCACATCGACCCCGGGGCCCACTTCTCGGCCGAGCCGGACTTCGTCCACACCTGGCCGGTCCACTGCGTCGCCGGGACCGAGGGCGTCGGCTTCCACCCGAACTTCGCCCCTGCCGTCACCTCGGGCGGGGTCGAGGCCGTCTTCGACAAGGGCGCCCACGCCGCCGCCTACAGCGGCTTCGAGGGCCGCAACGAGCACAGCGTCGGGCTCGGCGACTGGCTGCGCGAGCACCACGTCACCGAGGTGGACGTGGTCGGCATCGCCACCGACCACTGCGTGAGGGCGACCGCCCTGGACGCGGTCCGCGAGGGGTTCACCACGCGGGTGCTGCTGGACCTGACGGCGGGTGTGGCCAAGGCCACAACGGACGCCGCGCTCGACGAACTCCGGGCGGCGGGTGTGGAACTGACGGGTGATCCGGTCGTGGTCACCGACTGATCGCGCAGGTCCGGGAGGGCAGGGGAAGAGGCCGCCCGAGCCGGGGAAGGGGCAGGAGCGAGGCCGGGAGTGAGCCCGTGCGCCCCCCGTGCATCGGCCCGCTCGGTCACCTTGGGCTGATCGGCACATGCGCTGGGTATCTGCCGATCAACAGCACGTGTCCCCGCTCGAAACCGCCCCCGGCGGGCCCGCATGTTCCGTGGCGCGGCCCGCAGTTCCCGATGCGAAGGACGGAACGCCCCATGCCACGTCCGGCTCTCTCCCAGCTCGCCGTCGGCACCCTCGCCGTCGTTGCCACGACCGTCGCGCTCCTGGCGCTCTCCGGGACGCAGAGCGTCCTGGCGATCACGCTCCTGGCCCTGCTCTGCCTCACCCTCGGCACGGTGACCGCCGCCCGCCGCGGTCGGCACGGTCCGCGCGCCCGTCGTCCTGCGCCCGCCCCCGGGGCCTCGCGCCAGGGCGGGCGGACGCAGGTGGTGGCTCGCGGCGACGCCCCGGCCACCCCGCCCCTGCGGGTACCCGAACCGGAGCGTGTCGCGCACTGAACAGTCCGAACGAGTCGGCGAAGCAACGAACTGAGCAACCGTCAGAAGGCGTCGACCACGACCGTCTTGGCGGCCTTGTCATGCAGGCACTGCCGGTACGGCTGGTCCCAGGTGCACCAGGCGCCGTCCACGACCTGCCAGAGGCAGCAGAGCAGGGCCGGCAGGTCCCACACCGCGGCCCGGATCCAGCCCATCCTGCCGAACGGCGGGGACCCGTCGGCCAGGGCCGCGACCCGGATCCGCAGTGCCTTCATGCCCAGCGTCTGACCGCCGGCCTTGGTCAGCATCAGGCCCTCGTAGAGGAAGGCCGCGAAGACGGAGACCAGACTGGCCGTCAGACTGAGGCCGCCGCGGTCGTGGTTGTTGGCCGTGGTCGCGAGGAGCGACAGCGGAACGGCGATGATCGCCAGCACCAACCAGTCGATGATCTGTGCGAGCAGCCGCTTGGTCAGGGCCGCCAACGGCGGCATCCCGCTCTGCTGCATGCCCGGACCGGGCGGCGTGTAGGACGGCTGCCCGCCGCCGGGACCGCCGGGGGTGGCGTAGGGGTTGGCGTACGGGTCCGACTGCGGGGGCGGCGGAGGTGGCGGCGCGTCGTACGGCGAGCCGCCTGAACCGGGCCGGTCCTTGTCGAACGACGGCGGCTGCTCGGGCTCGCCGCGCTCCGGAGGCTCAGGTGTCGTCATACCAGGAGTGAATCACTCCAATTGGACATTTTGTCGGATCCTGGGGTGTTTCTCCCATCCCCTGGATTGACGCAGCGTCAGCCCGACCGCAGCGCCTCCTCACCGCTTCGCGACGAAGGTGCGCGCCAGCTTGTCGTGCCAGCTCTGGCGCAGCCTGCGGTCGGTGGCGCAGGGGATCAGCTCCAGAACGCCCAGCAGCACGAAGACCGACGTCTGGGCGACCGCCGTCCGCAGCAGGCAGCGTCCGAGGCCGGGCCGCTGCCGGGTCCGGGAGTCGAGGACGCGCAGCCCGAAGACCGCCTTGCCCAGCGTCCGGCCCCACGCGGCGGTCGGGATCGCCTCGTAGACGACGCCCACCGCCAGCAGTGCGGCCAGCAGGATGCCCGCGTTCGCCAGCACCGTCCCGTCGAGCAGCCACACCGTCTGCGGCGAGCCGCTCACCTGCGCGGCGTTGATCTTCGCTTGGAGATGCAGCACCACCCGCTGGACCAGCACCACGGCCAGCACCCCGACCAGCGCGTACGCCACGACGGTGTCCAACAGCCGGGCCCCGAGCCGCGGCCCGAGCAGCGCAGGCCGCGCCTTCGGCTGCGACGCGCGCACCCGCGTCGACGACGCGTCGGCGGACGGACGCGCCGTCCTGCGCGGAGCCTGCGGGACCGTCGGAGCGGTCGGGATGGTCGGCGTGGTCGAGAGGCTCGGGATGGTCGGAGCGGTCGAGGCGGTCGGGATGGTCGGAGCCGGTCGCCGCTCCGTCGCGGGCTTCACGGCAGGACCGCGCTCCGCGACCGGCAGGCCGCCCACACTGAGGGCCTGACTGTCCGTCACTGCGCCGTCCCGCTCGTCCCCCCGCGGCAGCGTCGGCGTGGCGAGCAGGGCGGACGGAGGAGCGGGCGGGGCGGCGGGCTCCGGCGGGAGCATGAGGTTGCCGAACGACGGGTGCCCGGTCCCCTCCCACCCCGACGGCTGCCGCGCACCCGCCTGTGCGGGCGGCAGTGGAGCGGCGGGCAGCGGAGCAGCCGGGAGGCCGACGCTCGGCGCCGTCCCTGCCACAGGCGCGGACGGCTGGGCGTGACCCTGGTGCGGATCGGCCCAGGCCTCAGCCTCGTAGTAGGACACGGGCGGCAGATGTGCCCGTCGGGTCTGACTCAGCGCCAGGCGCAGCGCGGAGGCGAGCTCGTCGTCCCCGTCGGCGTCGGCGTCGAGCGCGCCGGAGATGATCGAGTGGCCGCCCCCCGCCCGCGCAGGCACGGTCGGGACTGCGGGCTGCGCCTCCACTTCAGCCGAAGCGTCCGCCGAAGCCGTCAAGGCAGCCGAAACCGCCGAAGCCGCCGATACCGCCGGGGGCGCCTCGTCCGGCACGCCCCAGGACACCCAGCGCGGCACCTCCGGCTCCAGCAACCCGTGCTGTGCCTCCGGCGACGCGTTCCACACGGTCGCAGCGGCCCCGGCGCCGTACTCCGGGGCGGCCGGGACGGTCAGCGCCGCCGCGCCCGTCTCATCCAGGAAGACCGGGCCCGTCTCCTCCGCACGCGGCGGCGGAGGCGGGGCCACCCGCAGCGGTCCCCGGGAGCTCGCGCGCGGCGGAGGCGGCAGCGGCACGCCGTCCGTGGGCGCGGGACGCGCACTGCCGGGCGTCCAGCCGTCGCCGTCCCAGTAGCGCACGAAGCCAGGGATCGAAGGGTCGGGGTAGTAGCCGGGCGCGGGGCGATCCCCGGGGGGCTGAACCGTCATAGATGCATACCCGCCTTGTCGACTCCGGTGGCGGCGGCTCGGCCGTCGGCGGCCCGGCAGCAGAAGCCCGGGCACGTCCGATCGCGACACGACGAACACGTCGCGTCCCCACCGCGTCACCCAGCGTAGTACCGAGCCCGCGCGGCCCACGCGACTCGCGAGAAAAACTTCCCGAACCGCTGTAAGAACCGTCGCCGACCGCTCTCTCCCCCTGTGAACGGCGCCGGCACCGGCGACGTCACGCAACTCGGCACCAGCCGATCGGACCCGAAGGAGCGCGTCATGGCCGCCGCCAACCACAGCAACGAGCGGGACAACGAGCGGACGCACGCGTGCGTGCAGCAGGAGGTGACGGTTCAGCTGGTGCTCTCCCCCGAGCGCGGCATGCCCGTCCCGGCCCTGCTGATGTACTGCGCGAACGACCCCTACGCCGTCCACATGACCTTCCACCTCGGCCAGGACTGCCCGGTGACCTGGGTTTTCGCCCGCGAGCTGCTGGTCGAGGGCGTCTTCCGCGCCTGCGGTCAGGGTGACGTGCGGATCTGGCCGACCCGGGCCGACGGGCGCAACCTGATCTGCATGGCGCTCAGCTCCCCCGCGGGTGACGCACTGCTGGAGGCCCCCACCGCCCCGGTCGCGGCCTGGCTGGAGCGCACCTTGCGGCTGGTTCCGACCGGGACCGAGGAGGCGGCCCTCGACGTGGACGGCGCCCTCGCCGACCTGCTGGGGAGCGCGTGAACCGTCGATCCGCGCTGCGTGCAGCAGCCTTGCTGACCCGCTTATGCCCTGTCCGTCAGACCCTTGTGTCTCCGCCTAGCGCTCCACGGCCGACGTCGACGTGGAGCGCTCCAGCCTGTCCGCACCGTCTCCGCCGCCACTGCCGACCCGCGAGTCCGACGAGCCCCACAGCTCCCATACCGAGGCGAACCCGCCGCTGCGCCGCAGCGCGCGGCGGACGCGTTCTGCCATCAGCGCCAGGAAGGCCAGTCCGTAGAGCGGGTAGATCGACACCACCGGCCGTGCGTAGAACGGCAGGTGCAGCGTCGTCAGCTTTCCGTGCGGCACCAGCCACATCGAGTAGCAGCAGAAGACGAACCCGGTGATCCACGCCAGCACCCGCCACTGCCGTCCGGCGAATCCGGGTGCCGCGACGCCGCGACGCTGCCTGGCACGCTCCGCCGACACCTCCGCGCCGAGCACGACCATCAGCGGCAGGCACCAGACCCAGTGGTGCGTCCAGCTGATCGGCGAGATCAGCAGCATGGTGACGGCACAGGTGAGCACCGACCAGGCCCGGTTGCGGGGCAGCCGGCGGCACCGGCGGTCCAGCAGCACGGCCACGGCCAGTCCGCCCACGGCGACGACGGCGACCAGCACCAGCGTCAGGTTCCCACTGTGCATGGTGAGTTCGAGCCGGTCCATCAGGCCGCGCAGCGACTGGTTGTCGACGATCCATTCCTTGCCGACCCGGCTGGTGATGTAGAGGTCCTTGGTCCAGAAGGTCCAGGCCGCGTGCGGCAGCACCGCCGCCCCGAGCAGCACCGTCCCCGCGAAGGACGCGACCGCCGTCCCCGCCGCCCGGAAACGGCGCGTCAGCAGCAGGTAGACGATGAAGAGACCGGGCGTCACCTTGAGCCCGGCCGCGAGCCCGATCGCGATGCCCTTGTAGCGACGGCTGTCCGGCAGCGCCAGGTCGAACAGGATCAGGCCCAGGATCAGCAGGTTGATCTGCCCGTAGCGCAGCGTCGTCCACACCGGCTCCAGCCAGACCCCGAACCCGGTGATCAGCAGCACCGTCGCCGGGCGCAACGCCCGGCTCGGCCAGCCCGCGAAGCGGCAGCAGAGCACCGCGACCACCGCGAGCTGCCCGAGGTTGATCAGCGTGACGACGATCCGGAGCGCGGAAATCGACAGCCAGGACACCGGCGTGAACAGCATCGCCGCGAACGGCGGATAGGTCGCGGGCAGCGTGGCCGGCCCGACCCGCAGTTGGTAGAGGTCGCGCCCGTGCACGACCGCCGCGCCCTCGGCCTGGTAGACCCGTGAGTCGATCATCGAGACATGGGCGAGGTGCCGGATCACCACGTAGAGCAGCAGCGAGCCGAACGCGGCGAGGGCCGCGTTCCGCGTGGTGCGCCGAGGCGCCTCGCGCAGTGCCTCCCTGGCCGCCAGCACGGCCTCGCGGACACCACCGGTACCCCGTCTGACGCTCGTCACGCACTCACTCCTTGTCGCATACCCTGCGTGACAGTAGCCCATGAACACGCTGCGGGTACGACAGCGGCGGCGCCGGTCAGGTTTCCCCGACCGGCGCCGCCGCTCCGCCTGCCCGCCCACGGCCCGTGTACGACCGGCCCAGCGGGGCGAGGCTCAGCCCGCGTACGTTCCGAACGCCTTGGTGAAGCCGAGCGGCGACTGCACGATGCTGCTGCAGGTCGGCGAGGCGTAGCTCTGCGCGCCGCCGGAACACTCCGCGTCACGGGCCGCGGACCACATCGACAGCCAGCCGAGGTGCTCGGTGGCGGCGAACTTGGCCAGCTGCGTGGCGTCGGCGGTCGTGAAGACCTCGTCGCTGGTGTCGTTCACGCCGATCATCGGAGTGACCGCGACGTGCTGCCAGGCGGTCGCGTCGCTCCAGCCGAAGATCGACTTCAGCTGCGCCTCGGTCGCGGTGGCGGCGTCGATCGCGTACTGGCCCATCTTGCCGCTGGGGCTCGGGGCGGCGTAGTCGCCGTAGTCCATCGCCATGACGTTCACGGCCGAGACGTCGACCCCGGCGGTCTTGGCGTTGGTCAGCAGGTCCGTCCCGGACTGGACCAGTCCGGAGGGCAGCACCGGCAGGGTGAAGGAGACGTCGAGCGTCTTGCCCTTGGCCTTGGCGTTCGCCTGGAGCTGGGCGATGGCCTGGTCGCGGAGCGCGATACCGGCGGTGTCGCTCGCCGCCGCGCCTTCGACGTCGAAGTCGATCTTCGTCAGACCGTAGGCGTCGATCACCTTCTGGTACGCGGCGGTCAGCGCGCCGACGCTGCTGCAGGAGTCCGCCAGCTCGGTGCCGTTGGCCCCACCGAAGGAGACCCGCACGTCACCGCCCATCGCGCGGAGCGCGGCTATCTGCCCCGGCACGCCGTCGTTGGTCAGCGCGGTGACGCCGCCCCACATCGGCGTGCAGCTGCCGCCGTCGACGATGAACGCCAGGTTGAAGTTCTTCACCCCGGTCGCCTTGGCCGTGGCGACCATGTCGTAGGCCGGGTAGAGCGACGTGTCGATGTACGGCGAGAAGCCCGCCCCGGACGCGGACCCGGTGCTGGACGGCGTCGGCGTCGGGGTACCGCTGGCAGTAGCGCTTGCGCTGGGACTGGCGGTCGGGGACGGCGTGGAGCTGGGCTTCGAGGACGACTGACTCGGCGCGGGGGTGGGCTTGCCGGTGGTCGGCTGCCCGGACGGCGTCGGCGCGGAGCCGGTGGAGCAGTCGGCGCCGTTGATGGTGCAGTTGGTGGGCGCGCCCGAGCCGTTGACGACGAATCCGACGACGGCGTGCTGGTTGGACGCGAGGGTGCTGTCCCAGCTGTCGGGCTTGACGGTGACGTGGCCGCCGCTCGCGGTGTAGGTCGCGTTCCACAGCGAGCTGATGCTCGCGCCTGCGGGCAGGTCGAAGGTCAGCGACCAGTTGCTGATGGTGCTGCCGGTCGGGTTGCTGACGTCGTACTGGGCGCTGTAGCCGCTGCCCCAGTTGCTGGTCGTCGAGTAGACCGCACCGACGGTGGCCGCGTTGGCCCCCGAGGCCAGCGCGACCGCGCCTCCGGCCATCAGCGCGACGCCTACGGCGGACGCCCCGAGGACCGCGCTGCGGCGCGGACGACGACGGGATCGGCGGGCGTGGTTCGTCATGCGGGAGTACCTCCACGGTGCGCTCGGATTACCGACCGCGCGGCGCCCCTCCGGGGCAGAGCCGAAGGAACCCCCCAGGTCACCACCGCCGCGCGATCCAACGTCCGCGACGCTAGCCCCTTCCCGAGGACGGTTCGGGGTGTCTGAGGCGGCGGTAGTACGGGCTTAGGGCCCGCTTAAGGAAGTCACCGTTCCGCCAGTTGTTCGGGCAGGCGAGGTGGTTGCACCAGCCAGGGGCGCGGGGCTCTGCTCGATCAACTGCGCGCGCGAGACACCACCCTGTGCGGATGACCCTGCGCGTTCGGCCTGCCGGCTGCGTGGGTGGCTCGTCAGGTCCTGCGCGCGCGGATGCGCCTGCTCTGGCGCGGGGGCGGGACCGTGCCGCGCCGCAGCAGGCGGACCCGCACCTCCGCACCGCCGAGCACGCTGCGGCCGAGTGCCACGTCACCGCCCGTGCTCTCCGCGACCCGCCGAACGATGTCGAGGCCCAGGCCGGTCGAGCCGTCGCGTTCCGCGCCGCCGCCGCGACGCATCGCTGCGGCGGGATCGGGGATGCCGGGGCCCGCGTCGGAGACGAGGATGATGACGCCGTCGCCGGTGCCGTGCACGTCCACCGCGAAGGCCGTGCCCTCCGGCGTGTGCCGGAAGACGTTGCCCAGCATCACGTCCAACGCCGCGCCCAACTCCGAGGCCGCGACCGGGACCTGGACCCTTCCCTCCGCGCCCGCGAGCTGCCAGTCGCGGGCCTCGTCCTCCGCCAGCGCGGACCAGAACGCGACCCGTTCCCGGATCACCTCAGCGGCGTCGCAAGAAACGCCACTCTTCCCGACCGCCGGAACTCCGCCACCACCGCGACCCCCGCGGCCCCGCACCGCGCGGATGATCTGGTCGACCTCGCGTTCCAACTGCTCGACCGCGGCGCGCGTCTGGTCGGCCGGGTCGCCCTCGCCGAGGGACGCCGCGTTGAGCCGCAGCACCGTCAGCGGGGTGCGCAGCCGGTGCGACAGGTCCGCCGCCAACTCCCTTTCCGCAGCCATCAGGTGCACCACACGGTCGGCCATCGCGTTGAACGCCTCGGCCGCCTCGCGAAGTTCGGGCGGGCTGTCGTCGACCTGCGGGACCCGGACGGCGAGATCGCCCGTGCCCAGCGCCCGGGCCGCACCCGCCAGGCGTCGCGCGGAGCCGACGATCCGCATGCCGAGCCGGTCCGCGACCGCGACCGAGATCGCGACCAGCACCACCGCGACACCGCTGAGTACCAGCCACGCCGACGTCACGCCCCGGGTCAACTCCGCGTCCGGGATGAAGACCTCGATCACCGCGACCTTGCCGTCGCTCACCGCGACCGGCTCCAGATACGCGTAGCCGCCGTCGACACCCGTCGTGCCGCTGCGTCCGTCGGCCGCCGCCGCGTCGATCGCGCTCTCGCTCGCCCGTTCCCTGCCCACGAGGGTGAAGCCCGAGCCGGCTCGCGGCAGGTGGATCGCGATCAGTCCGGCCGCTCCGTCCTGCGTGCTGGCCAGGGCGCGTTGCAGCGCGTTCTCGTCCGTGGTGATGGCCAGCGCCGGGCCCACGGTCGCCGCCTGCCGCTCGGCCGCGGTGAAGGCGCGCTCGCGTGCGGTCTCACGGACCATCAGGCCGAGCGGGATCAGGAAGGCCAGCGCCACCATCGTGGTGACCGCGACGCAGACCTTGAACAGCGCCCATCTCATCGCGCGTCCGCCGCGCCGCCCGTACTGCCGGTACCGCCCGTGGTGTCCGGAGCGTCGACCGGCACGTCCAGGCGAACCCCGACGCCGCGCACGGTGTGGAGGTAGCGCGGGCGCGACGCCGTCTCCCCCAGCTTGCGGCGCAGCCAGGACAGGTGGACGTCGATGGTCTGGTCGGTCCCGTAGGGCTGGCGCCAGACCTCGGCGAGCAGCTCGCGCCGGGGGACGACCACGCCGACCCGGCCCGCCAGGTAGGCGAGCAGATCGAACTCGCGCCGGGTCAGGTCGAGCTCCCGGCCGTCGAGGACGGCCTCGCGTCGTTGCAGGTCGATACGGAGGCCGCCCGCCTGGAGGATCTTCCCGCCGCCGCCCGACGAGCCCGCGCGACGCAGCACGGCGGCCATCCGCGCGGTCAGGTGTTCCGCGGAGAAGGGCTTGACCAGGTAGTCGTCCGCGCCGTCGTTGAGCAGGCGGATGATCTCGGTCTCCTCGTCGCGCGCGGTGGAGATGATGACCGGGGTGTCGGTCAGGCCGCGGATCATCTTCAGTGCTTCGCCGCCGTCCAGGTCCGGCAGGCCGAGGTCGAGGATCACCAGGTCGCAGCCGACCTGGGCGACCTCGCGCAGCGCCTCCAACGCGGTGCCGACACTGCGAACGGCGTGACCGGCGTCGGAGAGGTGACGAATCAGGGCGGACCGAACAAATGGATCGTCCTCGACCACGAGCACTGTTGCCATGGCCGTGACGCTACGCCATGGGAGGTCCAGACCTGTACCCCCAAACCCGTACCCCCGGATACCCCCGCATACCTCCGGCCCCGCACCTCGGATGCCTCGGAGCCACGTCCGGCGCGGCATACTGACCCGGTGCGAAGAGAGCTGGTACAGGCAGGCGCCTGGGCAGTCGCCACCGGGGCAGCGGTGAGCGTCTCCTGGTTGGGCGTCCACAGCGTGCTGGCCGACGACGGTTACCAGCAGCCGTCGGCCCTGCCGCTCTCCGTCACGGGCTCCGGTTCCAGGACACCCGCGCCGCTGCCCACCTCCCCCGGAACGGCGGGGCACTCCCCCGCGTCGACGCCGAGTGCCCGGCGCTCCTCCCCACCCTCCGCCACGCCGTCGGGCCGCGGGCACTCCTCACCCCCGCCTTCGCCGGAGCCGACCACCACCGCCTCGGGGCAGGTGACGAGCTACACCCCGAACGGCGGCCGGATCGTGGTCGCGATGGGCACGACCTCCGCCAGCCTCGTCTCGGCGACGCCCGACAGCGGCTGGTCGATGCACGTCTACACCGGCGACCAGTGGCTCCGGGTGGACTTCGTCAGCAGCACCGTCGACTCGATCTTCTACGTCACCTGGAACGGCACCGCTCCGATGGTGCAGACCTGGCAGTCCCCCGCCCCGAGCTGACCTACCGAGCGCTTCATGATCGGCATCCGTCCTGCTCAGAACAGCTTGCCCGGGTTCATGATCCCCAACGGGTCGAAGACCCCCTTGAGCTGACGCTGCACCTCCAGGCCGACCGGGCCCAACTCCCGGGCCAGCCACTCCTTCTTGAGCAGGCCCACGCCGTGCTCGCCGGTGATCGTGCCGCCCAGGCTCAGACCCAGAGCCATGATCGCGTCGAAGGATCCGCGCGCCCGCGCCGTCTCCGCCTCGTCCTTCGCGTCGAAGACGACCACCGGATGGGTGTTGCCGTCGCCCGCGTGCGCGCAGACGCCGATCGTCAGGTCGAACTCGCGCCCGATCCGGTCCACGCCCTCCAGCATCTCGCCGAGGCGGGAGCGCGGCACCGCCACGTCGTCGATCATCGTCGTCCCGAGCCGGTCCAGCGCTGGCAGCGCCAACCGGCGTGCCTCCAGCAGCAGTTCGGACTCACCGCTGTCCACCGCCGGGACCACCTCGGTCGCGCCCGCCTCCCGGCACAGCTCGCCGACCGCCGCCAGGTCGGAGGCCGGGTCCAGGCTGTCGAAGCCGACCAGCAGCAGCGCGGCCGTCGAGTCCGGCAGGCCCATCTGCGCCATCGCGTTGACCGCGCGGACCGTCGTGGTGTCCATCAGCTCCATCAGCGACGGTGTGTGTCCGGCGGCCATCACCGCGCACACCGCCCGGCACGCCTCGTTCGTCGAGGCGAACTCCGCCGCCAGCACCAGCTGCGGCGGAGGCGCGGGCCGGAGCGCCAGCACCGCGCCGACCACCACGCCCAACGTGCCCTCCGCACCGACGAAGAGACGCGTCAGGTCGTACCCGGCGACGCCCTTGGCGGTGCGGCGACCGGTCCGCAGCAGCCGACCGTCCGCCAGCACCACGTCCAGGCCCAGCACGTACTCGGCCGTCACGCCGTACTTGACGCAGCAGAGGCCGCCCGCGCCGGTGCCGATGTTGCCGCCGACCGTGCACGACTCCCAGCTGGACGGGTCCGGTGGATAGCTGAGCCCGTGCCGGGCCGCCGCCCGCGACAGCTCGGCGTTGACCACGCCCGGCTCGACCACGGCGATCCGGTTGACCGGATCGAGCTCCAGGATCCGGTCCATCTTCACCAGCGACAGCGCGACGCAGCCCGCGACCGCGTTCGCTCCGCCCGACAACCCCGTCCGCGCACCCTGCGGCACGACGGGAACGTGCAGCTCGGACGCGGTCCGCATGACGTGCTGGACCTGCTCGACCGTCTCCGGGAACACCACGCACGCGGGCGGGGCGGACTCGCAGAAGCCCGCCATGTCCGTCCGGTAGGACGCCGTGACGTCCGGGTCCTCCACGACGGCGGCCTCGGGGAGACCCTTCCGCAGTCGGTCGATCAGATCTGTCACGCCCAGATCTGTCGTGCGCAGATCAGTCATGCGGCATGCGCCCCCAATCAGCTCTCCACGTCACATCTTCGCCGGTTTGCCCGACGCGTACAGCCATGTCGCGAAGAGAGAATCAAGGTTCTTGCCGGAGACGGACGCGCTGAGCGCCTCGAAGTCGGCGGTGGTTCCGTGGCCGTGGCGGTGTGCGGAGGTCCACCGCTTCAGGATCGTGAAGAACGCCGTGTCCCCGACCGCCTCCCGCAGCTCCTCCAGCGTCATCGCGCCCCGGGCGTAGCTGGGCTCGCCGAAGAGGTGCCGCAGGTCGCCCGGATTGCCGGCCGGGTAGGCCCAGAGCGGGTCGTTGGCCGGCAGCGCGTAGAGCGCGGCGAGGCGCGCCTTGGTGGACTTGCCGCCGTGGTCGGCGTCCCAGAGCCACTCGGTGTAGGTGGCGAACCCCTCGTTGAGCCAGATGTCCTTCCACTGGGTCAGCGTGACCGAGTCGCCGAACCACTGGTGCGCCGTCTCGTGGACCAGGGTGTCGATGTCCGGCGCCTCGTCGTAGACCGGACGGGTCTGCGACTCCAGCGCGTAGCCGATCTTGCTGTCGTGCGCGACGATCGCCCCGGCCGCGTCGAACGGGTACGGCCCGAACCGGGATGCCTCCCAGGAGATCACCTCGGGCAGCTTGTCGAGCACCGGGAAGGCGTCGTCGGCCTCCGCCGGGTCGACCGCGACGTAGACGGGCAGCTTCGAGTCGGTCCAGTACTGGTCCACGTCGAACCGCCCGACACTGGCTGTGGCCAGGTACGCGGCCATCGGCGCGGACTCGTGCCAGGCGAAGGTGCTTTTGCCGTTCGTCGTGCGCTGGGTGCGCAGCACCCCGTTGGAGACGGCCGTGTACCCCGCCGGGACGGTGACGGTGACGTCGTAGGTCGACTTGTCGATCGGATGCGAGTTGCAGGGGAACCAGGTCATCGCCCCCTGCGGCTCCCCCGCGACGAACGCGCCGTGATCCCCCGGCTCGGCGATCCACCCGTCGAGGGAACCGTCGGCGTCAGTGATCGGCGTCGGCTTGCCGCCGTAGTTCACCTCGATGGTGAAGTCCCCGCCCTTGGCGACGGTGCGCCCGAGGGTGACCTCCAGCTTCTGCCCGTCCCTGCTCCAGCTCACCGGCTGGCCGTCGACGACCACCCGGTGCACGTCCAGCCCGAGCAGATCCAGACCGAAGGCCCCCAGGTCCTGCGTGGCGGTCGCGGAGAGGACGGCGTCGCCGTCGAGGTGCTGGGCCTTGGGTGTGTACGCGAGCGACAGTGCGTAGTGGCGCACATGCAGCCCGCCGGTGCCGGCAAGCGGCAGATACGGATCCCCTGCGCCGACGAATGCGGCGGACGCAGCCGGCACGGCAGGCGCGGTAGGCGCGGTAGGCGCGGCAGGCCCGGTAGGCGCAGGCACGGTGGGCGCGGGCGCGGTCGGCGCGGCTGCGGCACCGAGCAGCCCACCGCAGGCGAGGATGGCAGCGGTAGCGAGAAGAAGACGGTTCGTCACCTGACTAACCGTAATTTCGACGGACCGTCAGCTACCTGGGGAGATAGCCCAAAAGGTGACTCAGATCACAAAGCGATGCCATGCACCTCTAGGGGCGCGGGGAACTGCGCGAGCAACCTCCCTGTGAGGATGGCCCTGCTCGTTCAGCGACTCACCACACTGGGTGGCTTGTCGCGCAGTTCCCCGCGCCCCTAGATGGTGCAACCACCTGCGGGAGCGCATGCTCGGCTTGTCGCGCCCACGGGGCGGAGCCGCACATCAGCAGAGCCCCGCGCCCCTGAGGAAAGTGCGACTACCTGCGGTAGCGAACTCTCACAGGTTTCCGCGCAGCTCCTGCTCGCGCTCGATCGCCTGGAAGAGGGCCTTGAAGTTGCCCTTGCCGAAGCCCATCGACCCGTGGCGCTCGATCATCTCGAAGAACACCGTCGGCCGGTCCTGGACCGGCTTGGTGAAGATCTGCAGCAGGTAGCCGTCCTCGTCGCGGTCCGCCAGGATCTTCAGCTCGCGCAGCTCGTCCAGCGGGACGCGCGTGTCGCCGACCCACTCGCCCAGCGTGTCGTAGTACGCGTCCGGGGTGTCCAGGAACTCGACGCCCGCCTCGCGCATCGCCCGCACCGACGCGACGATGTCGTTCGTCGCCAGCGCGATGTGCTGCACACCGGGGCCGCCGTAGAACTCCAGGTACTCGTCGATCTGCGACTTCTTCTTCGCGACCGCCGGCTCGTTCAGCGGGAACTTCACCTTGCGGGTGCCGTCGGCGACGACCTTGGACATCAGCGCCGAATACTCGGTCGCGATGTCGTCACCCACGAACTCCTTCATGTTCGTGAAGCCCATGACCTTGTTGTAGAACTCGACCCACTCGTTCATCCTGCCGAGCTCGACGTTGCCCACGCAGTGGTCGATCGCCTGGAAGAAACGCTTCTCCGGCGCGGCCACGAAGGGCTTGCGGGCCGTGAAGCCCGGCAGGTACGGGCCGGTGTAGCGGCTGCGGTCGACCAGCGTGTGCCGGGTCTCGCCGTAGGTGGCGATGGCCGCCAGCACCACCGTGCCGTGCTCGTCGGTGAGCTCGTGCGGCTCGACCAGGCCGGTCGCGCCGTGGGCGACCGCGTGCTCGTAGGCGTGGCGGGCGTCCGGGACCTCGATCGCGAGGTCGATCACGCCGTCGCCGTGCTCGGCGACATGGCGGTTCAGGAACTTGCCGCGCTCGGTGCTCTCCTTGATCACGGAGGTGAACACGAAACGGGCGCCGCCCGACTCCAGGACATAGCTCGCCGTCTCGCGCTCGCCGTTCTCCGGGCCGGCGTACGCGACCAGGCGCATTCCGAACGCCGTGGAGTAGTAGTGCGCGGCCTGCTTGGCGTTGCCTACGGCGAAGACGACGGCATCCATTCCCTTGACCGGGAAGACGTCGGTCTGACTGCTCATGGTGGTGCACCTCCGGTGGGTGAGGCCGATGCGCGTACCGTCCCGCCGATCCACGAGCTGCGCAACCATGGCCCTCAACGCTGCGCAAGCTGTACAGCTCACCCCACTACCGGGGGCACGAGCTGTGCAGAGTGCGCACCTGCCTCCATTCTGAAGCAGCACTCCCCACCAGGCAGCGCGTCACCACCCGCGCCGAGCGCCTCAGCAGTGCGGAACGGAGCCCGAGCCGGTCTCCAGCGCGTCCAGTGCCGTGATCGCCTGGTTCAGCGTGTTCACCGGAATCAGCTGCATGCCCTTGGGCGTGTTGACCTTGGCATCGCCGCACTCGCTCGTCGGCACCAGGAAGACGGTCGCCCCGTCGGCAGCCGCTGCGTGCGTCTTGAGCGCGACGCCGCCGACCGCGCCGACGGCGCCGCTGTCGGTGATCTCGCCGGTGCCGGCGATGTTCCGACCGCCGGTCAGGTCACCGGCCGCGCCGGGCTTGCCGCTGCCGTTGCCGTGCAGTTCGTCGATGATCCCGAGGGTGAACATCAGCCCGGCGCTGGGACCGCCGACGTCGGCCAGCTTGAGGGAGACCTTGACCTTGTCCGGTGAGAGGTCGAGGTAGTTCAGCGCCGCCGCGGTGGCCGACTGCTGGGACTGGTCCATCTGCTGCTGGTTGGTCGCGTTGACCTGCGAGACGGACTGTCCGGCCGCGTAGACCGCACCGCGCGGGACGACGGCCTTGGTCGGGTCGAACCACGCCTGGGTGATCTCGCTCAGGCTCGGACTGTAGTCGGGCAGGGTCGCGGAGATGGTGACCATCCGGAGCTGGCCGTCGGTCTGCCGGGTGGGGTGACCGGTGATCGTGATCACCTGGGCCCCCTGGTAGCCGGACAGGGTGTTCACCGAGATCCCGGGCTCCAGCACGGCATAGGGCAGGTGCACGGTCGTCGCGACGACGATCGGGGCGACGACGAAGGCACCGCAGAGCGCGAGCCGCGACCACCGCGGAGCGAGCCAGCTCAGATAAGGGGACACGCCGGAATTCTAGGCGGAGGTGACAAGCCCGGCCGTAAGGGGCACGTCGCTCGCACCGTTCGGAGTCACCACCGGGCTTCCGCCGGGCCCCCACAGGGCCTCCGCCGGGCCCCGGCAGGCCGGCTCGGCGTCACCTCAGGGCTTCCGCGACCTCCGTCGCCGCCTCGACGACCCGGACGCCCAGCCGCTCCGGCATGGTCTCGCCGAGGACGAGGACGCCGACGCTGCCCTCGATCCCGCTCAGCCCCAACAGTGGGGCCGCCGCACCCGCCGCAGCGCCGCCGCGGTCCTCGGGCACGGTGGTGACGAACTCCGGATCCGGTCGCGTGCCGTAACGCAGCCCGCGCGCGGAGACGATCGCGCGCCCCGCGGCGTTGTCGTCCAGCCCGTGGCGGACGCCGGTCCGGTAGGCCACGTGGAAGTCGGTCCAGCTGGGCTCGACGACGGCGACGACCAGCGCCTCGTTCCCGTCGACCAGGGTGAGGTGCGCGGTCGACCCCAGGTCCTCGGCCAGGCTCCGCAGCGCGGGCAGCGCGGCCTCGCGCAGCAGCGGATGGACGCGGTGCGACAGGCGGAGCACGCCGAGTCCGACGCGGGCGCGACCGCCGATGTCGCGGCGGACCAGCCCGTGCTGCTCCAAGGTGGCCAGCAGGCGGTAGACGACGGTGCGGTTGACCGTGAGTCGCGCGGCGAGCTCGGTGACGGTCAGGCCGCGCTCCGAATCCGCCAGCAGTTTGAGGACACGAACGCCGCGGTCGAGCGTCTGTGAGGTCTCTGCGGTCACGCTGCGTGCCTCCTTCCGGGGATTCGGTTCCACCGGACGTCCGTCGGCGGGTGCGAGGAACTTAATGACGATGCACCGCTGTGCGGAAGGCCCTGTCCAGATTTCGGTCACCATTCGTTATCCAAAAAGGGACGAGAATTGGGCAAAGCTCCCCAAACGGAGACCCGCCCGACGCCCGGGCTCCGGCCTGCGAGACCGCCCCGCCCGCGCACCTCCGCGGCACCCCTGCCACGCCGATCGCCCGTGCCACGTTGGGTACTTCACCCCCCAGGCGTCACTCCCGACGCCCGCGCCGCCGCCCGGCACCACGCGGCGCAACACGATCACCACATCGCGATCACCGCATTCGGAAAGGCCGCTCATCCGAGTCCCGACGAATTCCGCGGACGACCCCCCGGTAAGAACGGTGATGATTCGACGGAGAATCTCACTCCGTGGATCGGAAACAGGAGGGATGCGCCGACCCCTGACGGATCAGGCAATCGGGGATTCGGGGAATCGGCCGGGGGATCCCCACCCCGGCCCCTGGCTGTCGACCGACGGTCCAGCCATGCCGAGTACGAACTGACACAACGACAAAAACCGTGTATTGCTTGGCTGTTCTAGCCGAGGCGGAGCAGGCCTTCGCGTACGGCGGTGGCCACGGCCGCGCCCCGGGTATCCACGCCGAGCTTTGCGTAGATGCTCGCGAGATGGCCTTTCGCCGTGGCCTCGCTGATGTAGAGACGCGCGGCGATCTGACGGTTCGGCAGGCCCTCGCCGAGGAGATGCAGCACCTCCACCTCGCGGGAGGAGAGCGTCGGCGCGTTGCCGCGGACCCGTCTCAGTACGCGGCGGACCGCGGTCGCGCCGAGGACCGTCTCACCGCGCGCAGCGGCCCGGACACCGGCCAGCAGGGCCTCCGGGTCGGTCTCCTTGCCCAGGAAGCCGACCGCACCGGCGTCGATGGCCGCGAAGATGTCGGGGTCACCGCTGTGGGCACTGAAGACCAGCACAGCGGGGGGTTCGGGCAGCGCGTCCATCCGCCGGACCAAGTCGAGCCCGGTGGCGGTGCCCTGGCCGAGGTCGAGGTCGAGCAGCACGACGTCCACGCGGCCCTCGGGTGCGGCGGCACGCTCCACGAGGGCGAACGCCTCGGCGGCGATCCCCGTCTCGGCGACGAGGTGCATGTCGTACTGATCCTCGATCAACACCCGCAGACCGAGCCGAATGGCGGGGTGGTCGTCGACAACCAGGACGCGCACACGGGCGTCGGCGTCCGGACCGCGAACTGCCACTTCCGCATCAACTCCTCGCCCTGGTTTCGGGACCAGTGTAGGGGGCACGCACCTTCAGCCGGGCGGAATGGTTACTTTCGGCCACTTACCAGTTCTTCGCGCTCTCTGTCCAGGTTCGATCGGTTGGTTTTTCTGCACCCATTCAGATCGATTTGATGCCGATGGAACGGGGATGAACCGGTTGTGACCGATCAGTAATGATCGTGGTCATGTTCAAGCGCATTGGTTCATGCACACCACCGGGTTGCACGACGGGGGGAATCCGTCCGGCACCCACCGAAAGGTACGGACTCTCACTTATGAACAGCACGCTGCGCGGCCAGATCATCATGGAACTGGCGACCCGTTCAGACATCAGTTTCCAGGTCCCCGTCCGGCTGACCTTCGAGCGCTCCACCCCCTGGGCGGTGGGCCTGACGTTCCTCCTCCCGGGCGACGATCCGGTCTCCTGGACCATCTCGCGGGAACTGCTGCTGGACGGTCTGAGCGACGTCGCGGGAGACGGCGACATCCAGGTGCGGCCGGTCGAGTGGCTCGACCAGGATCTGGTCTCGATCGCCCTGCGCTCGCCGGACGGTGAGGCCGAACTCCTGGCCCCGCTGGCCGCGTTGCACGCCTTCCTGCTCCGGACCGACCTGATCGCGCCCTTCGGCGACGAGTTCCCGGAGGAGTGGCTGGACCAGGGCATCGCTCGCCTGCTCGGCTCCGGCGCCGAGTTGCACCAGTAGCCCGGCCTGCGCCCCTGCCTGAGCGCCTACGCCAGCAGCCGTGGCGCGAAGGCTCCTTGAGGCAGGCTAACCGACACCACGGTGCCGATGCCGACGCAGGAGGAGAGCGCCAACTCCCCTCCTGCCCGTCGGACCCGGTCCCGCATCGCGCCGAGTCCGACGCCCACGGCCTCCTCGAGGTCAACCCCCGCCGTCCTGGGGCACTTCGCGCCCGTCGCGCCCACCGCGTGGACCTCACCCGTCGCGTGGACCTCGCCCGCCGCGTGGACCTCACGCGAGGGCCGCGTGGCGCCGGCCACCAGGCCGGGCGGCAGGCCCACTCCGTTGTCGCGGACCTCCAGGGTCAGCTCTCCGTCCGCGTACCGGAGCGTCACGTCGACCCGCGTCGCCCAGGCGTGCCGGAGCGCGTTGTTGACCGCCTCCTGGGTCACCCGCAGCATCGCGCTCTCCCGCGTCGGTGACAGCCGGAACGGCGTGCCGAGCACCAGGCAGTCCACCCGCGGCGCGCGACTTCGGGCCGCGCTCCCCCAGGCCTGCTCCGAGGCGGCCAGGCTCCGCCGTACCAACGCGACGTAGCGCCCGACGGCGGCGGGCAGACCACCCTCGCCCAACTCGCTGTAGGCGATGCCGTGGACCATGTCGCGGGCCTGACCCAGCGCCACCGAGTTGATCGTCGCTGCCGCCCGCAGCCTGGTACGGGCCTTCTCGACCTGCTCGGCGGGCGGCAGCGACTCGTCCGCCGCCTTGAGCAGCATCGCCACGGCGGAGAGTTCCTGGGCCACGGTGTCGTGGATGTCCTGGGCCATCCGGCCGCGCTCCTCGACCCGGCCCTCCTCGCGGCCGTCGACACGGCCCTCGTCGTGACGCGCCTGACTGTCCCCGTGGACCCGGCGCAACTCCGCGACCAGGGCCCGGTCACGGAGCTTCAGCAGCCGGATCTGCATCAGGCTTCGGGCCAGCCCGAGCGCCATCCCGGCGCCGACCAGCAGCCCGAGCATGGGCAGGGAGCCGTTGGCGCCGTGGGCCAGCGTGCGCATCACGAAGGCCGCGGCCGTCAGCCCGCCGATGACGTAGACCGGGCGGGCCGGCAGGACCAGCAGGTAGACGAAGTAGAGCGGCGCGACCAGGGTCTCGTACTCCATCCGCACCACGGTCAGGGCGAGCCAGAGCGCGGTCAGGGCGATCAGCCAGAGCACCGCCTCCTGACAGACCTCCCGGGCCGGGATCCAGCGTCCGGCGTCCGCGCCGCTGCGCCGGCAGACCTCCGGCGCCAGGGCGTAGACGGCCGCGAAGACCAGACTGAGCAGGAGCCCGTGGGGGCAGGTCCCGTCCCGGAGCCGGACCTGCAGGGTGAGTGCCACCAGCAGGGAGAGCACGACCAGGTGCACCGGCGCCAGCAGCCCGCGTCCCGTCCGGAGGAGGCGACGACGGGCCCGGTCCCACACCATGGCTGCCTGCGACACCCTGTCCCCCCTTCGCCGGGTCGCGCCCGTCACACCTGACGCGTACTCACCTACAGCTGTGCGGAGTTCGGGCAGCGCAGCATGGGCCCGTGCGCCGGGTGCGACCGCGCGGACCTGCCTGTTCGGCATACCCCGACGGTTGTACAGCCTACTTCGACGTCAATCGATCTTCGTCGCCCATTCGCGGATCTTTCCGATCCGTGTCTGGAGTTGGTTCGCCGACGCCTGGGCGGTGAGCGGACCGCCGCAGATCCGGCGCAGCTCGTTGTGGATGGTGCCGTGCGGCTGGCCGGTGCGGTGGTGCCAGGCGCCGACCAGGCCGTTCAACTCCTTGCGCAGTTCCATCAACTGCTGGTGGGTGACCACCGGACGGTCCTCGGCCGGCATCTCCAGCAGGTCCGCCTCCTCGGCGGGCTTGGTCTTGCTGCGCTGGATCTGCCGGGTCTGCCGGCGCTGCAGCAACAGCCGCACCTGGTCCGGCTCCAGCAGGCCCGGGATGCCGAGGTACTCCGACTCGTCCTCGGAGCCTGCATGCGCCTGCATGCCGAACTCGGCGCCCTCGTACAGGACGCGGTCGAAGACGGCGTCGGACTCCAGCGCCTCCCAGGCCATCTCGTCGAGGCCGCCGTCGGCCTCGTCCTTGGTCTTCTCGGCCTCGGCGAGCAGCGCGTCCTCCTCGGAGAAGAGGCCGTCCTCGTTCTTCTTCTGCCGGTCGAGGATGTGGTCGCGCTGGACCTCCATCTCGTTGGCGAAGCTCATCAGCGTCGGCACGGTGGGCAGGAAGACCGACGCGGTCTCACCACGCTTGCGGGCACGCACGAATCGGCCGACGGCCTGGGCGAAGAAGAGCGGCGTGGAGATCGAGGTGGCGTAGACGCCCACGGCGAGCCGGGGCACGTCGACGCCCTCGGACACCATGCGGACCGCGACCATCCAGCGCGAGGTGCCCTGGGAGAAGTCGGTGATCCGCTGGGAGGCCTCCGCCTCGTCGGAGAGGACCAGGGTGGCGCCCTCACCGGTGATCTCGCGGATCATCTTGGCGTAGGCGCGGGCCGACTCCTGGTCGGAGGCGATCACCAGCGCGCCCGCGTCCGGGATGGACTTGCGCACCTCGGTCAGCCGGACGTCGGCGGCCTTCAGCACGTTGGGCATCCACTCGCCGAGCGGCGAGAGCGCCGTGCGCCAGGCCTGGGCGATGGCGTCCTTGGTCATCGGCTCACCGAGCCGGGCCGCGACCTCGTCACCGGCCTTGGTGCGCCAGCGCATGTTGCCGCTGTAGGAGAGGAAGATCACCGGACGGACGACGTGGTCCGCCAGCGCGTTGCCGTAGCCGTAGGTGTAGTCGGCGAGGCTGCGGCGGATGCCGTCGCCGCCGGCCGCGTACGTGACGAACGGGATCGGGTTGGTGTCGGACCGGAACGGCGTACCGGTCAGCGCGAGCCGCCGGGTGGCCGGCTCGAACGCCTCCAGGCAGGCCTCGCCCCAGGATTTGGAGTCGCCCGCGTGGTGGATCTCGTCGAGGATCACCAGCGTCTTGCGGTTCTCGGCCCGGTTCCGGTGCAGCATCGGGTTGACGCCGACACCCGCGTAGGTGATGACGACGCCGTCGTAGTCACGCGGCAGCGGACCGCTGCTGTAGGCCGGGTCCAGCCTGATCCCTATCCGGGCGGCTGCCTCGGCCCACTGCTTCTTCAGATGCTCGGTCGGCGCGACGACGGTCAGCTGCTGCACCACATGGTTGTGGAGCAGGTACGACGCGAGCGTCAGCGCGAACGTGGTCTTGCCTGCGCCGGGCGTGGCCACCGCGAGGAAGTCGCGCGGCTGCTGCTCGACGTACTTCTCCATCGCGGCCTGCTGCCAGGCACGCAGTTTGCCTGCCGTACCCCAGGGCGCACGGCCGGGGAAGGCGGGGGACAGATGGTGCGACGCATGGGAAGAGGCGGCGGTACTCACGGTCTCCGACGGGGTAGGCGGCTGGTCAGGACTGCCGGCACCCGCCCGATCCACCCCAGGCCCTCGGTCCGACAACCCGGCAAGCTTACCGGCGCGGCGGTTCGGACTCGTGGAGCTCGCGCAGTCGGCGTGCGATGTCGGCCACCTCTTCGGCAGAGGCGGAGGCCACCGCGGGTAGTTGCAACACCCAGGGGCGCGGGGCTGTGCCTCCTTGCCTCGATCACTCCGCCGCGCGACCGGCGAGCAGCGCGCCCGCCGTGGCGATGGCGGTCATCGCGACGAAGACCGCCGTGAAGGCCGGGGTGGAGCCCGTACCGAGCGCGGTGAAGAGGAGCCCGGCGAGGGCCGTGCAGAGGATGTTGCCCAGGGCGTCGCCGACCTGCAGTGCCGCCGAGTTGGCGCCGGTCTCCTCCGGCGCGGAGAGCTGGAACATCAGCACGCTGATCGTGGCGATCGCCAGCCCCATGCCGAGGCCGCCCAGCACCCAGGACCCGGCGACCAACAGCCCCGGCGCGGACGGCTGCGCCGCGACGGCGACGCCCGCGACGGCCACCGCCGCCGCGCCCAACCCGCACCGGACCAGGGTGACCCGGTGCCGCTCCGCCCAAGGCCGACCCTGCAGCCAGGACCCGAAGGCCCAGGCGATGCCGCCGCCCGCGAGCGAGAGCCCGGCCAGGGTCGGCGAGTAGTGGTGCTGGGTGACCAGCATCAGTGGGACGAACGCCTCCGCCGAGATGAACGCGCCCGCCGCGATCCCGCGCAGCAGGATCACCGTCGGCAGCCCGCGCCCGGCCCGGAAGGTCCCGCGCGGCAGCAGCCGCAGCGCGGACGGCACCAGCAACGCCGCACCCACCGCGGCGTACACCAACGACCACAGGGTCAGCCGCTGCCCGGCGTACTCCAGCACCCCCGCGCCCGCGGCCAGCGCGAAGGCCAGCCGAATCCGGCGCCGGTCCAGCGGCTGCCCCGCCTTGTCCCCCGACTCGAGGCCGCGCAGCTGCGGCAGCATCAGCACCAGCGGCGCGACGATCAGCACCGGGATGGACAGGAAGACCCAGCGCCAGCCCAGATGCTGCGTCACCGCCCCGGACACCAGCGGCCCGACCACCGACGGCAGCACCCAGGACGCGGCGAAGGCCGCCAGCACCTTGGGCTGCAGCCGCTCCGGATAGCGGCGTCCGACAACCACGTAGAGCGCGACGATCACCAGCCCGCCGCCGAGGCCCTGGATCACCCGGCCGCTGACGAAGGTCCACATGGACGTGGCGGTCCCGGCCACCACCAGCCCGGCCCCGAAGATCCCGATCCCCGCGCCGAGCGGCGTCAGCGGTCCGCGCTTGTCGCACCACTCCCCCGAGACCACCATCGCGAGCAGGCTCGCGGTGAAGAAGCCGGAGAAGGCGAAGGCGTAGAGCCCGACGCCGTGGAGTGCCCGGGCCGCGACCGGCATGGCCGTGTTGACGGCGGTCGCCTCGAAGGCGATCAGCAGGACGCAGGCGACGATGCCCACGGTGAGCATCCGGTACGGCCGCGTCAGGATCCCGACGGAGCCGTCGGCGTCGTCAGCACGGTTGGCGTCGGTGGCGCGGTCGAGGGTGGTCACCGATCGAGTGTAAGGGGTGGATCCCCAAAGCACCCCTGTCAAATGTTGCGCAGGATCACGGTCGCCCGTCCCCCTGTGAACACTGCGGCATAACCGTCGACCTCCGCTGGAGCAGCCCCGTAACGTCTTTCTCGCAAGCACAACTCGCCCGTGTGCCCGAGTGGTTGAGGGAACCGCCTGCAAAGCGGTTTACGCCGGTTCGATTCCGGTCATGGGCTCTGCGCCGTCAGCGAGACGGCTGTACCGACGCGCCGCAACGCCCTGCGGCATGCGCCTCGAACTCCTGCGGGAAGACCGCCAGCGCGCTGCGCAACAGCCGCGCCGCGTCGACGGCGTGACGGCAGTGGCCGCGCGCGTGCGACTGGGTCGACCAGCGCACCACCGCGTCGAACGCGGTCGGCCGGGTCAGGTCGGCGAGTGCGCCGACAATCCGGGTCAGGTCGACGCGGCAGCTCCGCTCCTGGAGCCGCAGCAGCCGCAGCGTCTCGTCCACCCCGCAGCGGCCCTGCGGGAACGCGGTCAGCACGCGCGGCTCACCCACCGGCACGCCGAGGCTTCCCGTCTCCCAGCGCGCGGCCAGGGCCCGCTCCGTGGCGACCCAGGTCCCGCGCGAGCCGCCCACCAGAACGGCCTGGGCGTTGCGCGCCGACGCCCCGAGGAGTGTCCGCACGGGCGTCCCGACCGCCGTCTCGACCACCTGCGGCAGGGTCTCCCCGGCGTGCACGGTGCAGAGCACGCTTCCCGGCGCGTCCGGCGTGCCGACCGCCCGGAACCAGGCCGCGCCGTACCGCGCCAGCAGCGCGATCTGCGCGAGCGCCTCGGCGGGGAGGGCGAGGACGGGCGCGGCGGCGGTCCGGTGCAGCGCGGCGGTGACGTGGTGCAGGCCCTCGTCGACCAGGAGCGGGGAGCGCCGCAGCAGCGTCTCGTTGTTGTGACAGGCCGGGTCGCCGTCCCGAGCGACCACGACGACACCGCGCGCGGGCCGCGTCACCGCGAGTCCGAGCCCGTCCAGTCCGGCCTCACCGAGCAGCCCCGGCAGGTCGTCCACGCAGGGCACGGGCCCGTCCACCGCGTCCACGGCGAGCAGCCGCGGCAGGGTCACCCGGTGCGGGAGGGTCGCGACGGTCATGTGGCTACTTCTTCCGCGCGGCCACGGCGACCACGACGGTCCCGCCGCTGGGCGCGAGCCGCCGCAGGGGTGCCTCACCCGGGCGCTTGGTTGCTGCTGTGAGGATCATGGTGGTGCTCCCGTCGTCCGTTGACTACAGAAACACCGTGCATGTCCGGCATGAGAGGGCGATGAGCACCGGATCACAAATGCGATAAGAGGTAGTTGCAGCTTCCTCCAGGGACCCGCGCCCCTGAGGACCCGCTACACCCAGACGTCCTCCGGGCGGATCGGCAGCCGCGTAACCGCCATCCCCGTCGCCGCCCGTACCGCCGAGGCCACCGCCGCCGGGGCGACGACCGCGCTCGCCGCGCCGACCGCCTTCGCGCCGAACGGGGCGACGACGTCGTGGTCCTCGATCAGCGCGGCCACGCGGATCTCCGGGGCGTCCAACGCGGTCGGCAGGCGGTAGCCGACGAAGGACGGGGCCAGCAGGCGGCCGTCGCCGACCGCCAGCTCCTCCATCAGGGCGAGTCCCAGGCCCTGCGTCACGCCCGCCTCGATGCGGGACTCGATCTGGCTCGGGTTCAGTGCCCGGCCGACGTCCTGGGCCGCGGTGACCTCGACGACCCGGACCGTGCCCAGCTCGATGTCGACGTCCACAACGGCCCGCATCGCGCAGAAGCCGATGCTGACGAACGCGTCGCCCTGGCCCGTCTCCGGGTTCAGCGGCTCGGTCGGGTGGGGGCGGCACTGGGCCGTCGCCCACAGGTCCTTGCCCTCCAGCGCCTCCAGGACCGACATGCCGAGGACGCCGTCGTAGGAGGTGATCCGGCCGTCCTTGATGCTGAGCAGCTCCGGCGACATGGCGAACCGCGCCGCCAACGGCTGGAGCAGTTGCTGACGCACCATCAGCGCCGCCCGCTCGACCGCGCCGCCAGCCACCCACGTCTGCCGCCCGCGCGCGGACGGCCCCGTCGCCGGCTGGTCGGTGTCGACCGGGGCGATGTAGACCTCCTCGACCCCCAGGATCTCCTGGACGATCTGCTTGGCCAGCGTCGCGAAGCCGGAGCCGGGGTCGACCGCCGCACAGATGACGGAGGCCTGCGAGCCGGTGACCCGGACCGACGCCGTGGCGACCTCGTCCGTGCCCTCGATGCCGAGCATGTGCACCATGCCGACCGCGTAGCCGATCCCGCGCCGCACGGCGGCCGGGTCGCCCGCGCCGCAGGGGCCTTCAGGGAGCAGCCACTCCGCGTCCGGCTGGTCCACCGGCAACGGCGGGAGCGGCTCGTCCGCGACGGCGTCGAGCAGCTCGCGCACCGGCGCGGGGCAGGTGACGGCCTGGCCGGTGGGCATCAGATCCCCGGTGGCCATGACGTTGCGGCGGCGGATCTCCAGCGGCGTCAGGTCGAGCGCCGCCGCGAGGCGGTCCAGCTGCGACTCGTAGGCGAAGCAGACCTGCAGCGCGCCCTCGCCGCGCATCCGCCCGGCGGGCGGGTTGTTGGTGCGCACCGCCCAGGCGTCGACGAAGACGTGCGGGACGACGTACGGCCCGGCCGCCATCGCCGCCGCAGCGGCCAGCACCTCGCTGGAGACGTCCGCGTAGGCGCCGCCGTCCAGCAGGATCTGCGCCTCGACCTTGACCAGGCGGCCCTCGGCGTCGGCGTGGTGGCGGTAGCGCAGCAGCGCCGGGTGGCGGTGCGGGTGGGTGAGGAAGGACTCCTCACGGGTCAGCGCCATCTTGACCGGATGACCGGTGCGGATCGCCAGCAGGGCCAGCATGGACTGGAAGCCGAGGTCGTCGCGGTCGGTGGTGGCACCCGGGATGCCGCTGACGACCAGGCGCACGCGATCCGGCTCGATGCCGAGGCAGGCGGCGGCGCGGTCCCGGTCGCCGTGCGGGTCGGTCGAGGCGACGTGCAGCTCGACCCCGCCGTCGGGGCGCGGCACCGCCAGCCCGGCCTCCGCTCCGATGGGCGCCGGGTCCTGACGGCCCACCTGGTACATGCCCTCGATGACGACCTCGCCGACGACGTCCGGGTCTCCGAAGCGGATCGGCAGCTGGCGGAAGATGTTGCCGTCCGGGTGCAGCGGCGGGGCCTGGAACGCCTGGTCCGGGTCGGTCAGCGCGGGCAGCGGCTCCCACTCGACCAGGATCGCGGCGGCGGCCAGCCGCGCGGTGTCCGGGTGGTCGGCGGCGACGGCGGCGTACGGCTCGCCGTGGTGCCGGACCACGTCGGCGGCGAGCACCGGTCGGTCGGCGACGACGGGACCGGTGGGCGCACCGTTGCGACTGCCGTCCGGACCGGCCGGGAGGTCGTCCGCGGTCAGCACCGCGTAGACGCCGGGGACGGCGAGAGCGGGGCCGGTGTCGATGCTCTTGATCCGCGCGTGCGCGTACGGCGAGCGCGCGAGCGCCCCCCAGAGCAGGCCCTCGGCCCAGAGGTCGGCGGCGAAGGGGAAGACGCCCATCGCCTTGGCGGCGGCGTCCTCGCGCACGGGCGACACCCCGATGCCCGTCGGTGGCTTGGGCGCCTCGGCGGCGTCCGGCTGGGCACCCGCCGCCACGGCCGCGGTGGCCGCCGGGGTGATCAGCAGGCTGCCGATCGCCCCGCCGGTCGCGCTGCCGGGCGCGCCCGCGGGGACGGTGGTGAGGTTGGTCAGCGTCTCCTCGCCGGTCCCGGCGGTGCCGCCGGTGCCGGACGGAGTGGAGGGGGTGGTCACGAACCGCTCTCCTGGCCGTGCTGGTGGGGCAGGACGTACATGCCGGCGGCCGGGTCGGGCGCGCCGGGCCCGTGCGCACCGAACTCGTCGGCCGGGAACTGGCCGGTGTCCAGGTGCCCGGTGCCGAGGTGACTCGTGTCGAGGTGACTCGTGTCGAACTGGCCCGTCTGGTACGCGGCCGCGTCGTACTGGCCTGTCTCGAACGTGCCCGCCTCGAAGTGACCGGTCGCGAACGAGCCGGTGTCGACGTGACCGGGCTCGAAGTGGCCCGCTTGGAACGCGCTCGCGTCGAACGTCCCCGTGTCGAACTGGCCGACGTGGAACTGTCCGGTGTCGAACTCCCCGGCCGGGTACTGCTCGTAGGCCTCGGTCCGGGTGGCCGCCGGTGCCGGGGGCGCGTCCACGGCGACCGCGCCGGCTGCACCGTCGGTCGGCTCGCCGCGCTGGACGTCGATCCGGAAGGCGCCCGTGCTGTCGGGGTTCAGGCCCGCGAACGCGCCGAACGCGCCGGTGTCCTCGGGGCCTTGAGCGTCGAGGCCGTGAGTGCCGAGGCCCTGACTGTCGGCACCCGCCGCGCGCTGGCGGTCGGCGATGCCCTTGGCCATCAGCCCGGCGCCGAGGACCGCGCCCACACGCCGTGCGCCACCCTCCGCCTCACCGGCCTGGAAGTTCTCCTCCGCCGGAGCGGAGGCCTGTCCGGGAGTGCGCAGTGCTCCGGCCGCGCCGCGTGCGTCCGGGCCGTCGGCCCGGCCGGGGAACGGAGCTGCGAACGGACCTCCCTGGTACGGGGCTTGGCCGACGTGCCCGTCGCCGCCGTACACGCCGTCGCCGTGACCACTGTGACCGCTGTGGCTGCCCTGTCCACCCTGGCCGACGTCCTGGTAGGTCTCGCCGTAGCCCTCGTAGCCGTAGCCGTCCTGGCCGGCCCCCTGGTACGTCGCCTGGTCGTAGCCGCCGTGCTGCGCCGGGACGTCCGCGTGCACTTCGGCGTGCACGTCGGCGTCGACGTAGACCGGGAGTTCCGCCTCGCCGTCCGCGTCGCCGTACGCCGGCTCCGCATACTCGGCGGCGGCGTACTCCGCGCCGGTGTACTCGGCCCCGGCGGCGTACTCGGCACCCGCCTCCCCATAGCCCGGGTACTCGGTGGCTGCGTACTCGCCGGCTCTGTACTCCGCGCCGGTGTACCCGGCAGCCGGATACCCGGCGCCCGCGTCCCCGTAGCCCGGGTACTCCGGCGCCGCGTACTCCGCCTCGGCGGTGGACGGCACGGGCGGTTCGGGCATCGACTCCGGGATCGGGAGCGGGACCAGCTCCTCGACCGGCGAGGCCGCGTCGACCACGCCCTCGACCGGTCCGTCGCCGAAGAAGCCGGAATCGCCGCCGGTCGTCGCCGTCTCCGGCGAATCCTCCTCCGCCGCCTCGGCCCGTGACTTCGCGCAGGTGCGGACGGCCGCCAACGCGCCCTGGTAGCCGGTGCAGCGGCAGAGGTTGCCGCACAGGGCCTGCCGGGACTCCAGCTCGCTCGGGTGGTGGTTGCGCTCCAGCAGGTCGTGCACGGCCATGGCCAGGCCGGGGGCGCAGAATCCGCACTGGACCGCGCCGCTCTCGGCCAGCGCCTGCTGCACGTCGGACGGGACGCCCTCCTCGGCCAGCCCCTCGACGGTACGGACCTCCACGCCCGCCGCCAGTGCCGCCGGGACCAGGCACGCGGCCGTCAACTGGCCGTCCACCTGCACCGAGCAGGCACCGCACTCGCCCTGGTCGCAACCGCTCTTGGCCCCGGCCAGACCGAGCCGCTCGCGCAGCACGTAGAGCAGGCTCTCGCCGATCCAGGCGTCCGCGACCGGGCGCTCGATCCCGTTGACCCGGAGTGTGTACGAGGCGCGCGGCGAGTCGTCGCCGGACCCCACCGGGGTTGTCAGATAGTCCGTCACGTCAGCGCCCTCCCGAGTGCGCGGCGGGCCAGTACGGACACAGTACGCCGCAGGCGCTGGGCCGCAGGGTCGGGGTTGGCCGGCAGGGCCGACTCGCCCTCGGCGTCCGGGACGCAGGCGGAGGCCACGTACTCGCCGAACGCGGCGGCCACCCCCGGGTCGACGGTGCGTTCGCCGTCCCAGTCGATGCAGCCGGCCACCCACTGCTCGGCCTCCAGCGGCCGCAGCGGGACCGGCGCGACCGCGCCGACCGCGCAGCGCACCGCGCGCCGGGCCGGGTCCAGCACGAGCGCGACGGACGCCGCCGCGCGAGCGGGACCCGTCCGGCCGGTGGACTTCAGGAAAACCTGGGGTGCATGGAGCAGCGGAACTCGGACAAAAGCCAGCAACTCGCCCGAACGCAACGGGTCCAGGCCGGTCAGCAGATGACTGACCGCCACCTCGCGCGCCCCGTCCGCGCCGATCAGGGTGAGGGTGGCCTCCAGTGCGGCCAGCACCGGCAGGGTGTCCCCGGCCGGATGGGCGCTGACGACGTTGCCGCCCAGCGTGCCGACGTTGCGCACCTGCGGCGGGCCGACGGTACCCGCCGCCTCGGCCAACGCCGGGATCAGCGCGGCGAAGTCGGGACGGGCCATGCGCGCGTGGGTCAGTCCGGCGCCGAGCAGCGCCGCGCCGTCCTGGTACTGCCAGCCTCTGAGCTCGGAGATCCGCCCCAGTCCGAGCAGCGCCATCGGGCGCAGCAGACCGGCGTTGACGGCGCCCATCAGGTCGGTCCCGCCCGCGACGGGAACCGCGCCGGGCGAGGCCGCCACCGCGCCGACGGCCTCGTCCAGCGAGGCCGGGAGCATGATCGTCTGGTTCACTCGTGTCCCACCGTGCTCGGGCTGCTCACACCGCCACCCTCCTGGCCGTACGGTACGTGCAAACGCACCTGCTGCGCACCCTCCTCGTGGCGGCGTGGGGCACCACTCTGGCACACGCGGGTCAACGTGAGGTGACGGGTCACCCCCGGTCCCGCCCGAGGGTGACCCATGGCGCGTCCCGGCCCGAAGCGGTCACCTGGGGTGCTAGGCCCTGTCGTCAAACTCCCGCCGGGCCCGTCCATCGAACTCCCGCCGGGCCCGGCCCGCCTGACACGGCCGCCGGGGGCTTGGAGCCAGGCCCAGGCCGGCGGGTCACCCCTCGGGCGTCGCGTCGTGGGGGCGTCCCAGCACGCCGGGGCGGCGCTGCCAGGGGCGCGGGCCGTCGGCGGGCCGGTACTCGACGCCGAGCGCGTCGAGGCGGGCCCGGTGGGTCTCCATCCGCGCGGCGAACCCGGCGTAGTCCCGCGCCGCGGGCTCACGCGGCAGATCGGACCAGGCGACCTCGGCGAAGGCGGCCAGCCTCGGGAAGGCGTGGTAGTCGACCTCGCGGACGTCGTCCATGAACTCGGTCCACAGGTTCGCCTGAGTGCCGATCACGTGCCGGGCGGCCTCCGCGTCCTGACGCAGCTGTGGCGGCAGCGGCTCGAACCGGTAGACGTCCTCCAGCGTGCGGACGTAGCCGACCGGGACTGGCTCGTCGGGGCTGCCGGACTCGCGATGGTCCAGGTAGACGTACTCCTCCGGACACATCACGACGTCATGTCCCGCCTGGGCGGCGGCGATTCCGCCGGTGTAGCCGCGCCAGGACGACACCGCCGCGCCCGGCGCCAGCCCGCCTTCGAGGATCTCGTCCCAGCCGATCAGCCGCCGACCGCGCTCGGCGAGCCAGCGGTCGAAGTGGCGGATGAACCAGCTCTGCAGCTCGTCCTCGTCGGCCAGGCCCTCCTGCTTGATCCGGGCCTGGGCGGACGCGCCGGCACGCCACTGCTCCTTGGGGCACTCGTCGCCGCCGAGGTGGACGAACGTGCTCGGGAAGATCTCCAGGACTTCGGTAAGAACGTTCTCGTAGAAGCGCAGCGTCGCGTCCTCGACGTTCAGCACGTTGGGGTTGACACCCCAGTCGGTCCAGGTGCTCAGCTGCGCGGTGTCGACGACGTCGTGGTTGCCCAGCTCGGGGTAGGCGGCGATGGCGGCCTGCGAGTGGCCGGGGATGTCGATCTCGGGCACCACGGTGATCTGCCGGGCCGCGGCGTAGGCGACGATCTCGCGCAGGTCGGCCTGGGTGTAGAAGCCGCCGTGCGGGCGGTCGTCGCGGCGGTTGCCGTCGCGGAAGCCGACCATCGAGCGTTCGCGCCAGGAGCCGACCTCGGTCAGCCGGGGGTAGCGGGTGATCTCGACGCGCCAGCCCTGGTCGTCGGTCAGGTGCAGGTGCAGCACGTTGAGCTTGTGCGCGGCGAGCAGGTCGACGTAGCGCAGCACGTCCGCCTTGGGCAGGAAGTGCCGGGCGACGTCCAGCAGCACCCCGCGCCAGCCGAAGCGCGGCGCGTCGTGGACCGTGACGTGCGGCAGGGCCCAGCCCGCCTCGTCCTTGCCCCGGACCGGCGAGCGGCGGTACGCGTCCGCGCCCAGCAGCTGGCGCAGCGTCTGGGCACCCCAGAACAGCCCCGCCGCGCTGCCGCCGTCCAGCCGGACTCCGTCGGCGTCGACGGTGAGGCGGTAGCCCTCGGCCTCCAGCTCGTCGTCGAGGGCGAGGCGGATGCCGGCGCCCTCGACCACGGTGGAGGCGGCGGAGGGCAGCAGCGGCAGGCCGGTGGCCGCGCCGAGCTCGGCACGCAGCCAGGCGGTCACCGCCTCGGCGCCGGGAGCGGCGTCCAGGGCGGTGCCGGGCGTCAGCGGAAACGCGCCCGTAGCGGCGGGCTGGGCAAGAGACAGCGGCGCGGGGAGTAGGTGCATGGCGCCCATCCTGCCGCGCCGCCGCCACCCGGAACAGGTGCCCGACGGCCGATTGTCAGGAGCCCTTACCGGCTTCCGCGGCAGCCCTTCACCGGCCTTCGCGGGTCGGACTCCACCCGGCCGGGCGGGGCCTACTTGCCCTTGCCGCCCTTACCGTCCTTGCCGCCCTTGTCGCCGCCACCGGCCTCCATACCCTCCCAGATCTCCTTGCAGAGCGGGCAGACCGGGTACTTCTTGGGGTCGCGGCTGGGCACCCAGACCTTGCCGCAGAGCGCGACGACCGGGGTGCCGGAGAGGGCGCTCTCCATGATCTTGTTCTTGTCGGCGTAGTGCGCGAAGCGCTCGTGGTCGCCGTCGCCGTGGGAGGTCTGCGGGACCTCCTCGATCAGAGTGCCGGTTCCGAGGCCGCGCTCGGGTTCAAGGGTGCTCATGCCGGTCAAGTCTAGGCGGTGTCCGACGACGCGGGAGCGGGCCGCCGGTGCCCGTGTCGGCTCAGTTCAGCGTCGGGTCGTCCGGGTAGGTCGCCACCAGGGCCAGCTCGCCCCGCTGCCGGCGCAGCACCGCGCGCCACAACCGCTCCGGATCCGGGAAGGAGACGTCGCCCGGCTCGGAGTCCACCAGGTACCAGGCGCCCTCCATCAGTTCGTCCTCCAGCTGGCCCGGGGCCCAGCCCGCGTAACCGGCGAAGACGCGGAGCCCGCCCAGCTCGGCGGCCAGCAGCTCCGGCGGGGCCTCCAGGTCGACCAGCCCGATCGCGCCGTGGACCCGCCGCCAGCCGAGCACTCCGTCGTCCCCCTGCTCCCCCGGCACCACCGCCAGGGCCAGCGCGGAGTCCAGCCCGACAGGACCGCCCTGGAACACCACCGCGGGCTCGCCCGCGAGGTCCGCCCAGACGTCGAGCACCGCGCCGACCTCCACCGGCGTCGGCCGGTTCAGCACCACCCCGAGACTGCCCTCGGCATCGTGGTCCAGCAGCAGCACCACGGCCCGGTCGAAGTTCGGGTCGGTCAGCGCGGGCGTCGCCACCAGGAGGCGGCCGGTGAGCAGGACGGGCTCCGTCATGGCAGACATGATCCCGCACCTGAGGCGCTCCGGGCATTCGAACACGTCCCTCGGAGGGCGCGTGAGGGCTCCTTCGAGGGGCGCGGGACCGTTCGCCTGAGACCTTGCCCACAGGGGCCCCGAGCCGATAGCACCGCCCACACGCACCCCGGCCAGCGACGCGGCGTCTTCACAGGGATTCCACGACAGCAAGGAACCACTCCGGTGACCACTACCATCTCTCAGAGTGCCTGCACCCTTGTGCACTTTCCTGTCCATATGAGCTCCACGACCACCCCAGGATCGCGAGAACATGACCGACGATGTCCTGATCGTCCACGGCGGTACACCGCTCGAGGGCGAGATCCGCGTCCGCGGCGCCAAAAACCTCGTGCCCAAGGCCATGGTGGCCGCGCTGCTGGGCCATGAGCCCAGTCGGCTCCGCAACGTGCCGGACATCCGCGACGTCAAGGTGGTCCGCGGCCTGCTCCAGCTGCACGGAGTCATCGTGCGCCCGGGCGAGGAGGACGGCGAGCTGGTCCTCGACCCCACGCATGTGGAGAGCGCCAACGTCGCCGACATCGACGCCCACGCGGGCTCGTCCCGGATCCCGATCCTCTTCTGCGGCCCGCTGCTGCACCGTCTCGGCCACGCCTTCATCCCGGGCCTGGGCGGCTGCGACATCGGCGGACGTCCGGTGGACTTCCACTTCGACGTGCTGCGGCAGTTCGGCGCGGTCATCGAGAAGCACCCGCAGGGCACCGTGCTCAACGCCCCGCAGCGGCTGCGCGGCTGCAAGATCGAGCTGCCCTACCCCTCGGTCGGCGCGACCGAGCAGGTGCTGCTCACGGCCGTCCTCGCGGAGGGCGTCACCGAGCTGGCCAACGCGGCGATCGAGCCGGAGATCGTGGACCTCATCTGCGTGCTGCAGAAGATGGGCGCGATCATCTCGATGGGCACCGACCGGACCATCCTGATCACCGGCGTCGACCGTCTGGGCGGCTACAACCACCGCGCCCTGCCGGACCGCCTGGAGGCGGCCTCCTGGGCCTGCGCGGCGCTGGCCACCGGCGGGGACATCTACGTCCACGGCGCGCGCCAGCTGGAGATGATGACCTTCCTCAACACCTTCCGGAAGGTCGGCGGCGCCTTCGCGGTGGACGACGGGGGCATCCGCTTCTGGCACCCGGGCGGCGAGCTCAAGGCCATCGCCCTGGAGACCGACGTGCACCCCGGCTTCCAGACCGACTGGCAGCAGCCGCTGGTCGTCGCGCTGACCCAGGCGTCGGGCCTCTCCATCGTCCACGAGACGGTCTACGAGTCGCGGCTCGGCTTCACCTCGGCGCTGAACCAGATGGGCGCGCACATCCAGCTCTACCGCGAGTGCCTGGGCGGCACGCCGTGCCGCTTCGGCCGCCGCAACTTCCTGCACTCGGCGGTCGTCTCCGGCCCCTCCAAGCTCCAGGGCGCCGAGCTGGTCATCCCCGACCTGCGCGGCGGCTTCTCCTACCTGATCGCCGCGCTGGCGGCGCAGGGCACCTCGCAGGTGCACGGGATCGACCTGATCAACCGGGGCTACGAGAACTTCATGGCCAAGCTCCGCGCGCTCGGCGCGGACATCGAGCTCCCGGGCGAGGCGGCCTGACGGCCGCTCCGCTCCCCCGCACGCACACGACGCGCCGCCCGGCTCCGGGCGGCGCGTCGTGCTTTCCCCTGACTTTCAGACGGCTTTCAGACGCGGTAGCGGGTGAACACGTGCACCCGGCCCACCGGGACGAAGCCGCGCCGGGCGTACCAGTGCCGCGGCCAGTCGTCGGGTTCGGCGAGCAGGAAGAACAGGTCCGCGGCAGAAGCCCGGTGCAGGGCGGTGGCGAGGACGGCGTCGGCGTACCCGCGCCGGGTGTACTCGTCGGCCGTGACCAGGTCCTCGAACTGCGCGACGTGGTCGTGCCCGAGGTCCCGGTAGAGGTCCGCCCAGGAGGCGACCTCCCCGCCCGGCTCGTCCCGGACGCCCAGGAGGACCACCTCGTCCGCGCCGCGCAGCCGCGCCGTCCGTCGGTCCACGAGGTGACGGACAGTCTCCTCGGCCTGGTGCGGCATCCAGACGCGCGTCTGCCGGGTCAGCGCCGGACGCACCTCGTCCAGCGTGAGCTCCTCGGCGGCCCGTACGGGCTCCGGACGCGGGCCCTGGTGGATCATCACCACCTCGGTCCCGTACGCGTATCCGGCGGCCGTCAGCGGCCCCGCACAGGCCTCCCCGTGGGCCTCGGAGAGGACGAGGATCCGACGGTGGCCCAGACCGTCCAGCAGCGCGTCCGCGTGCGCGGTCAGGTCGGCGGGGTCGGGGGTGCCGTCGACCACCAGCTGGTTGTGCTCGTGCGACCCCGCGTAGGCCGGGTCGCGCACCGCGAAGCCGCCCTCGAAGTCCTTGCAGACGGCCGCCTGCCGGCGTGCGAACCCGGCCAGGAAGGCGGTGGCCCGGTCGAACTGCTGCTCCGCTGACATCCGCTCAGTATGCACCGGGGTCTCCCCTGGGAACGCCGCGAGCCGGCCGCCCCGCTGACGCGGAGTGACCGGCTCGTGGTGTCTGACGCCCAGGGCTTACTTGCCCTTGGCGGCCTCCTTGAGCTTGGAGCCCGCCGACACCTTGACGCTGTAGCCGGCCGCGATCTGGATCGGGTCACCGGTCTGCGGGTTGCGGGCGGTACGGGCGGCACGGTGGGTGCGCTCGAAGGTCAGGAAGCCGGGGATGGTGACCTTCTCGTCGCCCTTGGCGACGACGTCGCCGACGACCTCGGCGAAGGCGGCCAGGACGGCGTCCGCGTCCTTGCGGGTCACCTCGGCGCGCTCCGAGAGCGCGGCCACCAGCTCACTGCGGTTCATGTGTACTCCATTGTGGTCTGTCGCGTTGCGATCCTCGGCTGCCCCGGAGGACCGCCACCTCGGCTGCCGAGCCGAGCGCCACCTAGGTGACGTCCCAGCAGGCGAGGGGTGTGCTGAGCACGAATCCTGCCCCCATTCCCGCCGGGAAAGCGAATCCGGCACCCTTGAGAGTCACACGAACAGCGCCAACGAACACGCCGCCCGGACTCTCGCCGGACACTCTAAGCGGACGATTCCACACCTTTCGGAACCGACGCGCCGGGGCCACCGTATCGGTTGCTGTGCGTAGTCCCCAAACGTGAAACGGCTCTGTCTCGCGGCCCTGCGCGTTCGGCCTGCCACCTGCGCGGATGGCTCGGCGCGTAGTACCCCGCGCTCCCTGAGCGGTGCACCTGCCTGTCAGCCGTTGACCACCGGGATCGCCCCGGTCTCCGTCACCGCCGGAGCCTGCGCCGAGCCCGCCTCGTGCGCAGCTTCCCGCACCGCCGCCGCGACCGTCTTCGCGACGTCCGGGTGGAAGACGCTCGGGATGATGTAGTTGGCGTTGACCTCGTCCGCGCCCACCGTCCCGGCGAGCGCACGCGACGCGGCCAGCATCATCTCGGTGTTGACCGTGCGGCTCTGCGCGTCCAGCAGGCCGCGGAAGACGCCTGGGAAGACCAGCACGTTGTTGATCTGGTTCGGGAAGTCGCTGCGCCCGGTGGCGACGACCGCGGCCGTCTGGCGGGCCACGGCCGGGTCGACCTCCGGGTCGGGGTTGGCCAGGGCGAAGACGATCGCGTCCTCCGCCATCGCCGCGATGTCGTCGCCGTCGAGGACGTTCGGCGCGGAGACACCGATGAAGACGTCCGCGCCGCGCACGGCCTCCCTCAGGGAGCCGGTGCGGTTGCTGCGGTTGGTGTTCTCGGCGATCCAGCGGAGCGAGTCGTTGAGGTCGTCGCGGCCCAGGTGGACCACGCCCTTCACGTCCGCGACCGTGGCGTGTTGCACGCCCGCCGCCATCAGCAGCTTCAGGATCGCCGTGCCGGCCGCGCCCGCGCCCGACATGACCACGCGCACGTCACCGATGTGCTTGCCGACCACCTGCAGCGCGTTCATCAGCGCGGCGAGGACGACGATCGCGGTGCCGTGCTGGTCGTCGTGGAAGACCGGGATGTCCAGCGCCTCGCGCAGCCGCGCCTCGATCTCGAAGCAGCGCGGGGCGGAGATGTCCTCCAGGTTGATGCCCGCGAAGCCGGGGGCGATCGCCTTGACGATGGCCACGATCTCGTCGCTGTCCTGGGTGTCCAGGCAGATCGGCCAGGCGTCGATCCCGGCGAACCGCTTGAACAGGGCCGCCTTGCCCTCCATGACCGGGAGCGCGGCCATCGGGCCGATGTTGCCGAGGCCCAGCACCGCGGAGCCGTCGGTGACCACGGCGACGCTGTTGCGCTTGATGGTGAGGCGGCGCGCGTCCTCGGGGTTCTCGGCGATGGCCATGCAGACGCGGGCGACGCCCGGCGTGTAGATCATGGACAGGTCGTCACGGTTGCGGATCGGCAGCTTGCTGGACATCTCGATCTTGCCGCCGAGGTGCATCAGGAAGGTGCGGTCGGAGACCTTGCCGATGGAGATGCCCTCGATGGTGCGGAGCTTCTCGACGATCTCGTCGGCGTGGGCGACCGAGACGGCCGCGATGGTGACGTCGATCCGGAGCGCCTCAAGGCCGGACGCCGTCACGTCGAGACCGGTCACGGTCCCGCCGGAGGACTCCACGGACGTGGTGATCTGGCTCACCGCGTTGCCGCGGGCCGGGACCTCCAGCCGCACCGTGATCGAGTTGGACACACTGGGGACCGCCGCCATCGACGTTGCCTTCTTCCTGTACCCGCTGCTTCAACCGTGCTGTGGATGAGTCGTCCCGATCGTCCCACCTACTTGCCGGTAGGCGGAAATATTGTTCCGCAGCGCGGACGAAGCCTGAGATACTCCGGCCGCCGCGCGCGGCTTCCACAGACCATCCTGCCTGCGCCGCTGCCGATCCCGGCCGTCCGGGGCGGCGCCCCGCCGAGAGTTCGCGCCGAGTTCGGAACGGAGGCACTTCAGGACAGATGTGGAAGAGGGGAATGCGTTCCGGGGGACCTTTGTTACTCTGGCTGTACGGCACCGGCTCGATCCAAGCCCCCGGGCCCAACCTTCGTCGCTTCGAGCGACCACTTGCCGCGAGGCGAGCATGGCGGGTCGGTGCCGTATCAGACGCTCAGTCAGTTCGGGCCCCCTACCGATTCGGTAGGGGGCCCGAACTGCGTCTTCCGCCGACCCCGGCGGCCCGCCGCCCGGCAGTCTGACGCAGCGTCAGCCGTGCAGCAGCGCCGGGACGCCGGCCGAGTTCGGCAGGTCGAGCGGGCCGCTCAGCACGGTCAGCCGCTGCGTCGCGCGGGTCAGGGCCACGTAGAGCACCCGCAGACCCGCCTCCGACTCCCCCGCGATGCCGGACGGGTCGGCGACCACGGTGGCGTCGTACTCCAGGCCCTTGGCCTCCAGGCTGCCCAGCGCGACTGCGCGCTCACCCAGGCCCGCGATCCACCCGCGCGCCTCCTCGCGGCGCTCCATCGGGACAACGATGCCGACGGTGCCCGCGACCTCGTCCAGCAGCCGCGCCACCTCCGTGCGCGCCGCCTCGCCCATCGCTTCCTCGTCCGCGACCGCCGCGAAGCGCGGGGCGACGCCGGTCGAGCGGACCGCGACGGGCGGCTCGATGCCGGGCGCGGCCTGGGCCAGGATCCGCGACGCGACCTCGGCGATCTCGGCCGGGTTGCGGTAGTTGGTGGTCAGCGTGAAGCGCCGCCGCGGCTTCGACCCGAGGGTCTCGTCCATCGCGGCCTGTGCCTCGGCCGGGTCGATCCAGGACGACTGGGCCGGGTCGCCGACGATGGTCCAGGTCGCGTTGCGGGCGCGGCGGCCGACCATCCGCCACTGCATCGGCGTCAGGTCCTGGGCCTCGTCGACGATGACGTGGGCGTAGTCGCGACGCTCGGCCGCGGCCACGGCGCGCTGCTCCTGCTCGCGGCGCTGGCGGTCGCCGTAGGTGGTGACCTCGTCCAGACCGGTGAGCAGTTCGGTCGGGTCGACCTCGCGCACCCGCGCCCGGTACGGCTCGCCGAGCTGCACCTGGAGCTCGTCCAGCAGCGCCACGTCGGCCACGCTGACGCCGCCGCGACCGCGCCGGTCCAGATGCCGCCAGGAGTCGACCAGCAGCCGTAGCTCCGCGCGGGTGAAGGCGCCACGGGCCAGGCCGCCGAGACGGCGCTGGTCGGCGAGGGCGGCCAGCACCGCACGCGGCGTCAGCGCGGGCCACCAGGCGTCCAGGAAGTCGAGGAAGGCGTCCTCGTCGGTGACGTACTCCTCGAAGCTCTCCCGCTGCCGCTGCGCCTCCTCGCGCTCGTAGCGGTCGACGGGGGTCGGCCGGCCGCGCCGCAGCTGGGTCCAGAGCGCGTCGAGCAGCGCCCGCCGGGCACGCGGCCGGAGCAGGTTGACGGGCGTGTTGCCGCCGAGCACGGTGCGGCGCAGTCCGTGCAGGGCGGCGGCGTCCAGCTTGAGCACCTCGCCCATGGCGACGACGCGCAGCTCGGTGGGGGTGTCCTGGCCGTCGAGCGCGGCGCGCGCGGCGCGGCGCAGCAGCGCGACCATCCGGGAGGAGCCCTTGAGCCGGGCGGTCTCCGGGATGTCGTAGCGGTCGGCCTGCTCGCCGTCGACGAGGCTGCCGATGGCGCGGATGGCGACCTGGCCCTCCTCGCCCAGCGCGGGCAGCACTCCCTCGGTGTAGGAGACGAGCAGCGGCGTCGGGCTGACCACCAGGATGCCGCCCGCGTACCGGCGGCGGTCGTGGTAGAGCAGGTAGGCGGCACGGTGCAGGGCGACGGCGGTCTTGCCGGTGCCCGGACCACCGGTGACCAGGGTGGCCCCGGCCGCCTGGGCGCGGATCACCTCGTCCTGCTCCTGCTGGATCGAGGAGACGATGTCGCGCATCGAGTGACCGCGGGCCCGGCCGAGCGTCGCCATCAGCGCGCCGTCGCCGACGACGGTGATCGGCCGCCCGGCAAGGCGCGGCTCCAGGTCGGGGCGGAGCAGGTCGTCCTCGACGCCGAGCACCTTGCGCCCGCGCGAGCGGATCACCCGGCGGCGCACCACCCGGCCGGGCCGACGCGGGGTGGCCTGGTAGAAGGGCGCGGCGGCGGGCGCACGCCAGTCGATCACCAGCGGACCGTACTCGGCGTCGAGTACGCCGAGACGGCCGATGTGCAGGGTCTCCGCGATGTCCGGGTCGGCCGGGTCGAGCGGGGTCTGCGAGGGGAAACCGTCCTCCTCGGGGCGGTCCGGCGCCTGGAGGTCGATCCGGCCGAAGAGGAAGTCCTCGAACTCGTTGGTGAGTCGCTGGAGATGACGTCCAGCCTGGTAGGCCTGGGCGTCACGCTCGGCGAGCGCGCCCGGCGTCCCGGCCAGGAACTTGCGGTTGGCGTCGTCCAGGATGAACTCGGCCTCGGCCAGCTTCTCGCCGAGCCGCTGGTAGACCGTGTCGAGGTGGGCCTGCTCGACCGCGATCTCGTGGTCGAGAACCCCCTCCTCGGACGCTGCGGGCGTCCCGGACAATGCGGGCGTCCCGAACCCCTCGGGCGTCTCCGCCGCCGTGGGGCCGCGGTCGTGGACGCGGTCGGGTCTGTGGTCGGCCGTGTGATCGGTCGTGTGCTGCGTGGGCGAGGCCAATGAGATCCCCTGTGGTCCAACGTGGGCGCTGCGCTCCCTGAAAAAGGGAACTGTTGATCCTACGCCCTCCGGGCGCTCGGGTGGAGGGCCACGGTCCGCTCGGTCGCGTCGGGTGCGAGGAAAGTCAGCAGCTCAGCGGCCTCGGCCTCGATCCGTTCACGCACGGCCGCCGACTGCCGGGCGAACAGTTCGATCTCCAGGGCGGCCGGTTCGCCCTTCCGCTTCGGCCTGGTGTACGACCACGCGCCGCCGAGCCGCCCGTCCACCAGCAGCGCGGGACGGTAGCCGTTGCCGCGGGCGAACAGCTCGGCCCGATCGCGCTCGGCAAGGACCCGGCTGCGGTCGGCATGCCCGATCAGCACGTTGTCGTAGTCCGGCAGGAAGCGCGGCGGCGCGGGGGTCTCCGGGTCGGGACGCGGCGCGTCGGGAAGGTCGAACAGCTCCCGGCCGGTCACCGCGTCGGCGAAGACCGCGAGCCGTGGCCGCAAGAGCTCGAAGACCTCGCCGAGCCGGGTCACCCCGCTCCAGCTCTGCGCGTCCTGGACGCTCGCGGGCCCGAAGGCGGCGAGGTAGCGCAGCACGATCGCCTCGACGTCGGGCCGCTGCTGGGGGCGGCCGAGCCAGGACTCGACGGTGGCGAGGGTGGCCGCCCGGCTGCGGCCCCACTCGCCGCGCGGGGTGACCTGGACCAGCGAGAACTTGTAGCGGACGGCCGTGCCGAGCGCGGCGGGTTCGCAGCCCGGGAACCGCTCGGCCAGCGCCGCGCCCAGCTTGGCGGGCGTCAGCGGTCCGGCGTCCAGCAGCTCACGGGCGGCGGCCCAGAGCGTCTCGGGCTCGACCCCGGCCAGCGGGCCGCGGAAGACCGCCCGCTCGCCGAACGGGGTGGCGTCGTGCACCGGCTGTGTGAAGGCGCGCAGGGTGAGCGCGTCGTCGACGTCGTGCAGGTGGATCGTCCCCCGCAGCGTCGAAAGCCGGACGGTGCGCCGCTCGGCCAGCAGCGCGGAGGCCTCGGCGGGGTCGAACCCGGCGATCCGGGACCAGAGCGCGGTGTAGGGGTTGAGCGGGATCTGCGACTGCAGGCCGACCAGCCTCCCGATCACGTCGAGCGGCGTCCTGTGCACGCGCGACAGCAGGAACTGACGCTCCATCAGAGCACGGTTCAGAGCCCGGCGGTCGAGTGCGCGGAGGGTCGCCATGGGACCCAGCCTAGGCAGCCACCCCCTCCCTCGGAGCGCACTACACCGATCTCCACGCCGCGCGCCGCCTCGATAGACCCAATCTGACTAGTTGACTCAAGACTAGTTGCAATGCAACTATCAACTCATGGACGAGACGACCACCACCCAGCACCCCACGGACACCGCTCCGCAGCAGCGGGTCCGCACCGCACTGGTCATCGGGGGCGGCATCGCCGGCCCCGTCGTCGCGACCGCCCTGCAGCAGGTCGGCATCCGCGCCACCGTCTGCGAGGCCTACGCCGGAACCGCCGACGGCGTCGGCGGCGGCATGGGCTTCGCCCCCAACGGCCTCCAGGCGCTGGACGCAGTCGGCATCGGCAACGCGGTCCGCGCCGTCAGCACGCCGATGGAGGGCATGGTCATCGAGAGCTGGAACGGCAGGCAGCTCGGCGAGTTCGGCAATCTGCCGGGCATCCCGCCGCAGCGGTTCGTGGAGCGCTCCGACCTCTACCGGGTGCTGAACGACGCGGCCGAGGCGGGCGGCGTCACCACGCTGACCGGCCGCCGCCTGGTCGACGCGGTCGACGACGGCACCCAGGTCACGGCACGTTTCGCGGACGGCACCACCGCCACGGCCGACCTGCTGATCGGCGCGGACGGCATCCACTCCACGGTCCGGCGGCTGATCGACCCCGCCGCCCCCGAGGCGCAGTACGCGGGCACGCACAGCTTCGGCGCCTGGGTCGAGGACAGCGGCCTGCCGGACACCGGCGGCAAGATGCGGATGTCGTTCGGCAAGCGGGCCTTCCTCGGCTGGCAGGTCTTCGAGGACGGCCGCTGCCTCTGGTTCGTCAACCTCCCCAGCCCGATGCCGGTCACCGTGGCCGAACAGCGCGCGAAGGGCGCGGAGTTCTGGCTCCGGACGATGGTCGAGCTCTTCCGCGAGGACGCCAGCCCGGCCGTCCGGCTGCTGGAGCGGACCGACCCGGAGGCGCTGATCTTCGCGGGCAGTATGGAGTTCATGCCGCCGGTCCCGAACTGGAGCCGCGGCCGGATCGTGCTGGTCGGCGACGCGGTGCACGCGCCGTCGTCCAGCTCGGGCCAGGGCGCGTCGCTGGCGATCGAGAGCGCGGTGCAGCTCGCCCGCTGCCTGCGCGACCTCCCGGTCGACCGGGCGCTGGTCGCCTACGAGCAGCTGCGCCGGCCCCGGGTGGAGCGGATCATGAAGGCGACCGCCCGCACCAACGCCCGCAAGGCCGCGGGCCCGGTCGGACGGGTGGTCAGGGACGCGCTGCTGCCGCTGATGTTCAGAGTGATGAAGCCGGAGAAGTCGGCCTGGCAGTACGTCCACCCGATCGACTTCGCCGCACCGGTGGCCTGAACAGGCAGTTCAGGACGGTTTGGGTACACCCTGGGGCCGAACGGTGAATCACTTGCAAGATCCACCGATCGCGATGTTGGGTGGAGCCATGACAGGAGACCCCACCCTCTATCTCCTCGGCACCGGTGCGCAACCCGTACTGAACATCGCTGTCGCCGTGGAGCGCGCCCAGGCCGACGGCTGGCAGGTCTGCCTCGGACTCACCCCGACCGCGGCCGGCTGGCTCCACCCCTACCTTCCCGGCCTGGAGGCGCTGACCGGGCACCCCGTGCGCGCCCACTACAAGCTGCCCGGCGAGCCCGACGTCTGGCCCACGGCGGACGTGGTGCTGCTCGCCCCGGCCACCTTCAACTCGATCAACCGCTGGGCCCTCGGCCTGACCGACTCCTTCGTCCTCGGCTACGCCGCCGAGGCGCTCGGCCGCGGCATCCCGACCGTCGCTCTCCCCTGCGTCAACGCGGCCCTCGCCGCGCATCCGCAGTACGCCCGCTCCCTGGACACCCTCCGCGCCGCCGGTGCCCGCATCCCCACCCCGGACCCGCTCTCGGTCACCGCCCCGGGCCAGGACGACACCCCGGGCTTCGACTGGCCGCTGGGCCTCGCCGAGGCCCACGCCGCCTACGCCGGACTCCAGGCAGCGCGTACCGGAACGGCATGAACGCCATAAACGCAGAGAGCCGCCCGGCGGACCGGGCGGCTCTCTGTTCACATGGGAATCGGTGGAGGTGGCGGGAATCGAACCCGCGTCCTGTGGTGCGGAACCAGGGCTTCTCCGAGCGCAGTCTGCTGTGCTTTTCTCGGCCCCGGGAGTCACGCAGACAAGCTCCCGACGGGCTCAGTCACTGTTTAGTGTTCCGTGCGCCCCCGCGACCGGGCCGAACGGTGGAGTCTCCTAGATTAAGCCAGGATCCGGGACGGAGACGCGCCCGGTCTGACTCCTTCGATGCTCGCTCAGGCGGCGAGGGCGAAGGTATCGCGCTTGGTGTTGGCGATTATGTTTTGCGACACGTGGTTTACGAGATCATTGCCGCGTTCCTCGGCTCGCTTCTCCTGGCTCGACATCCCCAGTCGAAACCGATCACCCCCATGCAAGGGTGCTGTTCAGTTGTCAAAGCACCGGCTTTCGCCGTTGCCGTCCCACCTGGTCCGGGGAGACCCTGCGGAACGCTGTCCATGCTACGGCGCAGCGACTGGCAAGGTCCAGTTCATTAACCCTGGGCCCGCTGACGGCGGCGTGCCGCGGCCACGGCGCGGTCCGTCTCCCTGCGGTCCTGCTTCTCGCGGAGCGTCTGCCGCTTGTCGTGCTGCTTCTTGCCCTGGGCGAGGGCGATGCTGACCTTGGCCCGGCCGTCCTTGAAGTAGATGGAGAGCGGCACCAGGGTGTAGCCGGTCTCCTTCAGCTTCTGGTCGAGCTTGTCGATCTCCCACTTGTGCAGCAGCAGCTTGCGCTTGCGCCGCGCGGCGTGGTTGGTCCAGGTGCCCTGGGCGTACTCCATGATGTGCACGTTGTGCAGCCACGCCTCGCCGCTGGTCACGTCGGCGAAGCCATCCACCAGGGAGGCGCGGCCGGCGCGGAGTGACTTGACCTCGGTGCCCGTCAGCACCATGCCGCACTCGTACTCGTCGATGATGTTGTAGTCGTGCCGCGCCTTCTTGTTGGAGGCGATGAGCTTGTTGCGCGGGTCGTCTTTCTTCTTCGCCATAGTGCGGGCCATTCTCGCACTTCGTACCCGCTCCGGGCACGGGCGTTTTCCGGAGCCCGTACAGGAGGCCCTACTGGCTGTCCATGTCGGAGAGGTCGTCCAGGACAGTCAGGGCAGTGCTCTCCGCAGCCTGCGGGGTGGCGTCGGTCGGGACCTCGACGTCGGGCTGGATGCCCTGGCCGTCCGGCGAGTGGCCGGAGGGGGTGAGGTAGTTGCCGACCGTGCGCTCCTGCACCACGCCGTCGGAGAGGGTCTGCGGCTGCTGCACCGCACCCTTGCCGAAGGTGGGCCTGCCGACCACGACCGCGCGACCGCGGTCCTGGAGCGCGCCGGTGACGAGTTCGGCGGCGCTCATCGTGCCGCTGTCGACCAGCACCACCAACGGCGTCGAGGTGTCGCCGCCGGACGCGGCCTGCAGCACCTGCTGCGGCGCGCCGCCGCCTGACTGGTAGCGGGCGACCGGTCCGCCGTCCAGGAATACGGACGCCGTGGCGACCGCCTCGCTGACCAGGCCACCGGAGTTGCCGCGCAGGTCGAGCAGGATGCCGCGCCCGTCCGTCGCCGGATGCAGCTCCAACTGCCGTACGGCGGCCTGGACCTGTTCGGAGACACCGAGGGTGAAGGCGTCCATGCTGATCCGGGTGACGCCGCGCGCCGGGTGGTCGACGTGGACGTCGTCCTCGTCCAACAGGGCCCGGTGCAGCGTCGCATCCACCGCCCTGGACGTACTCGTGGGGCCCTCCTGGAGCCGCAGCACGACCGGCGAGCCGACCGCGTCGGACGCACCGCCGCGCAGCAGGCCGACCACCTCGGTGACGGGCAGCCCGGTCACCGGGGTGCCGCCGACCGCGAGCAGCCGCTCGCCCGCGCGGACACCGCCGAGCGCGGCGGGGCCTCCCGGAAGCGTCCGGGTCACGCTCACCTCGCCCTGCGGCGAGCGGGCCACCCAGAGCCCGACGCCGACGTAGTGACCGTCCAACTCCTGGCTGTAGGCGGCGAACTGCTGCGCGGTGTAGTCGGCGGCCCACCGGTCCGCAGCTCCGGAGGCTCCCGAGCCGTCGGAGTTGTCGGAGCTGTCTGCTCTGTGTGACGACGGAGCGGCCGCGGCGACCGACGTCGTCGACCGTCCCTCGCTCCCCCACGCACCGGTCCCGACACCCACCGCGCACACCGTCACGAACACCAGCCCCAGCGTCAGCTGGAGCCGTAGTACGCGACGAGTTGGTGACATGGACGAAGAGTCTAGAGGTGCGGGCTCGGGCGACATGCCCGAAGACGACGAAAAGCCCCGGACGCAGTACGCGTTCCGGGGCTTTTCGTATGGGGTGATCAGCAGAGTTGTCGGTCCGTCAGACCTTCAGGTACTTCTGCAGCGTGAGGAAGGCCGCCAACGAGGACATGCCGACACCGATCACCAGCAGCAGTGGCATGACCTGGACCACCGGACCCCAACCGATGAAGCTGATCAGGGTGATCTGCTTCTTCAGCACCATGTCGATCAGCACGTACTTGCCGATCGCCAGCATGCCGGAGGCAAGGACCGCGCCCACCACGGCGGCGAAGGCCGCCTCCGCGATGAACGGCATCTGCACGTAGTAGTTGGAGGCGCCGACCAGTCGCATGATGCCGGTCTCGCGCTTACGGCTGAACGCCGACACACGAACGGTGTTGACGATCAGCAGCAGCGTCACGCCGAGCATGACGACCATCACCACGACCGCGACCCACTGGCCGGTGTCCATCAGGTTGAACAGCGGCTTGAGCACGGCGCTCTGGTCGTCGACGGAGGCCACGCCGGGCTGGCCCGCGACCAGACCGGCGATCTGGTCGTAGTCCTGAGGGTTGGTCAGCTTGACGCGCAGCGCGTTGTTGAACGCGTCAGCGTTGATGTACGGAGAGAGCGGCGAATCCGGGAACTGGGCCTTGAAGTTGACCAGCGCCTGCTGCTGCGTCTCCGTGTAGACCGTCTGCACCAGGGAGTTCTTGTCCAGGTTCGCGTGGACCTGGTTGATCTCCGCCTGGGTCGCCACGCCGGAGGCGCAGTTGGGCGTCTTCTGCAGGTTGGTCGTGTTGTCGTGGTTGCAGAAGTAGATCGAGACCTCGACCTTGTCGCCCCAGTACCCCTTCATCTGGCTGACCTGGGAGTTCAGCAGCATGGCCGCACCGGCGAGGGTGAGTGACAGGGCCACACTCACGATCACGGCGATGGTCATCGTCAGGTTGCGTCGGAGACCGATCCAGATCTCCGACATGACGAATTGGGCTCGCATGGACAGGTCCTCTAATCAGTGCTGGTAGCCGTAGACGCCACGGGACTGGTCGCGGACCAGGTGACCTTGGTCCAGCTCGATGACGCGCTTGCGCATCTGGTCGACGATCGCCTGGTCGTGGGTCGCCATCAGCACGGTGGTGCCGGTCCGGTTGATCCGGTCCAGCAGCTTCATGATGCCGACGGAGTTCTGCGGGTCGAGGTTTCCGGTCGGCTCGTCCGCGATCAGGAGCATCGGGCGGTTCACGAAGGCGCGGGCGATGGCCACACGCTGCTGCTCACCACCGGAGAGCTCACCGGGCATGCGGTCCTGCTTGCCGGCCAGGCCGACCAGTTCGAGGACCTCGGGGACGACCTTCTTGATGGTCCCGCGGGGCTTGCCGATGACTTCGAGGGCGAACGCGACGTTCTGGCCCACGGTCTTGTTGGGGAGAAGGCGGAAGTCCTGGAACACGGTGCCCAACTGGCGGCGCATGTGCGGCACCTTCCAGTTGGACAGCTTGGCCAGGTCCTTGCCGAGCACGTGCACACTTCCGGTGCTCGGACGCTCCTCGCGCAGAATCAGGCGCAGGAAGGTCGACTTTCCCGAGCCGGAGGAACCGACGAGGAAGACGAACTCACCCTTCTCGATCTCGAGCGAGACGTTGTCCAGCGCCGGACGGTTCTGCTTCGGATAGGTCTTGGATACGTTGTCGAATCGGATCACGGCTGCATCACGGTGGGCAGTGTAGGCGGACAGGGCTCGGCCGACCTTACGCGAAGCCGATGCGGACCCGCAGGTTCACACCGCGAAAGGTGGGGGAGTTCACGGACAGTAGCGGACATTCAAGGACAATCCGTCAGGCAAAATCCGCCTGCGTATGTGGTTGATCACGGACGGCCACCAGGGGAAAGACCGGAATCACGCTGGATCGCGAGTGACGTGGCACAGTGGAGGGAACCACCCGGACCAGGTGGTGCGTTGTGCACATCGGAGGAGGAGATCGCGATGACGCTCGACCGTCTGGTGTGCGCCAACTGCTCGGGTCCCGTGAGCGAGGGCCGTTGCCCGACCTGCCGGGCGAGCCGACAGCGCATGTTGCAGCAGCAGGGGCTCTTCGCCTCCCTGTCCCCCGCCGCCGTGATCGCGCTGGTGGCGGCGCTGGTGGCATGCGTGCTGATAGCGCGGCACGCCTTCGCCTGAGGGCGACCGATACACCCCTACACCGATACACAGCAGACCGAAACACAGCAAAGGGCCCGGGTTCCGACGGTCGGTCGGAAGCCCGGGCCCTTTGCATGCGTCGTGCCGGTACGTCGTGCCGGTGCCTCAGTGCTTGCGGGCGTTCGCCGCGCGCGGGCCGAAGCGGAAGACGAGGCCGCCCAGCACGAAGGTGAAACCGCCGACGAGGATCAGCGTGGTGTCCGAGCCGCCACCGGTCTCCGCGAGCTGGGTCCGCGCCGGAGCCTGGGTCGGCACGGCGTAGGTCGGCGCGGCGCTGCTGCTCGCACTGTCCGACGCCGAGGCCGACGCGGACGCCGAGCCCGACGGCGAGGCGGAGGCCGATCCCGTGGCGGACGCCGAGCCGGAGGGCGTCGCGCTCCCCGACGGCGTGGCGCTGGCGCTGCCGCCGAGGCCGCCGTCGTCACCACCGCTTCCGCTGCCGCCGCCGAGAAGCCCACCGAGGAGACCCCCGCTGCTTCCCGTGGACGGTGAGGCGCTCGGAGCGGGCTGCGTCGTCGTCGCGGCGTTTGCCGCCCCCGCTACCGTCAGCCCCGCCCCGGCAAGCGCGAGCGCAACGCCCGCGACACGTATACCGCCGCTCTTTCTCCGGTGTCCCCGCGCCACTTCCGCCCCTTCCGTACTTCGTGCGGCTTTCGCACAAAAGACTCACTTAAGGCTCTGCCGCGCGACAGCATGGTGTGACGAGGGCCCGGCGGTCAACTTGTGACCGCCGGGCCCCTACTGACTCTCCAGATGCTCGGTGGAGGCCCCGTCAGGGGCCCGTGGAGGCCCCGTGAAGGCGTGCGCCGGAACGTCCGTCGGCGCGCTTACGAAGCGGCCTTCTCCTGCTCCTTGCGCCACCGGATGCCCGCCTCGGTGCTGCGCCGATTGTTCATCTCGGCCGGCATCTACGAAGCGGCCTTCTCCTGCTCCTTGCGCCACCGGATGCCCGCCTCGATGAAGCCGTCCAGCTCACCGTCCAGCACCTGCTGCGGGTTACCCACCTCGAACTCGGTACGCAGGTCCTTGACCATCTGGTACGGGTGCAGCACGTACGAGCGCATCTGGTTGCCCCAGGAGCTGCCGCCGTCCTTGAGGGCGTCCATCGCGGCGCGCTCCTCCTGGCGGCGGCGCTCCAGCAGCTTGGCCTGGAGGACGTTCATCGCCGAGGCCTTGTTCTGGATCTGCGAGCGCTCGTTCTGGCAGGAGACGACGATGTTGGTCGGGAGGTGGGTGATGCGCACCGCCGAGTCGGTGGTGTTGACGCCCTGGCCGCCGGGGCCGGAGGAGCGGTAGACGTCGATCCGGAGTTCCTTCTCGTCGATGTCGACATGGTCGCTGGACTCGACGACCGGCAGCACCTCGACGCCGGCGAACGACGTCTGACGGCGGCCCTGGTTGTCGAACGGCGAGATCCGGACCAGGCGGTGGGTGCCCTGCTCGACGGAGAGGGTGCCGTAGGCGTAGGGGGCCTTGACCGCGAAGGTCGCGGACTTGATACCCGCCTCCTCCGCGTAGGAGGTGTCGTAGACCTCGGTCGGGTAGCCGTGGCGCTCGGCCCAGCGCAGGTACATGCGCATCAGCTGCTCGGCGAAGTCCGCCGCGTCGATGCCACCGGCCTCGGCGCGGATGTTGACCAGCGCCTCGCGGGCGTCGTACTCACCGGAGAGGAGGGTGCGGACCTCCATCTCCTGGACCGACTTGCGGACCGACTCCAGCTCGTTCTCGGCCTCGGCGCGCGCTTCGGCGTCGCCCTCGGCCTCGGCCAGCTCGAAGAGGACGCCGAGGTCCTCGATCCGGCTGCGCAGGGTCTGGATCTTGCGCAGCTCGCCCTGGAGGTAGGAGAGCTTGGAGGTGATCTTCTGCGCGTTGTCGACGTCGTCCCACAGGTCCGGTGCGGCGGCCTGCTCCTCGAAGACCGCGATGTCGGCCCGGAGCTTGTCCAGGTCGACGACTGCCTCGATCGACCCCATGGTCGATTCGAGGGACTTGAGCTCTTCGGAAGGATCAATGGCTGCCACAGGCCAAGCCTAATGCAGAGTGGCAAGCTGCCTACCGCGCCAGGGCCTAGGCCCTGTCGTCAAACTCCCGCCGGGCCCGGCTTGCCTGGCACGGCCTCCCCCGGCCTTCGGCTAGGGGGTGCCCCCACGCTGCGTTGTCGCATCGCCCAAGTACGGCCCAGTACGAGGGCGACCCTCCGCCTTGCAGCTGGCCGCACCAGACAACCCGGGCTGATCCGACGCGAGTTTGACGACAGGGCCTAGCGGCCGTGGGTGAACTGGAGGCTGCCCGAGGAGGTCACCCGGAAGAGGACGAGACCACCCGCGTCCGCGCAGGCCGCCGCGGCGTACGGGGAGTCCGGCGCGCTGGGCAGGGAGGCCCCGAGCCAGGACTGACCGGCGCCGTTGGACGCCGCGTAGTCGGTGCCGGTGGAGAAGACGAACAGCCCGCCCGAGGCGTCCTGAACCGCCTCCACGCGGTTGGCCGCCGTCACGCCGGTGACCGGGCGGGCGAGATGCCAGAGACCGCCGGCAAGCAGCGTGTGCTGGACCGTGCCCGAGGCGGTGGTGACGAAGGCGTCGACCCGGCCCCCGCTCTCGCCGATCAGCGTGGGCGTCCCGCCGATCGCACCGACCGTGGAGACCGCCGCCCAGGCGGTCCACGCGCCGTTGACGTAGGAGGTGGTGGCGAGCCCGCTGCCGACCCGGGCGACCAGGTCGATCCGGGAGCCGGTGGCGACCGCTGCCGGGGGCGCGTCGACGTGCATCTGACCGTCGAGCTGACTCCAGGGGGTCCAGCTGCCGTCAGGGGCGAGGTCGCGCAGGTAGATCAGGCCGTCGGTGCCGCGCGCGAACAGGCGCAGCGTTCCGTCGGGCAGCGCCACCGGTGCGGGCTCGCCGCTGACGTGTATGCCCGTCAACTTGCCCCAGGGGCCGAAGGCCTGGCCGTTGCGGGTGACGTAGCGGACGGCGCCGGTCGCGTCGGTGCCGAAGACGAAGACGGTGCCGGTGGTGCCGAGCCGCAGCGCGCGGACGCCGCTGACCAGCGGGGCCGGCGGCGTGGGCGCGTCGGACCAGGAGGCCCAGCTCGGCAGGTGGGCCGTGCCGCCGGCGTCGGTGGCGTCGCTCTGGCCTGCCACCGGGGCCTGCGGCAGCCCGGCCGACCGGCTCTGGTGGGCGGTGGGCGAGGCGGCGTCGCCGGGATTGTCCCGGTTCCCGTCACCGGAGCCGGACAGTGCGGCGTAGCCGCCGAGGAGGGTGACCGCACAGACGACCACGGCCGCCGCGGCCAGCAGCCGGCGACGACGCCGGACCGCCGCGCCTCCGGCGCCGCTGCGCTGGGATCCGCCGGGGATGCGCCCCCGGCCGGTGCCGAGACCGCCGAGCGCTCCACCCAGGCCGCCGAGACCACCGAGGCCGTTGCGCTGGGCGCGGGAGGCCTCGGCGAGCGCGGCCAGGTCCTCGGGACGCGGGCGGCGCAGGTTGGTGTGGGTCTCGCGGGTCGAGTCGGGCGCGCTGCTGGGCACCAGCGGCACGGCCGCGCCCCGGCGACGACGCTGCGCAGAGCCGGAACCACGGTGGGCGCCCTCGGCCGCGGACCGCGCGAAGGCGCCCCGGTCGTCCCTGTCGTCCCAGTCCCCGTCCCCGCCCTCGTCGTGGTCGTCCTCGTCCTCGTCGTAGTCGGCCGGGATGTCGGGGTCGTAGCCGGGCAGCGGGGGGACGTCCGGGGCGTCGGGGTGGGCGATGCGCAGCGCGGGCAGTCCGGCCAGGCCGGGCAGCAGGTCGCGCAGGGCGGACGCGAGCTCGGTGGCGCGCAGGCGCGAGGCCGGCGCCTTGGCGAGGCACTGGGCCAGCACCTTCCACAGCGGCTCCGGCAGACCGGGCAGCGGCGGCACGGTCTCGGTCACGTGGCGCCGCAGCACCGCACCGGTGTGGCCGCCGCCGAAGGGGGTGAACCCGGCGAGCAGCTCGTAGAGGACGGTGGCCAGCGCGTAGATGTCGACCGCGGCGCGAGGCTCCAGGCCCTCGATGATCTCCGGGGCCAGATAGTCGGGCGTGCCGATGATCCGGGTGTTCCTGGTGCGGCGGGGCGCGTCGACCAGGCGGGCGATGCCGAAGTCGGAGAGCTTGGCGCGGGGCACTCCGCCGGGGCCGGGGCTGGAGGCCTGGTCGAGCAGGATGTTCTCGGGCTTGACGTCGCGGTGGATGATCCCGGCCGCATGGGCGGCGGCCAGCCCCTCGGCGACGTCGGCGGCGACCGAGACGGCGGCCTGCGGGGTGAACGGACCCTCCCGTTCCAGCCGGGAGCGCAGGTCGCTGCCGTGGACGAGTTCCATCACCAGGGCCAGGTCGTCGCCGTCGACGACCAGGTCGTGCACGCCGACCACCCGGGGGTGGTCCAGGCTGGTGAGCGCGGTGCGCTCCTGCACGAACCGGCCGACCAGGACCTGGTCGGAGGCGAGGTCCTCGCGCAGGATCTTGATGGCGACCGGACCCTCCGGGCCATCGCCGAGCCAGACGGTGCCCGCCGAGCCACGGCCGATCACCGTGTGCGCGGTGTAACGGCTACCGATCTTGCGTGCCAAGGCTGCTCCGTGCGCGATCTGAGGCTGCTGGGACCGACGCACGCCGATAGGGACGACGGCTGCCGGTCGACCAGCGTCGGTGTCAGCGACCAAAGTACGCGGCTTGGAGCCGTTTGGGGGACAGCAGGGGGTGGACGGGCCGTCAGGTGTCGACAAATCGTCAAACCTGGGATCCGACCCCGTCCTGCAACCCCTCGCCGTGGCAACACGTCCGGGCCCAGGAGGGGCTTGGGCAGAGGCCGGCGACGGGGCGTCAGCCGCCGCTGCTCCCCGTGCCCGGGATCTGGTTGACCGTGTGCTTGACCTTGTTGGCCGTGTTGGTGATCTGCTGGAACCAGTTGGAGACCTGGTGCCACCAGCCCTCGACGGTGCCCACGATGTGGTCGATCCAGCCGTGCAGCGGCGAGAACTCCCAGATCAGGAACCCGGCGATGATCAGGACCAGCAGGAACTTCAGGCAGCCGCTGCCTGGGATGTGATGCCGCCTCCGGGGCGCACGCTCACGCCGGGGCGCGGGCTCCGGCTCGCGTTCCCGCTCGCGCTCGGGCGCACGCTCGGGCGCACGTTCCGCCGCGCGACGCGCGGGCTGCGGGGCGGGCTCCGGCTCGGGGCGGTACACCGGGGGCGCGACCTGCGGACGCCCACGCTGGGCCTGCGCCGCCTGCGCGCGGGCCTGCTGCGGCCGGTACGGCGCGGGCGCGACCTGCGGCGGCGCGGCGAACGGGTCCTCGACCCCGAACTCGCCCAGCTGACCGACCTGGGTCTGCTCGTTCCGGTGCCGTGCGGCGCGCAGCTGCGACTCCCAGGGATGGGGTCCGTCCGGCAGGGGCTGCTGCCCGCCGCCGAGCTGACCCTGCGGCAACACCGCGGTGGGATCGGCGGGTTGGCCGAAGCCACGGCCCTGGCCCGGACCCATGCCGTGGCCCTGCGCCTGACCTTGTCCTGGGCCTTGCCCCTGACTCTGCGGCAGCACCGCCGTCGGGTCCGCCGCCGAGGCAGCGAAGCCAGCCGCCGTCGCAGCACTCGCAGCACTCGCCGCCTGACCGTAACCGCCGTGCGGCAGCACCTCGGTCAGTGCGGAGGGCGGGTAACCGTCGGCCGAGGACGGGACGCCGCGCGGCAGCGTCGTATCCTCCGAGCCCGCCGGAGTGGGCTGGACCGGCGGCGTGAGCAGCATGCCCACCGCGTTGGCCGCCTCGATCTCGCTGACCGAGGCGTGGACGCCGATCCCCGCCGCCACCGTGCGCAGCGCGGTGGCCAGCGCGACCGCGGACGGGCGGCGCGCCGGGTCCTTCTCCAGGCAGCGCTCGATCACGGTCCACAGCGGCTCGGGCATCGACCGCGGCCGCTCCGGACGCTGCGACAGGTGCGCCTGCAGGATCTGCAGCGCGCCGTCGCCCCGGAACGGCGGCTGACCGGTGAGCAGCTCGTAGAGCATGATCCCCGCGCCGTAGATGTCGACCGCGGCCGTCTGCGGCCGGCCCTCGGCCGACTCGGGCGCGACGTACGCGGGCGTGCCGACGAACTCCGCCGTGCGGGTGATGCCGGGCGAATCGGCGAGCCGGGCGATGCCGAAGTCGGTGAGCAGCGGGTGCATGGTGCCGCCGTCCGGTCCGTCGACCGTGGCCAGCAGCACGTTGGCGGGCTTGAGGTCGCGGTGCACGACGCCGTCGGCGTGGCTGGCCGCCAGCGCGTCGGCGATCTGCGCCATCAGCAGCGCACCGGCCACCGGACTGAGCGGGCCGTGGGCGCGGAGATAGCGGTGCAGGTCGGGGCCGTCGACCAGGTCCATGACCAGGGCCAGCAGTTCACCCTCGACCACCAGGTCGCGGACCCGGACGACGTTCGGGTGGACCAGGCGCACCAGCACCGCGCGTTCGCGCAGGAACCGCATCACCACGTCCGGGTCGGTGGCCAGCTCCTCCTTGAGGACCTTGATCGCCACGGCCGCACCGGGGACCACGCCCAGGCTGTGACCGTCGCCACTCGCCGTGGCGTCGAGGTCCTCGCGGACCCGCGCACGCCAGACCGTCCCGGTGGCGCCGCGTCCCAGCGGCTCCTCCAGCAGGTACTTACTGCCAACCGGCCGCACCGTGCGCTCCTCGTCGTGCCATCTGTCCCGCGCCGTGAGTGGCCGGTCCCCCGGCCCCATGGGGGCTGCTCGCGTTTTCGGCAACTCTAACGGCGTTCGAAGCCGCCGTCGTGTCGTGCAGGCGGCAATCCGGCCGAGATCCTGACACGGACCTGGCAGAAGCGCCGACGGGGCCTCGCCGACACCTCGACAACACCCCGCCAGGACTGCGACAAGACTGCGACAAGACTGGGGGCAGAACTCGGCGGGGCGACGGCGACGGGGCGTTCCGCATGCCGGTGCCGCACCCTAGGACGCCCGGGGCGCACTGATACGTTCCGAAGATCATCCGATCGGGTGCTGTGCGCGAACTGTCGGTGGCGGATGGGAGGATGCATCCGACACCGTGGCGACGACCATCGCGTGCGGGCGGAAGGGGCAGGGCGCATGCAGATCCGGCTGACCGTGCTTGGGCCGCGCGAGAGCGGTTCGCCGTCGCAGACGGCACACACGTCGCTCCCGCATGTCGCAACGGCCCACCGTTCCGGTGGCGACGCCTCCGTCCCCGTGGCGGACGTGCTGGTCAGTGCGCCGGTGGGCACCACCCTCGGCGCGGTCGCGGGGGCGCTCGCGGGTGCGGTGGGGGCGCGTCCCGGCGGACGCGCCGGTCGCGCGGCCACGCACATCCATCTCTACGCCCAGGGCCGCCGCCTCGACGAGCACACCGTGCTCGGTCACCCGCCGCTGGTCGACGGCGCGGTGCTGCGCCTGGACGCGCCTGACCCGGACGACGCGGCCGAGCCCGGCGGCGCGACCACGGCGCTGCACGTGGTCGGCGGCCCCGACGCGGGCGGCATCCATCTGCTCCACCCGGGCCGGGTGGTGGTCGGCCGCTCCTCCGACGCCGACGTCCCGCTGGACGACCCGGACGTCTCCCGCTTCCATCTGGCGCTGGAGGTCGGTGCCGACGGGCGGGTCACGATCGCGGACACCGGCTCCACCAACGGCACCGAGCTCGACGGCCGGCCGGTCGGCGCGGAGCCGCGTCCGGTGCCGCCGGGCGCGCTGATCGCGCTGGGCGAGAGCGCGCTGCGGGTCGTCCCCGCCTCGCCGGACCGGGCCGATGTCGTGCCCGACGGCCACGGCACGGTCCAAGTCCCCACCCGCGCCGGGGCCTTCGCGCCGGGCGGCAGTCCTGGCTTCTCGGGTGGTCCGGGCGGCCTCAGCGCCGCTGGTGGTCCGGGCCGTCCTTCGGGGCGCACCGCCTCCGGCACGGGCATGCTGCCGTCGGCGCCCGAGGCCGCACCGGGCGCACCGCGCGCACCACGCGCCCGCAACCACGCTCCTCAACACCCGTCGGGAGCCTCGGCGGTGTCCGCGTCCGACGCCCCGGCCGGTGGCGCGTCCGATCCCGGCTCCGGCGGTCGGCCGCAGCTGACGCACGGGCGCGGCTTCCGGATCGGCCTCGGCCTGCGCCGTCCCGCCCAGCCCGCGGCCGTGGTCCCGGCGCAGGCCCCGCCGCGCGACTCAGGCCGCTGGCCCGACCCGGCGGAGGTGCTGCTCACCGCGATCGGCCCGGGCCCCCGGCTCTGGGAGCGCACGCTCGACCACCCCGACGCCCTGGTGCTCCGCCTCGGCACCCGCGCGCACACGCCGGTCACCCTGGACCTGCGCGCGGCGGGCAGCCTCGGTCTCACCGGCCCGCGTCCCCGGCTGACCGGCCTGGTCCGGGCGTTGCTGGCGCAGCTCGCGGTGCTGCACGCACCGTCCGCGCTGGAGCTGGTGCTGATCTCGGCCGACGAGTCCCGCCCGCTGGACGACCGCACCGACGCCTGGTCCTGGCTGCCCTGGCTGCCGCATCTGCGCCCTACCCACGGACAGCCGTGCCGCGCGCTGACCGCCTTCGACGCCCAGCAGGCCCTGGCCCGACTCGGCGAACTGGCCCCCGGCTGGGGCGAGGACGCCGCTCCGGTCGCCGCCTCCGGCGCGGCGTCGGTTCACGCGCATCCGGGCCCGCGCGGTCGGGCCACCGTGATCGTCATCGACGGTGACCCGGGCAGCGAGGAGGCCCGCGAGGCCATCGCCGAACTGCTGGCCCACGGCCCCGCCCGAGGCATCCATGTGCTCCACCTCGACGAGTACCCGGAGGCGCTGCCGCAGGGCTGCGGAGCCGTCGTGCAGATCTCCGGCGAGGTCGGCACCCTGCTCGACATGGAGCGCCCCGCCCCCTCGGCCGGTTCCGCCGCGCGAGGTGCGGCCGGACAGCACCGTGCCGCGCCCGAGCGGGAGTTGGTAGCCGGGGTCGCTCTGGACGCGGTCGGCGCCGCGTGGGCCGGCCGCTTGGCCCGCGCCCTCGCCCCGCTTCGCGAGCAGGACGCGGCCCGCCGTCCGGGCAGCACCCGTGCCGCCCTGCCCGAGGCCGCCCGCCTGCTCGACCTGCTCGATCTCGACCTGGTCACCCCGGCCAAGATCTCCGCCCGCTGGGCCGACCTACGGCTCAGCTCCGGCGATGTGCCGACCGCGACGGTCGGCGTCGCCCGCGACGGTGGCTGTTCCTTCGACCTGACGGACCATCTGCTGATCGGCGGCGCACCCCAGTCAGGCCGCACCGAACTGCTCCGGTCACTCCTGGCGTCACTCGCCGTCGCCGAACGCCCGGACCGGCTTGGCCTGCTGCTGATCGAGGGCCGCCCGCCGCAGGATCCGGCCCACGGCCTCGCCCCCGCCGTCGAACTCCCGCACGTCATCGGCCATGTGGCCACCACCGACGGCCCCGGTCTGCGCGACGCCGCGCAGGGGCTCAGCGCCGAACTGGACCGCCGCGCCTCGCTGTTGCAGGGCCGTTCGTTCGCCGCGTGGCACGCCGAGCGCGCGCTCGCGCGGCTGGCCCCGCCGCGCCGCGCCGCCGACGACTACCCGCAGCAGGCGACGCAGAGCGCCGTCGCGGTCGAGGCCGAGCCACTCCCCCACCTGGTCGTCGCCGTCGACGACTGGGACGAGCTGCTCGGCTCCCCGCTGGCCCATGTCCTGGAGGACGTCGCCCAGCGCGGCCCCCGGCTCGGCGTGCGCCTCGCCGTCACCACCTCCCACCCGGAACGCGGCGCGGGCACAGCGGTCGACGAGGCCGCACAACTGCGGGTCGCCCTGCGGACCGACTCCCCGGTCGCCTCGGCCCTGCTGATCCACGTCGAGGACGCCGCGGCCCTCGCCGACGACCAACCCGGCCGCGGCCTGGCCCGCCACCCGGACGGCGGGGTCAGCGCCTTCCAGTCCGCGCGCATCACCGGCCGCATTCCGCGTACCGCGACGCTGCGACCGACGGTCACCCCGCTGGACTGGACGAGCCTCGGCGAACCCCCGACCCAACGCCCGGTCCGCGAACTGGGCAACGGCCCCACCGACCTCGCGCTGCTCGCCAGCGCGTTGCAGCGGGCAGCGGAGTCGCTGGGCGCTCCGCCGATACCGAAGCTGCTCTAGCGTTTGCAGCCGGGTCGGTTGTACATACCTCAGGGGCGCGGGGGGGGGGGGGGGGGACCCCCGCCCCCCCCCCCCCCCCGGGGGGGGGGGGCCCCCCCGCCCCCCCCCCCCCCCCGGGGCAGGGCAGGGGTGCACCGGGGGGTGTGGCCCCCCCGCCCCCCCCCCGCCGGAAAGC